>CAZZVQ010000144.1:0-12257 GCA_964657565.1 uncultured Acetobacteraceae bacterium
GGCGTCCCCGCCGCCGCCATGCCGGCCGTGTTCCCCGGCAGCACCGGCGTCACCCCGCAGGGCGGGCTGCTGCACGGCGCCTGAGAAGGACGGTTGACGCAGTTGCGATGCGGTCCTGAGATGGCGCATGGACCCGACGCAACTGCCGTTCGACCCCGACCGCATGCTCGCCGAGCTGCGGCCCTGGGTCGAGTGCGAGAGCCCGACCCACGATGCCGCCGCCGTCAACCGCATGATGGACCTCGCCAGCCGCGACCTCGCCATCATGGGCGCGACCGTCGAGCGCATCCCGGGCCGCATGGGCTACGGCGACTGCGTGCGCGCCACCTTCCGGCATCGGCACGCGGAGAAACCCGGCCTGCTGCTGATGGGCCATATGGACACCGTCCATCCCGTCGGCACCCTGGCCGCGCTGCCCTGGCGCCGCGACGGCAACCGAGCCTACGGGCCCGGCATCTACGACATGAAGGGCGGCAACCTGCTCCTGCTCGAAGCCCTCCGGCAACTCCAGCGCGCCGGCATCGCGACGGCGCTGCCCGTCACGATCCTGTTCACCAGCGACGAGGAAGTCGGCTCCCCCTCCACCCGCGACGTCATCGAGGCCGAAGCCTCCCGCCACGCCGCCGTGCTCGTGCCGGAGCCCGGCGGACCCGGCCACGAAATCACCACCGGCCGCTACGCCATCGCCCGCTTCGCGATCGAGACGACCGGCTGCCCCAGCCATGCCGGTGCCCGCCTCGCCGAAGGCCGCTCCGCCATCCGCGCCATGGCCCGCCGCATCGTCGAGATCGAGGACATGACCACCGAGGACTGCACCTTCAGCGTCGGCGTCATCCGCGGCGGCGAGTGGGTCAACTGCGTCGCCACCACCTGCACCGCGCAGGTGCTGAGCATGGCCAAGCGCCAGACCGACCTCGACCGCGGCGTCGAGCGCATGCTGGCCCTCGCCGGGCGCGACAACGACGTCCGCTTCGACGTCACCCAAACCGTGACCCGGCCCGTATGGGAGCCCGACGCGCGCACGCTCGCGTTGCACGCCCAAGCGGCGGCGTTCGCCCAGCAGATCGGCATCCCCCTGCCACACCGCAGCGCCGGCGGCGGCTCCGACGGCAATTTCACCGGCGCCGCCGGCATCCCGACGCTCGACGGCCTCGGCGTGCTCGGTGCCGGCGTGCATACGCTCGAGGAGCACCTGCTCGTCGACAGCCTGGTCACCCGCGGCCGCCTGCTCGCCGGCCTGATCGCCACGATATCGTAACGGAAAGTGCAAGCCATGGAATCGACGTTGCTCGAGCGGGCGCACCGCGTGTTGCCAGGCGGAACCTTCGGCAACACCGCCAGCGACCTCGTCATCCGCGAGGGAAGCGGCGGCCGGGTCTGGGACGAAGCCGGGCGCGAATACATCGACTACCTGATCGGCTCCGGCCCCATGCTCCTCGGCCACGCCCACCCGGCGGTGACCGCCGCGGTGCAGGCGCAGGTGGCGCTCGGCACGACGTTCTTCATGAACAACCGGCTCGGCATCGAGCTGGCCGAGGCCATCGTGGCCGCCGTTCCCTGCGCCGAACAGGTCCGCTACGTCTCGACCGGCAGCGAGGCCGACGCCTACGCCATCCGCCTGGTCCGCGCCTTCCGCGGCCGCGACAAGATCCTCAAATTCGAGGGCGGCTATCACGGCATGAGCGATTACGGCCTGATGAGCACGTCGCCCCGCCGCGACGCCAATTCCTGGGAGCCGATCCCGGACTCCGCCGGCATCCCGAAGGCGGTTGCCGACACCGTGCTGGTCGCCCCCTTCAACGACCTCGACGCGGTCGACGGCCTGATCCGCGCCCATGGCGACGAGATCGCCGGCGTCATCGTCGAGCCCATGCAGCGCCTGATCCCGCCGGCCCCGGGCTTCCTGGCCGGCCTGCGGCGGCTGACCGCCCAGGCCGACATCCCGCTGATCTTCGACGAGGTGGTCACCGGCTTCCGCCTGGCCTGGGGCGGCGGCCAGGAACTCTACGGCGTGACCCCCGACCTATGCACGCTGGGAAAGGTCATCGGCGGCGGCTACCCGCTAGCCGCCATCGCCGGCCGCGCCGACATCATGGCCCATTTCGACGCCGCCAGCGTCGGCGCCGACCGCTTCGTCAAGCAGATCGGCACCCTCTCCGGCAACCCGGTGGCTGCAGCCGCCGGCCTGGCCACGCTCAAGCTCCTGAGCGAACCCGGCACCTACGAGCGCCTGGCCGAGACCGGCCGCGAGCTGATGGCCCAGCTCCGCGCGACCCTTTCCGAAGTCGGCATCGCGGCCCAGGTGATCGGCGAGCCCGCTTGCTTCGACGCCATCTTCACCAGCGGCGAAATCCGCGACTACCGCGGCATGGCCCGCGGCGACACCGCCATGCAGACCCGCTTCAACGCGCTGCTGCGCGAGCGCGGCATCCTGAAGGGCGAGTCCAAATACTACGTCTCCTGCGCCCACGACGCGCGCGACGTGGCCGAAACGGTCGCGGCGTGGCGGGATGCGGCCAAGGCGCTCGCTTCATGATGCTCGAACCTCCACGGCTTCGACGAAGCCGCGCATCTCCCCACCCCTAAAGCAGGTTACCCGAGCCATAGCCTGCTTCGTCGCGGAATGGTGCGGCGTCCGGGAGGTGGGCCGCACATTCCAAAACGTAGCCAATCCGCCTACTATGCGCCGTAGGCTGCTGAAACTGCCCCACCGGTCCGGAGCATCGAACGGCGGCTGCAGGTCGGGTTGATGGGACGCAGGCCCCTGTCCGGACGGCCTACTTCAAACGATCTGCCATCCGCTCCGCAATGGCCACCGGCGTCAGATGCGTGTTGGCCCGCGGCACCTCCGGCATGATCGACGCGTCGATCACCCGCAGCCCGGTGCAGCCCAGCACCCGGCACTCCGGGTCCACCACCGAGCGGGGATCGTCTGACGCACCCATGCGGCAAGTGCCGCTGGCGTGCTGCGCGTCGCCGCACTCGCGGAACAGGAAATCGTCGAGCTCCGCGTCGCTCAGCGCCTCCTCCATCGACCGCCCGCTGGTCCCATACTCGACCCGGTGCGCCACCTTCGTCACGCCCTCCGCCAAGCAGATCTCGCGCAGCCGCCGCACCCCGTCGCGCAACCGGATCAGGTCGCGCTCGTCGGACAGCATGCGCTCCTCGACCGCCGGGTCGCGCGTGGGATCGGTCGAGGTGATGCGCACATGCCCCTGGCTGAACGCCTGATAGACCGAGACCGCGATCCGCCCGCGCGCCGCATCCGGCCCGGCCGTGGACAGCGCCGCCCCGGCCAGGTTGCCCGCGATCATGATCATGTCGTTCTCCCCGGCGCCCCCGAGCCCGGAGCCATAGCGCAGGCAGCAATTGGTATGCCGATGCATCAGCGTACCAACCTGCGCCGCCTCCCGCAGATGCAGGAACGCCCCCACGATCGGATGGTCCAGCAGGTTCTCCCCCACCGGCAGATCCGACCGCACGCCGATCCCGAGCCTTTCCAGCAGCGCCGCCGGCCCGATCCCCGACCGTTGCAGGATCGCCGGCGAATGGATCGCCCCCGCACACAGGATGACCTCGCGCTGCGCCCGCGGCGTATGCACCTGGCCCCCGACCCGTACCCGCACCCCGCTGGCATGCGGCCGGTTACCCTCCAACACGATGCCCTCGACCAGCGCATGCCCCACGATCGTCAGATTGCCGCGCCCCCGCACCGGCTCGAGATACCCGTCATTGGTCGAGACCCGGCGCCCCGCCACGCTGTTGATCGCATACGGCGACGCCCCGGTCCCCGTCGGCGCATTATGGTCCTCGCACCACCCATACCCGAGGCCCAGCGACGCCTCCCGCAACGCCCGGTCCACATGCCCCCAATCCTCCACCGGCGCCCGATACACCGGGATCGGCCCGCGATCGCCATGGTAGGGCGCGTCGGGAAAATTCTTGTCCGTCTCCAGCTTGCAGAAATACGGCAGCATGGCGTCCCAGCCCCACCCCTCGCAGCCCGCCGCCTCCCACCGATCCAGATCGTCCGGCACCGCGCGGATGGCGATCTGCCCGTTGATCGTCGAGCTGCCCCCCATCGCCCGCCCGCGCCACAGCAGCCGCGGCTCCTGCCTCTCCGTCCGCCGCGCCAACAGCGCCGGCCAGCGGAACTCGTCGTCCCCGATCGCCCGCATCGGGTTGGGGATCTGGATGTGCTCCGGCGTTGTCGCCGTGCGCAGATCCTGCCCAGCCTCCAGCAGCAGCACCCGGTGCCCCGGGTCCTCGCTCAACCGCGCCGCCAGCGTCGCCCCGGCGGACCCGCCCCCGATGATGATCGTGTCGTATTCAGCGTCGATGGTGTGCATGCCGGATCATAGCCCGACCGTGATCCAAGCGGGAGCGTGATCGCTCGCATTGGCCTCGCCGCGGACGGCACGATCGACCCCCGCCTCGAGCAGCCGCGGCGCGAGTTCCGGGCTCAGCAGCAGATGGTCGATCCGCAACCCCGAATCCCGCGTCCACCGCTCATGCAGATAGCCCCAGAAGGTGAACATCGGCTCCTCCGGAAATCGGGTGCGGATCGCGTCCGTCCAGCCGAGCTCCAGCAGCCTAGCGAACGCCGCCCGGCTCTGCGGCTGCACCAGCGCATTGTTCGCCATCGACCGCGACGGCCGCATGTCGGCCGGCGTCGGCACCACGTTGTAGTCGCCCGCCAGCACCACCGGAATCTTCGCCGCGAGCAGCGTCGCGCTATGCGCGATCAGCCGCTCGAACCAGGCGAGCTTGTAGTCGAATTTCGGCCCCGGCTGCGGATTGCCGTTCGGCAGATACAGGCAGCCGATCAGGATCCCGTTCACCGCCGCCTCGATATACCGGCTCTGCACGTCCGCGGGATCGCCCGGCAGCCCGCGCCGGGTCAGGATCGGCTCGTGCCCGCGCGCCAGGATCGCCACCCCGTTCCACGTCCGCTGCCCCTGCCACACCGCCGCATAGCCGGCCTCGCGCAGCGCCTCGGCCGGAAACCGGTCCTGCGCCGCCTTCAACTCCTGCAGGCACACCACATCCGGCCGCGACGCCTCCAGCCACGCCAGCAGGTTGGCCAGCCGCCGGTTCACGTCATTGACGTTGAACGTCGCGATCTTCAATCGGCGCGCGCTGCCTTGGCCCGCTCCAAATTCCACATCACCGGAAAGCCGAAATCGATCACGCCCTTGAGGCCGGCGCGCCAGACCGCGGGGGCGGAGAACTGCCCGGTGATCGGGAAGTTCACGTTCTTATACGCGATCATCTGCATCTGCCCGGCCAACTCCTTGCGCTTGTCCATATCCGGCTCCGCCTCGAAGCGCTGGATCAACGGGGTCAGCTCCGGCGCGCAGTAGCCCCAGGTCTTGTTGTCGGTGCAGTTGTAGCCGATGCCGGGATTGCCCAGCGGGTCCGCCATGTCGAACCCGGTATAGACGACCGGCACCAGGTTCCACCCGCCCTTGCCTGGCGGTTCGTTCTGGTTCCAGCGCGCCGCGATCGACGACCAGTCCGAGGTCTGCACGTCGAGATTGAACCCGGCCTGCTTCAGCAGGTCCATCACCACCTGCCCCAGCGGATTGAGCAGCGCGGAGTCCGCCGGCTGCAGCCAGGCGATCGGCTCGCCCTTGTACCCCGACGCCGCCAGCAGCGTCTTCGCCTTCTCGACCGACGGGTTGTTGATGATCTCGCCGCCCGCCTCGGTCGAGAACGGCGTGCCGCACATGAACATCGATACGCAATCCGGCCGCAGCATCTCCCGCGGCAGCCCATACGCGGCCAGCGTGTCCGTGCGCACCAGCGCCGCCTGCAGCGCCTGCCGGATCAGCAGATTGTCGAACGGCGGCTGCCGGTGGTTGATGCTGACCGCGCCCATGATCTGCGCGATGCCGCCGGCCTTCGACAGCACCAGGTTCTTGTCCGCGCGGAACCGCTTGAGGTAGTCGGTCGGCGCGTATTCCAGGTAATCGACTTCGTTGTTCTGCAGCGCCGCCGCGCGCAGGCCCGGATCGGCGATGCTGACGAACTCGACCTGCTCGGCCCGCGCGACCTTGCCGCCGGCCAGGCCATCGGCCGGCTCGTCGCGCGGCACATAGGCCGGGTTGCGGCGGAACACCGCCCGCTCGCCCGGCACCCACTGGTCCGGCACGAACAGGAACGGCCCGGAGCCGACGATCTCCTTGACCGGCACCGTGGCCGGCGTGGCCGAAGCGATCCGCGCCGGCATGATGAACGGCACCTGCACCGATGGCTTGCCCAGCGCCGCGATCACCCCGCCGAACGGCCGCGCCAGCTCGAGCACGAACGTATCCGGCCCCGTCGCCACCAGGCTCTTCGTCGCCGCCATCAGCCGCCGCCCGATCGTGTCCCGATCGCCCCACCGCTTGAGCGACGCCACGCAATCCTCCGCCGTCACGGCGGCGCCGTCGCTGAACACCAGCTTCGGCCGCAGCTTGAACGTCCAGGTCAGCCCGTCGTCGCTGCGGCTCCAGCCCTCCAGCATCTGCGGCCTGAAGTCGCCCTTGCTGTCCATCGAAACCAGCGTGTCGAACACCATGTAGGCGAAGTTGCGGGTGACGAAGGACGGCCCGGCGATCGGGTCCAACACCTGCAGCCCCACGTTGAGCACCAGCTTGATCGGCCTCTCCGCCGCCCGCACCGGCAGCGCCGCCAACACGCACAGCCCGGCGGCGGCGAGTACCCCGAAGCGGCGGCGATGGATGAAATTCATCTCAGGCTCCTTGGTCGGTGTTCGGCGCGGCCCACCCTCGATACGACCGCTTTTTCCGCAGCGTCAACGCCACCTCCGGGAAATCGGCGCCTGCCGGCAGGCGAGCTTTGACTTTTGATCGTCGCCCGCCGTAGCGTCTTGTTAGTGTGCAAACAATCGGGAAGCGCTTGAAGCCAGCTGCCTTCACCTATCATCGAGCCGCCACCATCGAGCATACGCTCGATCTGTTGGCGCAGTTCGCGCCCGATGGCGGCAGGGTGCTCGCGGGCGGGCAGAGCCTGGTGCCGCTGATGGCGCTGCGGCTGGCGCAACCGGCGCACCTGATCGACATCAACCGCGTCGACTTCGGCGCCCTGCGCGTCGACGACGGCGTTCTCCGCGTGCCCGCCTCCGCGCGCCACGGCGAGCTCGGGGCCGCGCCGGGCCAACTGGGCCGCGCGCTCGCGCTGGTCGCTGGCCACATCGCGCATCTGCCGATCCGCAGCCGCGGCACTTTCTGCGGCAGCCTGGCCCATGCCGACCCGTCCGCGGAATGGCCGCTGGTCTTCGCCACGCTCGGCGGCGAGGCCGTGCTGCGCAGCGTCGCCGGCGAGCGCCGGGTCGCCGCCGATGCCTTCGTGCTGGACATCATGACCACCGCCCTGGCCGAAGACGAACTCCTCACCGAGATCCGCCTCCCCATCCCGCCGCCCGCGATCCGCATGGGCTTCCACGAGGTCAGCCGCAGGGCAGGGGACTACGCCATGGCCATGGCCTTCGTCGCCCTCACGTTCGACGGCGGCACAGTGGTGCAGGCCAGCGTCGGCATCGGCGGCGCCGAACGCCGGCCACGCCGCATCGCCGCTGCCGAGGCGGCACTGATCGGCGCCGCCTGGACCGACGCCGCCATCGCCCGAGCCGCCGATGCCGCCGCCGCCGCCATCGACCCCATGGAGGACCAGCAGGTCAACGCCGCCCTCCGCCGCGATCTGGTGCGCACCGTGGTCCGCCGCGCCCTGCGCAGCGCCGCCCCATGAAACCCCCATGAAACGCCACGACAGCGCCCACTGGGTCGGCCGCGCCATCCGCCGCAAGGAGGACGCCGCGCTGGTGGCCGGGCAGGGGTGCTTCACCGCCGACCTCCAAGCCCACCGCCACGTCCGCTTCGTCCGCAGCCCGGTCGCCGCCGGCCGCATCCAGTCCATCACCGCCCCGCCCGGCGCGATGATGTTCACCATGGCCGACCTCGCCGCCGTCGCGCCGCTGCGCCCCCTGATCGAGAAATTCGGCTACGTCCCGATCACCCAAACCGTGTTGGCGCAAGAAATCGTTCGTTACTGCGGTGAACCGCTCGCCGTAATCGTCGGCGCCACCCAAGAAGCCGCCGAGGACGCCGCCGAACTGGTCCAGATCGAGATCGACATGACCCCCGCCGTGACGGACGCCCGCGCCGCCCTTGCAGCAGGCGCCCCGCTCGTCCGCCAGGACGCCCCCGGCAACCTGGTCGTCGACACGAACTTCGCCGCCGGCACCCCGCCGGACCCGGCCCTGCGCATCCGCAGCGAAATCCGCTCGCACCGCCAGAACGCCAGCCCCATCGAGCCCCGCGCCGCCCACGCCGCCTTCGACCGCGCCACCGGCCGCGTCACCCTGACCTGCACCACCCAAACCCCGCATCTGATGCGCACCGCCATCGCCGACCTCATCGGCATGCCGGAGTCGCAACTACGCGTCGTCGCCCCGGACGTCGGCGGCGGCTTCGGCCAGAAGATGTCGCTCGCCCCCGAATTCGTCGTCCTCGTCTGGCTCGCCCGCCGCCTGCGCACCACCCTGGCCTGGACCGAGGACCGCCGCGAGAACCTCATGGCCAGCTTCCACAGCCGCGACATGACCATCGCGCTCGAGGCCGGCTTCGCCCCCGACGGCCGCCTGCTCAGCCTGGAGGCCGACGTGATCGCCAATGTCGGCGCCTACGCCCCCTATCCCAACACCGCCGCCGTCGAGCCGCTGATGTCGCTGGCCGAACTCCCGGGCCCCTACGACTTCGCCGCCTATGCCTGTCGCGCCCGCGGCGTCGTCACCAACACTTGCTGCAGCGCCCCCTACCGCGGCGTCGCCCGCCCCGCCATCACGCTCGCCATGGAGCGCCTGATGGACAAGGCCGCCGCCGCCCTCGCGATCGACCCGGCCGACATCCGCCGCCGCAACCTCATCACCCGCTTCCCCCACACCACCCCCACCGGCCTGGTCTACGACGAGGGCAGCTACCGCGAGACCCTGGAACTGGCGCTCGCTGCCGCCGACCTCCCCGCCTTCCGCGCCCGCCAGACCGAGCTACGCCACCAAGGCCGCTACGTCGGCCTCGGCATCGGCGCCTTCTGCGAACGCACCGGCTACGGCTCCTCGGCCTTCGCCGCCCGCGGCATGGCCGTCACGCCCGGCTGGGAGACCGTCGAACTCTCGATCGACCCCTCCGGCGCCGTCGAAGCCCGCATCGGCACCTCGCCCCACGGCCAGGGCCTCGCCACCACGCTGGCCCAGATCGTCGCCGACGCGCTCGGCGTCACCCCCGACAGCGTCCGCATCGTCCACGGCGACACCGACCGCACCCCCTACGGCTTCGGCACTTTTGCGAGTCGCTCCCTGGTGCTCTCCGGCGGCGCCCTGACCGTCGCCGGCCGCGCCCTGCGCACCAAGCTCGGCATCATCGCCAGCACCCTCCTCGAAGCCGACCCGGCCGACATCGAGATCCGCGACAATTTCGCCCGCATCGCCGGCACCGACCGCACCCTGCCCGTCGCCGCCCTGGCCCGCGCCGCCTACCACCAGGCCCACCGCTTCCCGACCCTCTCCCCCGGCCTCGCCGAGACCGCCACCTACGACCCGGGCGGCACCTTCTCCAACGCCTGCCACATCGCTCAGGTCGAGGTCGACCTCGAGACCTACGCCGTCCGCATCGACCGCTACATCGTCGCCGAAGACGCCGGCCGCCTGATCAACCCCATGATCGCCGAGGGCCAGATCCGCGGCGGCGTCGCCCAAGGCATCGCCAACGCCCTCTACGAGGAGATCGTCTACGCCGACACCGGCGACATCCTCACCACCACCTTCGCCGACTACCTGCTGCCCACCTGCCGCGAGATCCCCGCCATCGAAATCCACCACCTCGAGACCATCAGTCCCGAGACCGTCACCGGCGCCAAGGGGCTAGGCGAGGGCGGCACCATCGGCGCCCCCGCCGCGATCCTCAACGCCATCAACGACGCCCTCGCCCCCCTCGGCGCCGTCCTCGACGAGATCCCCGCCACCCCGCTCCGCATCCACGCCGCCCTCGCGAAAGCCCGCCCATGCGCCTAACCGTCAACGGCGACCCCTACGACATCGAAATCGAGCCCCGCCGCACCCTCGTCGAAGCCCTGCGCCAGGACTGCGGCCTAACCGGCACCCACATCGGCTGCGAACACGGCGTCTGCGGCGCCTGCACCATCATCATGGACGGCGCCCCCATCCGCGCCTGCCTCGTCTTCGCCGTCCAGGCCGAAGGCGCCGATCTCCGCACCGTCGAAGGTCTCGGCAACAGCCCGCTACAGGAAGCCTTCATGGCCCATCACGGCCTGCAATGCGGCTTCTGCACCCCGGGCTTCCTGATGCTGGCCACCGCCGTGCTCGAACGCGACCCCACCGCCTCCGACGCCACCATCATCGAAGCGCTCTCCTCCAACCTATGCCGCTGCACCGGCTACGCCGGCATCATCGCCGCCGTTCTCGCCGTCAGAGACGCCGCATGACCACCGGCTACGTCCTCGAAGACAATGTCGGCTTCATCCTGCGCCAGGTCACCCAACGGCACCTCTCGATCTTTAGCGCCACCATGTGCCACGACCTCACCCCCACCCAATTCTCCGCGCTCCTAAAACTGCACGAACAAGGCTCCTGCTCCCAGAACCAACTCGGCCGCCTGACCGCGATGGACAACCCCACCATCAAGGGCGTCGTCGACCGCCTGACCCGGCGCGGCCTGATCTCCACCCGCCCGGACTCGCACGACGCCCGCCTCCTGATGCTATCCTTGACCCAAGCCGGCCAGCGCGTCGTCGCCGAAGCCATCCCCTGCGCCCGCCGGGTCACCGAAGCCACCCTCGCCCCCCTGCGGCCCGGCGAGCGCAAGACGTTACTCTCGCTACTCAACGCCATCCGATGAAGGGTTCAGGACGCATGGTCACCATCACCCGCCGCGCCGCACTGGCCGGTTCCGCTTCGCTGCTCGCCGCCCCCCGCATCGTCCGCGCCGCTGGCGAGACGCCGATCCGCATCGGCGAGATCAACAGCTACAGCGCCGTCCCCGCCTTCACCCTGCCATACCGCAACGGCTGGCAGATGGCCGTCGAAGAACTGAACGCGTCCGGCGGCGTCCTGGGCCGCAAGCTGGAAGTCATCTCCCGCGACGACGCCGGCAAGCCCGCCGACGCCATCCGCTTCGCCGGCGAACTCGTCAACAGCGAGAAGGTCGACCTCCTGGCCGGCGGCTTCCTCTCCAACATCGGCCTCGCCCTCTCCGAATTCGCCGCCCATGCCGACAAGCTCTACGTCGGTGGCGAGCCCCTGGCCGACGCGCTGGTCTGGCAGAACGGCAACCCCACCTGCTTCCGCCTGCGCCCCTCGACCTACATGCAGGTCGCCATGCTGATCCCCGACGCGGTCAAATTGGGCGCCAAGAAATGGGCGACCGTCGCCCCGAACTACGAATACGGCCAATCCGCCGTCAAATGGTTCAAGCAACTCCTTGCCGAGAAGCAGCCCGGCGTCGAGTTCGTCGCCGAGCAATGGCCCGCCCTCGGCAAGATCGACGCCGGCGCCACGATCGGCGCCCTGCAGCAGTCCAAGCCCGACGCCCTGTTCAACGTCACCTTCGGCCCCGACGTCACCAACCTCGTCCGCCAAGGCAACACCCGCGGCCTGTTCCCCAAGACCCCCGTCGTCTCCCTCCTGACCGGCGAGCCCGAATACCTCGCCCCCCTCGGTGCCGACACCCCGGAGGGCTGGATCGTCACCGGCTATCCCGTCGAGCAGGACAAGCAGCCCGCCAACATCGCCTTCGTCGAGCAATACCAGACCCGCTTCAAGGAGCTCCCCCGCATGGGCTCCGTGGTCGGCTACGCGCTGATAAAATCGATCGCCGCCGGCATCACCAAAGCCGCCGCCCTCGACACGCCGGCGCTGATCAAAGGATTCGCCGGCGCCTCCTTCGACACCCCGATCGGCCCGGCCTCCTACCGCGCCATCGACCACCAAGCCACGATGGGCGCCTATGTCGGCAAGCTCGCGCTCCAGGGCGAGAAGGGCGTGATGGTAGATTGGCGCTACGTAGACGGCGCCTCCGTCATGCCCCCCGACTCCTTCGTCGCAAATCTCCGCCCCACCAAGTGACCCCACCCCCACCCGCTCGTCTTCTAAAGCCCTCTCCCTCCGGGAGAGGGTTGGGTGAGGGCCTTCCCAGCGGCACCACCCTCACCCCAACCCTCTCCCGGAGGGAGAGGGAGCC
>CAZZVQ010000145.1:0-11988 GCA_964657565.1 uncultured Acetobacteraceae bacterium
CCGACGTTATTCTTTGCCATCAGTCAATCTTCCTTCGCAGCTTCCGCCGAGGGGGGCGGCAACGATCGTCCGCCGATGTCGGGGGCCTTAGCATCCTTTGGCTGCGAGAGCCAACAGGGTCGCGGCTTCGTCGGACCTCAATTTGAGATCGGCTGCCCGTAGCTGGCCGACATCGGCCAGTTTTCGGTGCCAGCCTGATATGGCTCGAAAATGTGTCCACATTCGTGTATTACTTCGATATGGCTTTCGAGTGGGACGAGGAAAAACGGAGGGCCAACCTTCAGTCCCACGGCGTTGATTTCGAGGATGCCGCCCTGATCTTCGCCGGTCCGGTCATCGAGGCGGACGATACCCGCGTCGGCTATGGCGAGCCTCGCTTGCGGGCCATGGGGCAGGTGGACGGTGACTTCTTCATGGTCGCCTACACATGGCGCGGCCACAACCGCAGGATTATCAGCGCATGGAGGCTGAATGATGACGGTCGACAACGATACGAAGCGATTCTCTCTGGAAGATCTTCAGGAACGCCGCAAGCAAGGTAGAACCAAGACCCGGCCAGACGCGCCGAAACATTGCGTCGATCCCGAGTTCTGGGCGTCAGCGCGGGTCGTGATGCCGCCGCCCGGCAAGGCGTCCGTCCATCTGCGCCTCGATACCGATGTGCTGGAATGGTTCAGGGAGCAAGGCAAGGGTCATCTCTCCCGCATGAACGCCGTGCTGCGCTCTTTCATGGAATCCCAAAAGGGGCCGCCGGACGCTTGATGGCCCCGGTCAGGACCGAAGCGGGTGCGACATCACTGGAGGGCGGGCTTAGATGGCGGCACCCAGCCGCGGCCCGGGACGCTGTCGAGCAGGGCGCGGGTGTAGTCGTGGGCTGGCGCGGCGAAGACGGTGTCGGTGCGGCCCTGCTCGACGATGACGCCGCGGCGCATGACGGCGATCCGGTCGCAGATCTGGGCGGCGACGCGGAGGTCGTGGGTGATGAACAGCATCGTCAGGCCGAGGCGGACCCGGAGGTCTTCGAGTAGCGCCAGCACCTGCGCCTGGACGGAGACGTCGAGGGCGGAGACGGGCTCGTCGGCGATCAGCAACTCGGGGTCCATGGCCAGGGCGCGGGCGATGCCGATGCGCTGGCGTTGGCCACCGCTGAATTCGTGCGGGAAACGGCCGGCGGCGCCGGGGTCGAGCTGGACGAGCGCGAGCAGTTCGGCAGCGCGGGCGCGGGCCTGGGGGCGGGGCATGCCGTGCGCGACCGGGCCCTCCATCAGGATGTCGCCGACCCGGCGCCGGGGGTTGAGCGAGGCGAACGGGTCCTGGAACACCATCTGGATACGCTTGCGGTAGGGCTGCCAGGCGGCGCGGTCGAGGGGGCGGAGGTCGGTGCCGTCGAAGCGGATCGCGCCTTCGTCGGCGACGACGAGGCGGACCACGCAGCGGGCCAGCGTGCTCTTGCCGGAGCCGCTCTCGCCGACCAGGCCGAGCGTCTCGCCGCGGCGGATGTCGAGCGTCGCGGCCTGCACGGCGGGAACCACGCGGCCGGGTCGGAACAGGCCGCGGCTGCGGTAGGTCTTGCCGAGGGCCACGAGGCTCAACAGCGGTTTGCCTTCCACCGCCGGGCGCTGGGCGCCGGCGCGATGCGGCACGGCGGCGATCAGGGCTTGCGTATAGGCATGCTGCGGCGCCCGTAGCACGGCGGCGGCGGTGCCCTGTTCGACGATGACACCGCGCTGCATCACGGCGACCCGGTCGGCGATATCGGCGACGACGCCGAAATCATGGGTGATGAATAGGACGCCCGTGCCGCGGCGGCGCTGGATGTCCTTGATGAGGGTGAGGATCTGCTTCTGGGTGGTGACGTCGAGCGCGGTGGTGGGCTCGTCGGCGATCAGGATGGCGGGCTCTAGCGCGAGCGCGGTGGCGATCATGACGCGCTGGCGCTGGCCGCCGGAGAGGGCGTGCGGGTAGGAGCGGGCGATGCGGACCGGGTCGGGCAGGCCGACGGCTTCGAGCAGTTCGGCGACCCGGGTGCCGACGGGCTGGCGATGGGCCTGCATCACCTCGGCCACCTGGTCGCCGACGCGCATCAGCGGGTTGAGCGCGGTCATCGGTTCCTGGAACACGGTCCCGATGCGGGCGCCGCGCAGGGCACGCATGGCGGAGGGCGTGGCGTGGCGGAGGTCGGCGCCCTCGAAGCCGATGCGGCCGGCGGTGATTTTCAAGCCGGGCGGGAGGAGGCCGGTGAGCGCGGCGGCGGAGATGGATTTGCCGGAGCCGCTCTCGCCGACGATGCAGAGGACCTCGCCGGGGTCGAGGCTGAAGGAGACCTTTTCCACGGCGTTCGGGCGGTCGGCCCCGGGGGGAAGACTGACGGTTAGGTCTTCGATTGAAAGCAGGCTCATCGCCGGCGGGCCAGGCGGGGGTTGAGGGCGTCGCTCAGGCCTTCGCCGACGAGGTTGAGGGCAAGGACGGTGAGGAACAGGGCCAGACCCGGGAAGATGCTCATCCAGGGGGCGAGGCGGATGACGCTGCGCCCGGCGCCGATCATGAAGCCCCAGGACATCAGATTGGGGTCGCCGAGACCGAGGAAGGAGAGCGCGGCCTCGAGCAGGATCGCGCTGGCGACCATCAGGCTGGCCAGCACGATGATCGGGGAGAGCGCGTTGGGCAGGATCTCGCGGAACACGATGTCGATTTGCGAGCGGCCGAGCACCTCGGCGGCCTGGACGAACTCGCGGGTGCGGAGCGTCATGAACTCGGCGCGGACCACGCGGGTAACGGGCGGCCAGGAGACGATGGCGATGGCGGTCACGATGGAGGCGATCGAGGGCGTGAAGATCGCCACCAGCACGACGGCGAAGATGAAGGAGGGGACGGTCTGGAAGAACTCGGTGAACCGCATGATGGCGTCGTCCACCCAGCCGCCGGCGTATCCGGCGATGGCGCCGAGCACGACGCCCAGCACGAGGGCGGCGGTGGTGGAAACGGCGCCGACCAGCAGCGAGACCCAGGAGCCGTAGGCGATGTCGGCGGCGACGTCGCGGCCGAGGCTGTCGGAGCCGAGCCAGAAGCCTTCCTCGCCGGGTGGCGCGAACGGGGCGCCCTGCATGTCCCAGGGCGAGAACGGGAAGATGACCGGGGCGAGCGCGGCCATGAGGCCGACCAGCAGCAGGATCACGAGGCCGATCGCGGCGCCGCGGTTGCGGAAGAAGGCGCGGACGAAGCTCATGGCAGCGGCCCGGTCCCATTGAACGTCGTCACCCGCGGGCTTGACCCGCGGGTCCAGGGTGCTGCGTGGGCGATGCGTGCCGCCCTGGGTCCCCGGGTCAAGCCCGGGGATGACGATGGTGGGGTCATGCCGCCTGCATCCGGGGATCGATGACGAGGTAGATCAGGTCGGTGATGAGGTTGAAGACGACGACCAGGACGGAGGTGGTGAGGAAGACGCCGAGCAGGACCTGGTAGTCGCGGGCGAGCAGGGCGTCGAAGGCGAGGCGGCCGATGCCGGGCCAGGCGAACACCGTCTCGACCAGCACGGAGCCGCCGATTAGCTGCCCGGCCTGGATGCCGGCCAGGGTGACGACCGGGAGCAGCGCGTTGCGCAGGATGTGGCGGCGCAGGATGCGGCCCTCGGCCACGCCCTTGGCCCGGGCCGTCTTGATGAAGTCCTGGCCGGCGACGTCGAGCATGGCGCTGCGGGTCAGGCGGGCATAGACGCCCATGTAGAACAAGCCGAGCGTGAGCGCCGGCAGGATCAGGTAGCGCGCGCGGTCGGCGAGGTCGGCCCATAAGCCCAGGTTGGCGCCCACGGTCTGCATGCCGAAGGCGGGCAGCCAGCCGAGCCAGACGCTGAAGATCAGCACCAGCATCAGCCCGACCCAGAAGATCGGCGTGGCATAGAAGCCGAGCGCGACGACGGTGATGACGCTATCGGCCCAGGTGCCGGCGCGCTTGGCCGCGGCGGCGCCGAGCGAGATGCCGGCGGCCAGGGCGAAGATGAAGGCGGTCCCGGTCAGGATCAGGGTCGCCGGCAACCGCTCGGCTATCAGGCTGAGCACGGTCCGCTGCTGGCGGTGCGAGATGCCGAGATCGCCGTGCGCCATTGCCGACACGTAGCGCCAGAGTTGGGCGACGAGAGGCTGGTCGAGGCCGAATTCGTGGCGGAGTTGTTCCACGAATTGCGGATCGGCGGCGCCGGACTGGCCGGCCATGACGCTGGCCGGGTCACCGGGGGCGGCGTGGATGAGGAAGAAGTTGACCACGATGATGGCGAACACGATCGTCACCATCTTGGCCGCCCGCGCCAGCAGGAAACGGCCGAATCGCCAGGCATTCACGCCTCAACCCCGTCACCGCCGGGCTGGACCCGGCGGTCCACGCCAACCACGCGCCGTGCTTCGGAACCGGGGACCCGCGGCAAGTGCCGCGGGGGTGGACCCCCGGATCAAGTCCGGGGGTGACGGGGTTTGGGTGGGAGACGGTCAGTTTCAGGTCGATCAGGTGATGAACACGTCGTCGAAGCAGGTGTGCACTCCGGTGCCGGTCAACAGCAGGTTGTGCAGCTTCTTGTCGTGGATGGTCGGGAACGACATCTCCAGCAGCCAGATCTGCGGCATCTCCTTCACCAGCAACTCCTGCACGGCGTAGAACGCCTTCTGCCGGTCGGCCGGCAGCGGGGCCTTGCGGGCCTCGGTGAACAGCTTGTCCACCTCCGGGTTCGTGTAGCCGCCGGTGTTGGTGAAGACGATCTTCTGGATGTTGGTCGACACGTAGGTCCGCTCCACGCCGAGCGTCGGGTCGCCATACTGGTAGAGATAGTTGATCGTGGTGTCGTAGTCCCAATCCGAGACCCGCTTGGCCCAGCCGCCGGTGTCGGTGCTCTCGAGCGTGACCTCGATGCCGACTTGCTTGAGCGAGGCGCGGATGTATTCGGCCAACCGGGTCCAGACCTCGCCGTAGGGCAGCGTGAGGTGGCGGATCTTGAAGCGCACGCCGTCGGCACCGGGCTTGACGCCGGCCTCGTCGAGCAGCGCGGCGGCTTTCTTGATGTCGCGCGGGGCGAGCTTCACGTCGGGATTGAAATACTTCGTCGTGGAGGCGACCGGGCTGTTGGCGACCTTGCCGATGCCGAACCACAGGCGGTTGAGGATGAAGCTGCGGTCGAGCGCCAGGCTGATCGCTTGGCGGACCCGGACGTCATCGAGCGGCTTGACCCGGTGGTTCAGCTCCAACCACATCAGGGGGGCGAAATACTCCCAGCCCTTGGTCTCGACCTCGAGGTTCGGCAGTTCGCGGAAGCGCGGCACGTCGAACGGCTCGATGTCGCCGGAGGCGGACATCATGACCTGGCCGGTCTGCAGCGCGAGCGCGCGGCTCTGGCTGTCGGGGACGACGCGGTAGGTGATGGCGTCGAGATAGGGCTGGCCGGGCTTCCAGTAGCCGTCGAATTTCTTGAGCTGGATGTAGTTGCCGCGCTGCCATTCGACGAATTGGAACGGCCCGGTGCCGACGGGCTTCTGATTTGCCGGGTTGTTGCGGAAGGCAGTGGCCAGCGCCGCGGCGTCGCCTTCGGTGTCGTAGATGTGCTTCGGCATGATGGCCGTCGCGGTCACGTCGAACATCAGCAGGAACGGCTCGAACGGCTCCTTGAGCGTGAGAACGACGGTGTGCGGGTCCGGCGCGGTGGCGGTGTCGATGTTCTGGAACACGGCGCGGGCGCGGGGCGCGAGGGTGAAGTGGAACTTCATGATGGAGAAGATCACGTCGTCGGCCGTCATCGGCGTGCCGTCGTGGAATTTGACGTTCTCCTGCAGCTTGAACGTCCAGCTCTTCTTGTCGTCCGACAGCGACCAGCTCTTGGCCAGCAGCGGCACGGGCTCCAGCGTCGGGCTGAAGGTGAGCAGGCTCTGATACATCTTGGACTGGACGAGCAGCGCCGGCGCCTGGCTGTTGACGCCGGGGATCAGGATGGCGGGCTCGGGGGTGAGCAGGCTGGTCAGCGTGCCGCCGGATTTGGGCGTGATGCCCTGGGCGCGGGCTTGGTTCAGCGTCATCAGGGAGACGGCGGTGGCGGTGGCGAGCAGGTCTCGCCGGGTCAGCTGGGGCAAAGTACGGGTCTCCTATTGGTTGGAGACAAGCAAGCTGTGTGCCGAACGCTGCGAACACGTCATTGCCGGGCTCGACCCGGCAACCCAGGGCGGCAAGCGGCGCGCTCGCGGCACCGTGGCCCCCCGGGTCAAGCCCGGGGGTGACGATTGTTAGGAGCGACTGCCTATTCGGCGAGCACCGGCTCGCCGAGCGAGAGCATCAGGCGGTTGGCCCAGTTGAAGAACGACGCGGCGTGGATCACGTCGGCGATCTCCAGATCGTCGAGGCCGACGGCGCGCAGGCTGGCGATCTCGGCGTCGCCGAAGCGGGGCGGCGTCGCCGTGAGCGCGACGGAAGCGGCGACGACCGCGTTCCAGCGCTCGCCGAGATCGGCGCCGACGCCTTCGGCGAGCAGCCGGTCCACATCGGCCTCGCGCTTGGAGTAGGTGGCGGCGAAGCGGGCGTGGACCGAGGCGCAGTAGATGCAGCCGTTCAGCCGGGAGGCGGCGGCGGCGGCGAGCTCGCGGTCGGCCCGGGGCAGGCCCTCGCTCACATTATAGAAGATGTCCTTGTCGGTCCGGGTGCGGGCGCCGAGCGCGTCGGGGTCGCGGGCGAGCAGGCGGAAATAGGGGGATTTGGCCCGGGCCGGGTCGACCAGGCCGGCGCGCTGCTTATCGGTGAGCTCGGCTTCGGGGACCGGGTCGATCCACGGGCTCCATTCGAGCATCGCGCGGGTAAAAACGTTTGGCGCGTCGCTCATGCGCGGTTCCGATGGAGCGCGCGCAGCCCGGCGGCGACGCGCAGTTGGAAGGAGAGGAACGAGACCAACTGGGACAGCGTGACGATCCCGGTCGCCGACCAGCCCGCCGCCTCCAACGCGCGCATGTGCGCCGGGGCGGCGTCGCGGAGGTGGAAGACGAGCATATGGACGTGTTCCAGCGCGGCGGTCAGGCGCGGACCCAACAAAGTTCGGCCCGGCTCGGCAACCACGAACTTGGGCCCGGGCTCGTCTTCCGGGCTGAGCGGGCCTGCCGGAAAGCATCCATACGGACCCGATCCGGCCGCACGCGCGATCTCTGTGTCCAGCGCCGCCCTGCCCAACGTCTCGGCCCCATCGGCAAATCGCTTGCCATAGAATGCCCGTCCCCCGTCATCCGCATGGAGTCCGGCGACGAAATACGCGACCGCCGCGCGCTCTACATCGCTCATCTCATCGAGATCGGCGGGCGCGAACAGCGCGTCGAAGCTGGCTTGGGCGTTGTCGCGGGTGATCGGCTTGCGGCGGCGGATGGTGTCGAGGAACGAGCCGGGCTCGACGCCGATCAGCGTATCGAGGGCGTCCATCAGGCCACTTGCCGCGTCTGGACGTCCGGGCCGACCCAGCCGAGGGCCGGGGCGACGATCTCGGCCATCAGCTCGAGCGAGCGCAGGATCAGGGCGTGCGGCGGGTCGATCGAGTGCACCTGGACCGAGAGTTCGGTGGTGCGCTCCAGCGTCTTCTCGGCGGCGAGCGACTCGATGACGTCGGCGGGGGTGCCGACATGGCTGTTGGCCTCGACGAGCCACTCGGCCAGCGTGCCGCCGGACAGGCCGCGGCGGGCGCGGGCGATCTGCAGGCCCTCGGCGGCCCAGCGCATCGCCTCGGCGCGGCTGTCGGCGACGAAGACCGAGCGCGAGGCCAGCACGCGCGGCGCGCGGCCACTCGGCAGGGCGCCGTAATAGGCGTCGAGGATCGGGGCTTGGATCTCGTCGATCGTCATGTCGGGCCGGTCGGCCGGGCGCGGCTGGGTGCGGGACAGCAGCAGGCCATCCCCGGCGGCGCCGGCGATGCGGCTGCCCTCGGCGGAGAATGTGGCCTGCCAGATGCGGTCGGCCAGGCTCGGGTCGGCGGGGTAGAGCTTGTCGCCGCCCTCCAGCGTCTCGCCGCACCACGCCCGGCGCAGCACGTCGAGATTGCCGGCCATCAGGCGGTGGCGCGCGGTGGGGTCGAGGCCGAAGGCCTGGAAGGCGGAGAGGTTGCCGCCGGGTCCGACGCCGATCTCGAGCCGGCCGCCGGAGAGCATGTCGAGCACCGAGGCGTCTTCGGCGACGCGGAGGGGCATCTCCAGCGGCAGGGTGATGATGCCGGTGGCGAGACGGATGCGTTTGGTGCGGGCGGCGGCGTGGGAGAGGAAGACCAGCGGCGCGGGCAGGCCGCCCTCGTCCTCGTGGAAATGGTGCTGCGCGACCCAGGCGGTGTCGAAGCCGAGCCGGTCGGCGTGGACGATCTGCTCGATGCCGAGGCGGTAGCGCTCGGGCGGGGCGGCGCGGTCGAGCACGCGGGAGAAGAAGCCGAGCCGAAGTGGGGTCATGGTTGCAGTCTCCCGTGTCGTAACGCCGTCATTGCCGGGCTTGACCCGGCAACCCAGGCCATCGAGCGCTGTCCTGTCGGCATCATGGGCCCCCGGGTCAAGCCTGGGGGTGACGATACATCAGGCAGCGTCACTGGTCTTCTCCCCGCCGAGATAGGCGTCGCGGATGCGCGGGTCGCGCGCGAGGTCGCCGGCCGGGCCGGACAGCGCGATGCTCCCCGTGCGCAATACGTAGCCATATTGGGCGATTTGCAAGGCGAGGCTGGCGTTCTGTTCCACCATGAACACCGACACCCCTTCGGTCCGGATGGTTGCGATCAGCTCCAACACGCGGTCGACGTAGAGGGGCGAGAGGCCCATGGTCGGCTCGTCCATGCAGATCAGGCGCGGCCGGCCCATCAGCGCGCGGGCCATGGCGACCATCTGCTGCTCGCCGCCGGAGAGCGAGCCGGCGCGGTTGTTGATGCGCTGGGCGACCCGGGGGAACAGCGTCAGCATGCGGTCGTAATCGGCGGCGACTTCCTGGCGGTCGCGGCGGGTGAAGGCGCCCATCAGCAGGTTCTCGCGCACCGTCATGGCGCCGAACAGCCGGCGCGCCTCGGGGACCGAGCCGATGCCGCGGCCGATGATCTTCGGGGTCGGCAGGCCGGTGATGTCCTGGCCGTCGAACCAGACGCGGCCGGCGCGGGGCTGGATGAGGCCGAGGATGATCTTCATGGTGGTCGACTTGCCGCTGGCGTTGCCGCCGAGCAGGCAGACGATCTGACCCGGTCGCACCTCGAGCGAGAGCCCGAAATGGACCTGGACCGGACCGTAGAACGTGTCGATGCCGTCGAGGCGGAGCAGCGGTTCGGTCATACGGCGACCG
Source organism: uncultured Acetobacteraceae bacterium (assembly GCA_964657565.1). GTDB lineage: Bacteria > Pseudomonadota > Alphaproteobacteria > Acetobacterales > Acetobacteraceae > JAVVHH01. The sequence continues at coordinate 9,304 of CAZZVQ010000145.1, forward strand.
CCACGGCCTCGCCGCCGACGTGGCGATGGCCGAGATAGGCTTCGAGCACGGCCGGGTCGTGGCGGACTTGCTCGGGGGTCCCAGCCGCGATCTGGACGCCGTCATCCATGGTGATGACGCGGTCGGAGAGTTGCATGACGAGGTCGAGCTTGTGCTCGATCAGCAGGATGGTCAGGCCCTGCGCCTTGAGCGCGCCGATGATGCCCTGCATCTCGAGGGTCTCGCTCTCGTTCATGCCGGCGGTCGGCTCGTCGAGCAGCAGCAGGCGCGGATGCAGCGCCAGCGCGCGGGCGATCTCGACCCGGCGGCGGTTGGCGTAGCTGAGTGAATAGGCGGCATGGTCGATGCGCGGGGTGAGGCGGTCGCCGAACAGGGCGAGGATGTCGGCGATCTCGGCTTGCAGGGCGGCTTCCTCGGCGCGGACGGCGCCGGGTCGCAGCATGGCCTCGACAAGTTCGCGGAGGGCGCCGAACAGGGGTGGGCCGCGCCTTGTCACCCGGAGGCGGCTGTGGGCGCCGACGGCGACGTTGTCGCGGACGCTGAGGTTGGCGAAGACGCGGCCGTGCTGGAAGGTGCGGGCCAGCCCCTGCCCGGCCAGGCGCTCCGGGGCCCAGCCGGTGATTTCGGTGCCGGCGAGGCGGACCCGGCCGGAATCGGGACGATCGTGTCCGCTGAGCAGGTTGAACAGCGTGGTCTTGCCGGCGCCGTTGGGGCCGATGATGGACAGCATCTCGCCCTCGTGCAGCGCGAAGCCGATGTCGTTGACGGCGGTGATGCCGCCGAAGCGCCTCGTCATGCCTTCGGCTTGGAGGAGGATCGCGGTCATGCGGTGCCGAGCAGGCCCTGGGGGCGGAAGCGGATCACCAGGAGCAGCACGAGACCATAGATCAGCATGCGGTATTCGGTGGTGAAGCGGAACACCTCCGGCAGGCCGGTCAGCACGACGGCGCCGATGATGGCGCCGAGCACGTTGCCCATGCCGCCGAGGATCACCATCGTCAGCGCCAGGATCGAGACCTGCGAGGTCCAGGTCTCGTTGTTGATGTAGGAATAGAGGTGGGCCGAGATGGCGCCGCTGATGCCGGCCGCGAAGCCGCTGACGGCGAAGGCGAGGCCCTTGTAGCGGTCGAGCGCGATGCCGTAGGTGCGGGCGGCGACGTCGTCGTCGCGGATGGCGCGGAAGGTACGGCCGAGATGGGTGCGGAGGAGGCGGGATTGCGCCAGCGCCAGCAGCACCATGACCGCGAGCGCGACCCAGTAGGCCGCCTTGGGGCTGCCGAGGTCGATCGAGCCGATCTCGAGCGGCGGCACGCCCGGCACGCCCATGGGGCCGCGGGTCAGGCTCTCCCAGTTGAGGATGACGAGCCCGACGATCTCGCCGATCCCGAGCGTGGCGATGGAGACGTAGTGCGAGCGGAGCCGGAAGGCGGGCCAGGTCAGCGCGGTGCCGAGCGCGGCGGTGACCACGCCGGCGGCGGGGATGCTGAGCCAGACCGGCCAGCCGCCATCGAGCGCCAGCAGCGCCGACGCGTAGGCGCCGATCAGCAGCAGCCCGGCCTGACCCAGCGAGACTTGCCCCAGCGTGCCGGCGACCAGCGTCAGGCTGACGGCAAGGATGGCGTAGAGCCAGGCGTTGGTCATGACCTGCATCGCGTAGCCGATATTGGGCACCAGCGGCAGCGCCGCGGCGGCGACGATGGCGGCGATGACGACCGGGGCGGGAATGCGCCAGGGCCGGCTGGGCGCGATGAAGGTGCCGGTGAGCGGCTCCGGCGGCGCGCTGCGGCGGCCGGCGAACAGGCCGTTCGGCCGCAGCACGAGCATGATCAACAGCAGCACGAAGGCGAACAGGTTGCGGTAGGACGAGCCGAACAGGCCGACGCCGAACGATTCCGTCAGGCCCAGCAGCATCGCGCCGCCGATCGCGCCCGGCACGTTGCCCATGCCGCCGATGACCTGGGCCACGATGCCCTTCAGGGTGGCCGAGAAGCTCATCGCCGTGTCGATATGGTTGTAGTACATGCCGACCAGCAGGCCACTCAACCCGCCCAACCCGGCGGCGATGGCGAACACGGTACGGTTCACCGCGTCGGTATCGACCCCCATCTGGCGGGCGGCTTCGCTATCCTGGGCAGTGGCGCGGACGGCCCAGCCGAGCTTCGAGAAGCGCAGAAAGGCGAACAGGGTGGCGGCGCTGACCAGCCCGGTGCCGGCGATCAGCAGGTCGAGCGCGCCGATCGTGCCCTGGCCGATCTGGATGCGCCAATTCGGCAGCGGGTTGGCCAGCGCGCGCGGGTCGGGCGAGAAGATGAGCTGCACCGTCTGGTCGAGCGCGAAGGAGATGCCGATGGTGGCCAGCAGCGGGGCGATGCGCGCCGATTTGGCGAGTGGCCGCAGCCCGATGCGCTCGATGATGACGCCCAGCAGCGCGGAGCCGAGCGTCACGATCAGCATCGTGACCGGCAGCGGCGTGTGCAGGTAGGTGGCGCAGGTCCAGCCGATGAAGGCACCGACCATGTAGATCGAGCCCTGGGCGAAGTTGATGAGGTGGCTGACGCCGAAGATCAGCGCGAGCCCGACCGCGAGCAGCGCGTAGACGTTGCCGACGATCAGGCCGTTGATGGTGTAGTCGAGCCAGGGGCCCATTCAGAGCCGATCCCTCGCCGTGGTCTCCCTCTCCCGCTG
>CAZZVQ010000146.1:0-11967 GCA_964657565.1 uncultured Acetobacteraceae bacterium
GGCAGCATGACGACGAAGATGCTGCCGAAGAAGGCTGCGGCCTTCGGGTTGGTGATGCTGGACACGTAACCACGCCGCAGGGCTATCAAGCCATCATGCTGGGCGCTTGGCATCGAACCGGGCGCAGGCGACGGTCGACGCGCGCCGACGATCATCCGACACCCGATCCAGACCAGGTAGGCGGCACCGGCGAGCTTGATGGCGACTGTCAGCCAGGCGAGCTGCGCCACCACGCCGAGCCCCAGCATGGCGAGGGTGGCCCAGGTTAGGGTGGCCCCAGCCACACCCAGGCCGGTTAGAACGCCGGCCCTGCGGGACACGGCGATCGAAGTGGAGGTGATGATTACCCAGACCGGCCCGGGCTGAGGCAAGTCAGCAGGAATAAGCCCGCTATTCCCCCGAGAGTGCCGAGGTATTCCATATCGAGAGCCACCTTCCTGTGCGGAGCATCATTGAGCACTTTGGGCAAATGTGTGGAAGATACTAGTGGTCGGGAGGCGGCGGTTCCGGCCGCCGTCACTCCCCCCAGCTAGCAACGTCGTGACCGCCATAGACCATGCGACGGATGGCCGGCGCGGTCAGGCTGGAACTGAACGTCGGCGCTGGCACGCTCGCCTCGTTGAGGCGCTTCATCTGGCCGGGGCTCAGCGCGATCTCGGTGGCAGCCATGTTGCTTTCGAGCTGCGAGACGTTGCTCGCTCCGACCAGCGTGGAGCCCACGCCGGGCCGTGCCAGCGTCCATGCAAGCGCAACCTGCGCGACCGGCCGTTCGAGTTCGGTGGAAATAGCCTTGAGCGCGTCGAGGATGTCCCAGTTTCGATCGGTGAACTTGCTGTTTCCGAACGGGTTCGCCCCACTCAGGCGGCCGGTGTCGCTGGTATCGTCGCGCTTGTATTTTCCCGATAGGAAGCCGCCCGCCAGCGGGCTCCACGGCATGATCCCCATTCCGGCTTCGCGTGCCGCCGGGAAATGCTCGCCCTCCACGTCCCGGGCGACGAGCGAGTATTCGAGCTGCATCGCGATCGGTCCCGGCACGCGGCGTTCGCTCGCGATCGTCGCGGCCTTCATCGCCATCCAGGCGGGCATGTCGGAGAAGCCATAGTAGCGGATCTTGCCCGCACGGACGAGGTCGCCGAGTGTCTGCACAATCTCCTCGACGGGCGTTGCACCGTCCCAGATGTGCATCCAGTAGAGGTCGATATAGTCGGTCCCCAGCCGCCTGAGCGAGGCGTCGAGCGCACGGTGGATGTTCTTGGCGCCGGCACCCCCCGCATTGGGGTTTCCGCCGCCGGCCTGCGTCGCGGTCAGCGGGCTGGCCGATCCGTTGAACGCGAACTTCGTGGCGAGCACGACCTCGTCGCGCGCCTTGCTGCCGTGGATAAAGCGTCCGACCAGCCTCTCGCTTTCGCCACCCGAATAGATGTCCGCGGTGTCGACAAAATTACCGCCGGCTGCACGATAGGCGTCGAAGATCGTCCGAGACGTTGCCTCGTCCGCGTGCCATTCGCCGGGGCCGAAGGTCATCGTGCCGAGCGCCAGTGGACTGACAACGAGGCCAGAGCGGCCGAGCGTGCGAAATTTGGTCAAGGACATGCGACTGGGGCTTTCCTAGCGTTCGATACGGAACACATGGTACAATCTAGATCGGCCGTCAATCTATTTCAGAGCGTTCACTATGAAAGTCGCCGACAATGACGTTGCGCCGCGTCGAAAGACCGGTCGCCCGCTATCGTTCGATCGCGAAGCCGCGCTGGAACAGGCGATGCTGACGTTCTGGCGCTTCGGCTACGAGACTACCTCGATCGTCGACCTGACGACCGCGATGGGGGTGACGGCGCCCAGCCTCTACTCCGCGTTTGGTGACAAGAAGCGGCTCTTTCTCGAAGCCGCCCACCGCTATGCCGGCGATCCCGAGGCAATAACGCGAGCGTTCGATCGCGCCGAAACGGCTTATGACGCCGCCCGCGCGATGCTGCTCGCATCCGCGACGGCCTTCACGGGAGAGGCGACCCCACGGGGCTGCCTGCTCGCCAGCGCGACCGCGAGCGGTTCTTCCGCATCCGCCGACGTGCAGCGGGTGATTGCAGACATTCGCACCGGCATCGCGAACCAGTTGCGCACCCGTATCGCGCGTGACGTCGAGGCGGAAATCCTGCCTTCGGATGTCGATATTGCGGCGCTGGCCGGCATGGTGATGGCTATCATCCAGGGGATGTCGGTCCTGGCGCGTGACGGGACGGATCGTGCGGGCCTGCTCGCCATCGTCGAGCGCGCGCTACAGGCGTGGCCAGTTCGCCAGACATAGCGGCGTGATCGTCGCCGGCTGCGCGAACCCGGACGCGAGCGTCGCGCCCTCGGGTTTCGGCTCTAGAGGCATAATGCTTCGTCCTGTGATTAAGGCGCGCGAAGGATCTCCGTTTGCACTCGTAAAGAACCAGGCTTTTTGGTGTGTTGGGGGCTCTCGGCCTGCGTTTCAGCTGTGGAGTCCCAGTATTCCGCCCCACCCAAACCGACTTCAAATCGTTCAGCGTTCTGAGATGCCGCCCCTCTGTTCGGGTAGCAAGCATCCGGAGAGGGGATTGTCTCCCAGGCCAGCAATGACCTGGGTTCCAGTGCCTCCATCGCGGGCGATGGACTAGCGGCAAGCTTGCGGTTCGAGACTACACTCGCAGGTATGCCGACGACACACTCTCACCTTATACGCGCTGGGAACCCAGTTTGGCCAAATCGAAACCAGGAATGGACCTGGCCACCCCACAAAGCCGCGGCGACCTCACCAGCCAACGCATCCTAGACGCGACGGTGGAGTTGGTCGCGCTCAAGGGGCCCCATTTGACCACGGTGCGCGATATCACCGCTGCGACGGGCGCCAACGTGTCCGCCGTCAGCTATTACTTCGGCTCCAAGGACGAGCTCGTGCGACAGGCTCTCGCCACCATCCTTAATCCGGTCAACACACGGCGGCGCAAGCTCCTGCGCGAGGCAAACCGCCGGCATCCGGGCAGAGCTCTGCCTGGTTCCGAGATTTTAACCGCCCTCGTACAGCCCATGGTGACGGCCGCGCGTGGCAACGATGGCGGGCGGCTATATGTCCGCGTGGTGCAACAGATCAGGACCTATTTCGGCGACGCGCTGAGCATGGAAATCCATAACCTTAACAGCCGCACGGTGCAGATCTTTCTGCGCGAAATGGCCCGGACCTTCCCCGGTTTGAGTAAGGCCGAACTGGCCTGGCGGCATGAGTTCGCACGCGGGGCCGCACTGCACATGCTCGCCAACTGCGACCCTTTATCCCGCAAGATGAGCCAGATCCTCGGCGGCCACCCTTTCGTCGACATCGCCGACGACGAAGCGGTGCTGCTCGAGATCATGCAGCTGACCGCACCGGGCTTTTGCCAACCCGGCAGGTGAGGCCGCAAGATTTTATTGCAATGCAACATTCGGCCAGTCTACCATTCAAACGATTGTTTGAAAGGCCGGTGCGCCGGCTTGGCTCAAGGGATTGTCGATGCTGGACGAGGTGGGCGGACGCAAACGTGATACAGGGGTCTACCGCTACGCCCCCTATCGGAACCGCCCGCGCATCACCTGGCCCGGTGGCGCCCGCATCGCTTTCTGGGTCGCCCCCAACATCGAGCACTACGAGTACGACGCCCCCATCAACCCATCCCGCAATCCCTGGCTGCGCCCGGCGCCGGACATCCTGAACTACAGTTGGCGCGATTTCGGCAACCGTGTCGGGTTCGACCGCATGGCCGACACCATGGCGCGGAACGGCGTGCGCGGCTCCGTATCGCTGAGCGTTGCGGTCTGCGACCACTATCCCAGCATCATCGAGCGCTGCAACGCCCTCGGGTGGGAGCTGTTCAGCCACGGCGTCTACAACACCCGCTATTTCTACGGAATGTCCGAAGACGAGCAGCGCCATGTCATCCGCGACAGCCGCGAGACCCTGCGCGACAAGGCCGGGCAGGCGCTCGACGGCTGGCTGACCCCCGCGATCAGTACGACGCTCGAGACACCGCATCTGCTCGCCGAGGAAGGCGTGACCTACACCCTCGACTACTTCCACGACGATCAGCCGATGCCGCTCAAGGTGCGGTCCGGCAAGCTGATCAGCTTGCCCTATTCGATCGAGGTCAACGACATCCCGACGATCTCGTGGCGCAACATGTCGCCGCGGCAATACGTCGACACCGTCAAGGCGCAGTTCGACCGGCTCTATGTCGAAGGCGCGTCCAACGGCACCGTGATGTGCATGCCGACCCACCCCTTCGTCCTCGGCCAACCCCAGCGCATCGCGGCGCTCGACGAAGTCCTATCCTACATCATGGGCCACCCCGGCGTCTGGCACGCAACCGGCCGGGAGATCGCGGCGTGGTACCTGGACCACCACTACGACGAGGTCAGCCACTGGCTAGACGGTCTCGAGGGAAGGCACTGACGTGAGCGGCCTCGGTCAAGACTACATCCACTATCCCAAGCGCGCGCTTGGAATGGATCAGGCGCGCTATCCTTACCGCGCCATGCGCCGCGCCCCCGCCTTACGCTGGCCCGGCGGCGCCCGCGTCGGCATCTGGATCACCGTCCATGTCGAATGGTTTCCGCTCGACATGGAAATCCGCCCCATCCTCCCGATCGGCGCCATCCAACGCCCCTATCCCGACACCCAGACCTACAGCGCCCGCGACTATGGCAACCGCGTCGGCATCTACCGCCTGATGGACGCCTTCGCGGCCCATGGTGCCCGACCGACCGCCGCCATCAACGCGGCCGTCGCCGAACGCTATCCGCTGCTGATCCAGGCCATCTGCGAGGCCGGGTGGGAGGTGATGGCGGCGGGGCTGGACATGGGCCACCTGCACCACGCCGGCATCTCGCCCGAGGAGGAACGCGCCTTGGTCCGCCATGCGCTCGCCACCCTGCGGCGGGCAACGGGGCAGGCGGTGCTGGGCTGGCACTCTCCCGCCTTCTCGCAGTCCCCGATCACGCCAGAGCTGGTGGCCGATGAGGGCGTTCGCTGGATGGCCGACTGGGTCAACGACGAGAAGCCCTATGATTTTGCATTGGCCAACGGCGGCAGCTTGCTGGCCCTGCCCGCCGCCCATGAGCTGTCGGACACCCAGATCATCGAACTGCACTCGGCAGACCTGACGGATTTCGAGCAACAGGTGCTCGCCGCCTTCGCCACCATCCGGGCGGAAGCGTCACCGGAAGATGGCCGCATCCTGTCCTTGGCCGTTTCGCCGTGGCTCATGGGCCAGCCGTATCGCATTGCAGCCATGGAACGTATCCTGGCCGCGCTGTTCGACAGTGGCGACGCGATCAGCGTCACGGCCGAGCAGATCGCCGCCGCCTGGCACACATCCGGCTGATCCCGCGTGAGCCAACTGCTGACATCCAAGCCGGCGCAGCCGCTATTCGTGGTGCCGTTCGTGATCGCGACCGCCTTCTTGATGGAGGGTCTCGATTCAACGATCGTCATCGCAGCCCTGCCGGCGATGGCGCGCGACTTCGGCGTCGACTCGGTCCGGCTCACCTTGGTGGTCACCGCCTACGTGCTCAGCCTGGCCGCGTTCATTCCTGCCAGCGGCTGGTTGGCCGACCGGTTCGGGGCGCGCCAGTTGTTCGCCTCGGCGATCGGCCTGTTCGTGGCAGCGTCGCTGGCCAGCGCGATTGCGCAGAACCTGCCCACCCTCGTTGCCGCACGGGTGTTGCAAGGCGTGTCGGGCGCAATGATGACACCGGTCGGCCGGTTGCTGATCATCCGCTCATTCGACAAGCGGCACCTCGCCTCCGCCATCGCCTATCTGTCGATGCCGGTGCTGATCGGGCCGATCGCCGGGCCGTTGCTGGGCGGGCTGATCGTCACCCATGCGTCGTGGCGCTACATCTTCCTGATCAACCTTCCGATCGGGTTGGCCGGCATCTGGCTCACGCTCCGCTATGTCCCGGCCACGATGCCCGAGGCCCGGCGGCCGTTCGACATGCCGGGGTTCTTGCTCTGCGCGGGAGCCTTGGTGGCGCTGCAGGCCGGGCTGGAGGACCGCGTGCACGCGCTGCTGCCGCATGACGCGGGCCTGGCGGCGTTCCCACTCGCGGCAGCGCTGGCTGGGGCGTATTGGTGGCATGCGCGCCGGGCGTTGCGGCGATCCTGGCGCCCGGCGTTGGAGATCGACCTGCTGTCGCACCGCCTGTTCGGCGCCGCCTTCGCTTTCGGCGGACTGTCGCGAATCGGTTTGAATGCTGTGCCGTTCCTGCTTCAACTGGAACTCCAGCTCAGCTTTGGACTCACCGCGTTCGAGGCCGGAGCCACGGTGTTCCTGATCGCGTTGGGCGCTCTGGCGCTCAAGCCGATGACCCGGCCGGCCCTGTCACGTCTTGGCTTTCGCACGCTGCTCTGCAGCAACGGCCTGCTGGGCGCGGCGATGATCGCCGGCTTCGCGCTGTTCGGACCCGACACCCAGCTGGCGGTGCTCGCGGTGTACACCGCCGCGTTCGGGGTCACCCGCTCGCTTCAGTTCAACGCGGTCAATGCGTTGCTGTATGCCGACCTCGCATCCGACCGGCACAGCGCAGGCGCGAGCCTGGGCAGCGTCGGGCAGCAGATGGCGATGGGATTGGGCATCTCGCTGGCGTCCGTCGCTCTGGCGCTGCTGAGCGGATCCGGGGTCGCGGCTGCGGCGACGTACCGGGCCGCCTTCGTGGGCATGGCCGTGCTGACGCTGGTGTCGGCCTTCGGCTTCCTGCTGCTCCACCCCGGGGACGGCGCGCAAGTCAGCGGACACCGGGCGTGAACGGAGACAGCATGACCACAGCGCTGCACGAGTTATCGATCGGCGAGGCTGCCGCGCTGTTCGCTCGGCGCGCCGTGTCGCCCGTCGAGTTGGTGCAGGCATTCCTGGACCGCATCACCGCGGTCGATGCACAGGTGGCCAGCTATCTGACCGTGAACACCGAGGCCGCCTTGGCCGCGGCGCACCGGGCGGAGCGCGCCATCACGGCGGGCGAGGCGCGTGGGCCGCTCGAGGGCATCCCGTTCGCCGTGAAGGACAATTTCTACAGCAAGGGGCTGCGCACCACCGCCGCCTCGCGCCTGATGCTGGATGTCGTTCCCGGCCACTCCGCCGCTGCGATCCATCGCCTGGAGCAAGCCGGCGCCATCCTGCTCGGCAAGCTCAACATGTGGGAATATGGCACTGGGACCGGGGCGGTGCATTTCGACCTGCCGTTCCCGCCCGCGCGCAATCCGTGGGACCTGGCGTGCTTCACCGGCGGCTCGTCGTCCGGTTCCGGCGCCGCGGTGGCGGCCGGCACGGCGATGGCCGCGCTGGGCACCGATACCGGCGGCTCGGTGCGGCTGCCGGCCGCTTCCTGCGGTATCCAGGGGATCAAGCCGACCTTCGGACGCATCAGCCGGCACGGCATCCTGCCGAATTGCTGGTCGTTCGACACGCCGGGGCCGATGGCCTGGACCGTGCGGGATTGCGCGCTGCTGATGGACGCGCTTGCCGGCTATGACGCGCGCGATGCCGGTAGCGCCGACGTACCTGCCTGCGAGACCTTGAGCGGGCTCGAGCAGGGGGTGGCTGGACTGCGGATCGGGATGGTGACGAACCTCACCCACGGCAAGGAGACGGTGGATCCCGCGATCCTCGCCAACCTGGACCGCGCGCGCGCCGAATTCGCCCGCGCCGGCGCGCTGGTGACCGAGATGCAACTGCCGCTCGCCCCAGCCGAATACCGGTCCGTGACGTCCACCATCAACTGGGCCGAATCCTTCTCGATCCACGAGACGGACTTCCTGACCCGGCGCGCCGAGATGGGGCTGGCACTGCGCGACAAGCTGACCACCGGTTTTGCGGTCCGCGCGTCGGACTATCTTGCGGCGCAGCGGCAGCGGCGTGTGCTGGCCCTGCAGATCGATGCACTGTTCGCCGAGTTCGACCTGCTGCTATTGCCAGTGTCCTACCGCATTGCCCCGTCATTCGCCGACCCTGCTGCAGTGCAGGCTTTCACCACCACCAACGCTACCGCGGCATTCAACCTTTCCGGGCATCCCGCAGCCTCCATCCGGTCCGGTTTCGCGCCGAACGGCATGCCTACCGCGCTGCAACTGGTCGGCCGCCATTTCGACGAGGCGACCGTCCTGCGCGCCGCCCACGCCTACGAAACCCGGATGCTGGACCCGGTACGTCGCCCCGACATCCCGTCCACACCAGGCCTGAAGGCAGCATCGTGACGGACATAAGCGACGGAGCCCGATACGCACGCGACTACGCCGCCCGGTTCGGTCTCGTGCCGATCGACGAGGCCGATGCGGCTCGCCTGGTCGCGCTGTTCGATCGTGCCTCTGCCGCCGGCGCCGGCGTGCCCCGGCAGACCGACAAGGAACTAGAGCCCTATCATCCCCGAACCATGGAGACTCTGAAATGATCCGCATGTTCGTCGCGACCCTGACACTCGCGGGGCTGATATCCGTTTCTGCTTCGGCGCAGACGGGCCCGCTGCGCCGCGCGCTGGACGGCGTGGCGCCCCCCTTCGCCCAGCCGACGATGGAGGGTGGCGTCGAGGGACTGTCGGTCGACACCGTCAAGACCATCGCAGAGCGCCTCGGCAGGAAGCTCGACCTGGAGGCGGCCAGCTTCACCGCTCTCATTCCCGGGCTGCAGGCCGGGACCTACGACCTGCTATCGGCGCCGATGACGGCCACCCCCGAGCGCGCGCAGTCGATGCTGTTCACCGAAGGGTTGTGGAACACCGACTACCAGTTCGTGCTCCCGGCTACTGCCCCCGATGTTAAGGAGTTGTCGGACCTGAAGGGCAAGACGATCGCGGTCAACAAGGGCACGGTCTATGACACCTGGGCACGCGGCAAGGTCGCCGAGATCGGCTGGAACGTGGAATCATATGCCTCCACCAACGACTCCGTGCAGGCGGTGCAGTCGGGCCGGGCCGGAGCGGCGCTGCTGGGCGACTCCCAAGCGGTGTGGCTCCCCAAGCAGACCAAGGGGCTGAAGCCATCCACGTATCGCTTCGTCACCGGCCTGGTATTCTCCTATGCTGTCGCTAAGGACAACCTGGCGTTGCGCAATGCGGTCGAGGGGATCATCGAGTGCATGAAGCAGGACGGCACCATGGCCAAGCTGTACGAGAAGTGGATGGGCGTGCCGCCCCCGGTCGGGTCCGCGACCGTGACGGTGTTTCCAGGCTTCGGCGTCCCGACCCTCGCGGGCTATGACGCCACTCCTCACGCAGCCGCCTGCAAGCCCTGAGCCGTTGTCCAAGATCATAGACGTCCGCGCGGTCTACAAGGATTTCGGCGCGACCCGGGTCCTGCACGGCGTCGACCTGGCCGTCGCGGCGGGGGAGATGGTGTTCGTCATCGGCCCCTCCGGGTCCGGCAAGTCGACCTTGCTGCGCTGCTGCAACCGGCTGGAGGAGCCAACCGACGGCTCCATCTATATCGATGGCATCGACCTGCTGTCTCCGCGCACCGATCTGAACATGGTGCGCCAGCGGATCGGCATGGTGTTCCAGCAGTTCAACCTCTATCCGCATATGACCGCGCTAGGCAATGTCACGCTGGCGCTCAGGAAGGTCATGCGGAAGGACAAGGCGGAGGCCGAGGCCGCCGGGATGGATGCGCTGACCCGCGTCGGCCTGGCTGACCGTCGCAACCACTATCCGTCGCAATTGTCCGGCGGCCAGCAGCAGCGCGTCGCCATCGCCCGCGCCCTGGCGCTCGGCCCCAAGGCGATGCTGTTCGACGAGCCGACATCGGCCCTGGACCCGGAACTGGTTGGCGACGTGCTGCGCGTCATGCGTGAGTTGCGGGCCTCGGGAATGACGATGCTGGTGGTCAGCCACGAGATGCGCTTCGCCCGCGATGCCGCCGACCGGATCGCCTTCATGGAGGCCGGCCGCATCGTCGAGTGCGGCGCCCCGGCCGAGCTCCTGGCCGGCGCCGGCGACAGCCGGGTGCGGCGCTTCATGGCCGACCTGGCCCACTAGTCGCCTCCCATGGACATCGGACGCCTGATCGACGCCTTCTTCAACCCGGCGGTGTTCGGGCGCTACGTGCCGGACATCCTGCGGGGCATGCTGACGACCGTGCAGATCTCGGTGGCCGTCGTGCTGACCGGGCTCCTCCTGGGCTTGGCCCTGGCCATGCTGCGGACTTATCGCATTGCGCTGGTCAACGCCGTGCTGGTGGTGTTCGTCGATGTGATGCGCGCCCTGCCGCCGCTGGTGACGATCCTGATCCTGTATTTCGGCCTGCCCAGCATCGGCGTCATCATCCCGTCGTTCGGCGTGCTGTGGCTCACCCTGTCCCTCGTGCTGGCCGCGTTCACCGAGGAGATCGTGTGGGCCGGACTGACGTCCATCGGGCGGGGCCAGTGGGAGGCGGCGCGGTCCACCGGGCTGTCGCTCACCGCGACCTTGCTGAATGTGGCGCTGCCCCAGGCGCTGCGGCTCGCGGTGCCGCCGCTGACAAACCGCACCATCGCCATCACCAAGAACTCGGCCCTCGGCACCGTGATCGGCGTGCCGGAGATCCTGACGCAGGCGACGGCGGCGCAGTCCTTCTCGGGCAATGCCACTCCGCTGATGATGGGGGCGCTCGCCTACCTCATCATCTTCGTGCCGGTCGTCTTCCTCGGCCGCCACTTGGAACGGCGGTTTGCCTGGGGCCGGCGGACATGACGGACATCGCCGACCAGTTCTTCAATTTCGACATCATGCGCCGGGCTTTCCCGCTGGTGATGCGCGGCCTGTGGATGACGCTGCTGCTCTGCGCGACGGTCATTCCGCTTGGCGTTGCCGCGGGCCTCATGCTGGCCTTGCTCGGGCGGGCGCGGTCGGCTGTCATCCGCTTGGCGGCGCATCTGTATGTCGACCTGTTCCGGGCGCTGCCGCCGCTGGTGCTGCTGATCTTCATCTATTCCGGCCTGCCGTTCCTGGGCATCCGGCTGGGGCCGTTCACCGCCGTCTGCCTGGCGTTCGTGGCCAACAACGCCGCCTATTACTGCGAGATCATCCGCGCCGGCCTCGACTCCGTGCAGAACGGCCAATGGGAGGCCGCACGTTCCACCGGCCTAAGCAACCTGCAGGCCGCACGTTATGTCGTAATCCCGCAGGCGCTGCGCAACGTGCTACCCGACTTGATCTCCAACACGATCGAGGTGGTCAAAGGCACCTCGCTGGCCAGCGTTGTCGCCTTGACGGAGATCTTGCATGCGGCGGACATGGCGCGGTCGATCACCCACAACACGTCGCCGATCGTGCTAGCAGCAGCCGTCTACCTGGCGTTGTTGTGGCCTTGCGTGCGCCTGCTCAGCCGGCTGGAGAACAAGGCGGCGTAGCGCGTCGCCGACGTAAAGCAGCAAGGTCTCGACCGCGAGCTGGGCTTTGACGATGCCGGGCCGGCGGTCAGCGACTTCAGGCAGTCAGCCGGAGACATGTCCTGGTTGGCAAGGGTGGCGCCCCATCCCGTCGGGCCGCGTCGTCTACTGACCTCTCGCCTCTACAATTCGAGGGTCGGCCCGACATCGCCGACGATCTCGGCGTGCGGAAAATACACCTGGTCCACGTTGGCGGGCATGTAGCCGGCATGGATCACCTTCGGGCCGTTCGGGCCCCTGATGAACGGCGGCTTCTCGATCGTGTCGTGACCCACGGCGATGATCAGATCGGCTTGGTCGACCGGCTCATGCACATAGTCGCGCTCGCTGAGCGCGGCGGTTCCCATATAGAGATTGCTGCCGCCGGCCGCGGTACATTTGCCCATCTGCGTGTTGAAGAACGGGATCTGCGTGCGGCGGACGAAGGCATTGATGCCCGTCGTGCCGCGCGGGCGCGAACAGGCAGCACCGAGCATTAGCGGTCGCTTTGCAGCCAGGATCATGTCGGCCGCGCGGTGGCCGACCGGGATCTCGATCGGATGCACCGGGATCGGCTGCAGGT
>CAZZVQ010000147.1:0-11410 GCA_964657565.1 uncultured Acetobacteraceae bacterium
ACCCGCCAAGGCAGCACCGGCGAAGGCAGCCCCCGCGAAAGCGGCGGCCGAGAAGGTCGGCAAGAGTAGTGCGAAGACTTCGGAGCCGGCGCCCGCTCCGGCACCGAAGAAGAGTGCCGCGTCCAAGAAGGCGGCATCCGCGCCGACGCCGGAGCCGACGCCGGCCCCGAGCAAGCGCGGTAAATCCAAGGCCGCCGCGCCCGAGGTGAAGGCGACCCCGGCCGCAGCGAAGGTTGCTCGCGCATCGAAGCGAACGGCCAAGGCCGCGCCGTCGATGCCTGAGCCACCGCCTGCTCCGGTCAAAAAAGCTAGCCCGCGTCGTGCCGTGAAAGCAGCGGCTGCACCGGCTCCGAAGCCTGTCGAGGAGCCGCCGCAGCCGTCCGTGAAGGCCAAGCGTGCGACGAAGGGGGCAGCGACAAAAGCACCCATACCGCCGGTGCCTGCGGCCAAAGCGGCTCCGAAAGCCACGAAGGGACGCAAGAGCGGTACCGCCGCGGGCGCCTGAAATTTCGCGTCGGTGACATGCGGGTGGCCGGAGCTAGTCTCCGGCCATTGCCGTTTTAGGCGCCCGTGAATGCGGTGCGGAAGAAGTGTGGGCCACCGAAATTGCCGGATTTGAGCGCGAGGAGGAGAGGCGGGCCACTGCCTTCGGCGTAGGTCCATGGCACACCGGGATCGATCTCGGCGCCGATGCGCAGGCGCTCGATCTCGAGCGCGGAGACGACGGCGCCGCTCGTCTCGCCGCCGGCGACAACCATCCGCCGAACACCACGCGCCACCAACTCCTTCGCAATCCCAGCCATGGCCGCTTCGACGAGCGACCCCGCTTCATCGCGCCCGAGCTTTGCCTGCAGTGCCGCGACCCGGTCCGGCGTGGCGGAGGCGGCAATGACGATGGGGGTGTCGCCGAGTTTCGACTGCGCCCAGTCGAGCGCCTCCTGGGTCAGGTCATGTGCGTTGGGTGTCTTCAATGGATCGAGTTCGAGCGTCGGGAGCTGGTCGCGGCATGTGGCGATTTGCAGCAAGGTGGCGCGGGAGCATGAGCCGGCCAACACGGCGGCCGGACCGGCGACAGCGGGAAGATCGTCGGCGCTCTCCTGCGCGAGAAGACCGAGTTTGCGGAAGTTCTCGGGCAAGCCCATCGCGACGCCTGAGCCGCCGGTGACCAGGGCATGGTTGGACACTGCGGCGGCGATCGAGAACAGGTTTTGGTCGGTGATGGCGTCGACGATGGCGAAGCGGCGGCCCTGCTCGCGCAGCCTTGTGAGCGCGTCGCGGATCGCGCCGGGACCGGCGTCGACGGTGGGGAAGGCGACGAGGCCGACCGTGCCTTCGGTTTGGCGCGAGAGCACGCGGACGAGGTTGGCGTCGCGCATGGGGGTGAGCGGATGGTCCTGCATGCCGCTCTCGTCGAGCAGGGCGGCGCCGACGAAAAGATGGCCCTGATAGACGCTACGGGCGTTGGCCGGGAAAGCCGGGCAGGCGATGGCGAAGCCGCAGTCGAGGGCGTCGATGAGAGCGTCGGCGACCGGGCCGATATTGCCTGCATCGGTGCTGTCGAACGTGGAGCAATACTTGAAGAAGAATTGGCGGCAGCCGGCGCCTTGCAGCCAGGCGAGGGCAGCGAGGCTTTGTTGGACAGCGCCGGGGGCGGGGATGGTGCGGGATTTGAGGGCGACGACGATGGCGTCGGCGTCTGGGATGGGGGCCCCGGCCTTTGGCGCGCCGATCAGCTGGACGGTACGCATTCCGTTGCGGACAAGCATTGACGCCAGGTCGGTGGCGCCGGTGAAATCGTCGGCTATGCAGCCCAGCAGTGTCATGAATGCGGCTCCAGGAAGTCTCGCAGGTCGCGGGCGCGATCGGTCCAGCGGGGGAGGGATTGGCCGGCCGACAGCGCGGACGCGGCCATCTCGGCCCGAAGGTGGGTGTCGAAGAGGAGGCGGCGGAGGCACTTGCCGAAGGTCGCCATGTCCTCCAGCGGGCAGATCACGCCGGCGCTGGGCGGGAGAAATCCATCGGCATTGGCGCTGGCGGTGACGAGGGTCGGGACACCCCGTTGCAACGCTTCGGCGACAGCGGCGGGGTAGCCCTCCCATCGGGTGGCTAGGGCGAAAATGGTGCCGCGGCGCCACTCGCGTTCGAGGGCATCGCGGGTGGGGTCCACGAGGATCGACACGCGGTCGGTCAGGTCGAGCTCTTCGGCCAAAGCTTGCAACTCGGCGGCATAGGCGGGCTCGCGTTGCGAATCACCGGCGATGACGAGGTGCCAAGAGAGATCGCGCAGGCGGGAGACGGTCTGCAGGAGGCGGTCATGGCCCTTGCGCCGGGTCAGGACGCCGACGGAGAGGATGATGGGGGCGTCGGGATCGGGCCTGGCGGGGGCGGCGTCGCGCGTGCCTGGCGGGATCGGGTGGGCGGTGACTCCGAACTCGGCGCTGAGGCGGTCAGCGACGGGTAGGCTGGTGGTGACGATCCGGCGCAGGCGGGGGAGCATGGCATGCTCGAGCGACAAGACCTGCGCCCGTGACGCGTCGTCACGTCCGGCGGCGGCGGCGACGTGGTGGATGAGGGCGACGGCGTCGGCTTGGACGAGAGCGTCTAGTCGACCGTGGAGCCTCGGCAGGAGCATGCCGTCGACGATGGGGACCGATCCGGCGGGGAAGTCCGGGTCGTTGCCGGCGAGGATGTCGACGCGGATGCCGATACGTCGCAGGCCGTCAGCGAGACCGTCGATGTAGTCGGCGCCGCCGCCCCCGCCGGTTTCGGCTGGCGTTGGGAGCGCGAAGGCGAGGTGCATGCGGCCGCCCTAACATGGGCGGGCCGCGACGTCACGCGTGCCGCGTCAGGGCGACGCGGCTGTCACCGGGGATGCTATTTCCGCCGGCGCTGTAGCGGGGTCCGACGGGCACGGATTTGGCGGCGCGCACGACCATGGCGACGATCTCGGTCTGCACTTGCAAGGCGCGCTCCAGCAGGAGTTGGTTGCGGGCGGAGAGGTCGCGCAGGCTTGCGCCCAATTCGTCGGTGATGTGTTCGGGCGAGAGGGAACGCGCCGCGGCCAGCTTGAGCTGGAGCAGTGCAACCGCCGCATCAGCGTCATGACGCTCGAGAGCTTCGTTTTCTGCGATGAGGATGGCTTGCAGTTTGAGAGCGGCGTCAGGATCGGTCATTTTGCGTGTTCCTGCATTCGGATCATCTGTTGCATGATGGGTTGAGCGAGGCCGAGGCCGCCATGGGCCGTCATTTGCTTGGCGATGGCGGTGATCATCATGGGCTTCCAGGCGGCTTCGCCCTCGCCGCCGCCGAACATGGATTTCGATTGATCGACGGTGTTGAAGATGGGCGTAAGGAGCTGATTGATTGCCATGGACTCGAAGTCCGAGGCGGCTTTTTGGAATTTTGCGGTCTGGGCGGGTGAGAGCGTGCTCGGGGTGGTGGCGGGCGGCGTCTGGTTGATCATCGGAATTGCAGGTCCGCTTGGAGGGCGCCGGCAGCTTTGATGGATTGCAGGATGCTGATCATGTCGCGGGGTCCTACGCCGAGTGAGTTGAGGCTGGCCACGAGCTCGCGCAGGGTGACGCCGCCACGCAGGATGCCGAGTTTACGGTCTGACTGCGTATCGACCTGGATGTTGGTGCGCGGCGTGACGACGGTGGTGCCGTTCGAGAGCGGGCCAGGTTGGCTGACTTGCGGATCTTCGGTGACGCGGATCGTGAGGTTGCCCTGGGCGATGGCGACGGTGCTGATGCGGACGTTGTCGCCCATGACGACGGTGCCGCTCGCTTCGTCGATGATGACGATGGCGGGGGTGTCGGGTTCGATCTGCAGCTCTTCGATGCGGGCGAGGGCATCGACCGGGTCACGTCCGGCCAGGGAGATGGCGACGGTGCGCGGGTCGGTGGCGCGGGCGCCGCCGCCGAGGACGCGGTTGATAGCGTCGGCGATACGGCGGGCGGTGGTGAGGTCCGGGTTGCGGAGCCCGAGGCGCATGCCGGTGCGGGTGTCGAACTGGAAGGCGACTTCACGCTCGACGGTCGCGCCGTTGGCGATGCGGGCGGAGGTGGGAACGCCGCGGGTCACGGACGCGCCTGCGCCGCGGGCGGCGATGGCGGACGTGGCCATGGCGCCCTGGGCAACGCCGTAGACTTCGCCGTCCGCGCCGAGCAGGGGCGTGACGAGCAGGGTGCCGCCGGTGAGGTCCTTGGCGTCGCCAAGGGCGGAGACGGCAACGTCGATCCGGCTGCCGCTGCGGGCGAAAGGTGGCAGGTTCGCGGTCACCATGACGGCGGCGACGTTTTTGGTCTGCAGCTTGGATTCTTGATCGCGCGTATTGACGCCGAGCCGCTCGAGCATGCCGATGAGCGACTGGCGGGTGAAGACCGCGCTGTCCAGCCGGTCACCGGTGCCGTTGAGGCCGACGACCAGGCCGTAGCCGACGAGCTGGTTGTCGCGAACGCCTTCGACGTCGGCGATATCTTTGATGCGGACGGCGGCGTGACCCTGCAGCGGGAGGATGCTGAGGGCGAGAAGCATCACAGCGCCGCAGTTCTTTGCAAATCGTAAAGCAATTGAGGTCATGCTGTGTGAGAGGCAAGCGGTGTGCCAGGGCAAAAGCCAGTAGGAACGGGGTTCTGAGAATGGTGCGCGTAGGTAAAAATTGCCGGGTAGGCATTTTTGGGAGGCGGAATTGGTCGTAGTTGGCGTGTCCCGGTCCAGTATCAGTGGCCCTTCTCCGCGGGTGCGGGCGGGCGAGGGTCGTTCGTTCGGCGTCAAGACGGAGCAGGCGGCGCAGTCCGATGCGGCCGTGGCCACGCCGGGGGTCGCGGTTGCGTCGCTGCTCGCGCTGCAGGAGTCGGAATCCGGGCTGCAGCAGGATCGTGAGGCCAAGCAACACGGGGAGACGATCATGGACGAGCTGACTGAGCTGCAGCGCGCTTTGCTGGGTGAGCATGGGCCCGATCTGGATCGATTGGCGGTACTGGCCGCTCGGCCCATCACGGTGAGCGACCCGGCGCTGGCGAGCGTGTTGCGGGCGGTTCGTCTGCGGGCCGGGATCGAGTTGGCGCGACGCGGACGTGCGGCATCCATGTGACATACGCGACAAGATAGGGAGATGGTCAAAAAGCCTGCTTGGCGCGGGAAGGGGGTCTGCTTATAAGCCCGGACAACACCGCGAAGGTGACTTCGTAAGGGATTTAGACATGATGCTCACGTTGCCCCCGGATTACCGGCCGTCGGAAGCTGAAGAGTTCATGAATCCGATCCAGTCCGAGTATTTTCGGCAGAAGCTTCTGCGCTGGCGCGCCGAACTGCTGCGGGAAGCGGATGGAACATTGGCAAGTTTGTCGTCGCAAGGCGGGATTCACGAGGCCGACATCACGGATCGCGCTAGCGTGGAGACTGATCGTGCGCTCGAGCTTCGAACGCGTGATCGGGCGCGCAAGCTGGTGAGCAAGATCGACCAGGCTTTGGCGCGGATCGATGGCGGGACCTATGGTTACTGCGAGGATACGGCGGAGCCGATCGGCTTGAGGCGGCTCGAGGCGCGGCCGATCGCGACGATGTCGATCGAGGCGCAAGAGCGACATGAGCGGATGGAGCGGGTTCACCGCGACGATTAACGCGGTGCCGTCCACCATAAACGATTGAACCCGGGTACCGGCGACGATAGTGTCCCCACCAATGGCCAGCAACATGGCCTTGTTTGGGGAAACGTGATGATAGGTCGGCGTACATTATTCGCGGCATCGGCCGGGCTGCTCGCGGCCCCTGCCATCGTCGAACGAGCGAATGCGCAGAGCGCGTTCGACTGGAAGCAAGCGAAAGGCAGCAAGCTCGAGGTGAACCTTGCAAAGTCGCCGCGCGGCGATGTTTTGCAGGCGCATCAGAAAGAGTTCGAGGAGCTGACCGGGATCAAGGTTGGCGCCGAGCAGATCCCGGAGCAGCAGCAGCGGCCCAAAGTGGCGATGGAGATGAGTTCCGGCCACCCGAGCTTCGACGTGGTCAATGTCGCGATGCATGTGCAGAAGCGGCTGATCGAGCGGGGGCGGTGGATGGAGGATCTGCGGCCCTTGATCGCAGACAAGTCGCTCACCCATCCCGATCTCGACATGGATGATTTCAGCGCGGCCACGATCCGGGCGGCGACCGGGGCGGACGGGAAGATCAACGTCCTGCCGATGAATCAGGATTTGTTCATCCTGTATTATAATAAGGAGCTGTTTCAGCAGGCCGGGCTGGCGGGGCCGCCGAAGACGCTCGATGAGATGATGGAGGCAGCGCACAAGCTGACCGACAAGAGCAAGGGCGTTTACGGCTTTACCGGGCGTGGACTGAAGAACGCCAACGTCGTGGTGTATGACAACATCCTGTTGGGATGGGACCAGGAGACGGTCACGCCGGACGGCAAGACGCTGCTGACGGATTCGGCGGCCGCGGTCGAGGCTGCGAAATGGTACCAAACGATCATGCGCGAGTGTGCGCCGCCGGGTTCGGTCGGGTTCAATTGGAACGAGTGCCAGACGACGTTCAGCCAGGGCCGGGCGGCGATGTGGTGGGACGGGATTGGATTCTCAGCTCCGTTGCTGGATCCGGCAAAGAGCAAGATCGTCAGCAAGGTCGGGTTTGCACCGGTGCCGGCGGGTCCTAAGGCACACGCTTCGGCGACGTTCATCGATGGGATGGGGATTCCGGTCGGGGCGAAGAACAAGAATGCGGCTTGGCTTTATCTACAGTGGGCCAACAGCAAGGTGATGTTCCTGAACTGGCTGCGCGAGGGGGCCGGCACGCCGCCGCGATCGAGTGCGTATAAGAACGAGGAGATCATCCGGAGCAGCAAATTCCCGAAGGACTGGTTCGATACGACGCTGGCCAGCCTCGCCATCGCGCGCAGCGGCCTTCCGGAGATCGTGCCGGTGACCGAATTCCGCGACACGATCGGGGTGGCGCTGACCAACGTGGTGGGCGGCGCGGACCCGCAGGCGGAGCTGAAGAAGGCGACCGAGGCGTTCAGGCCGGTGCTGGCGAAGTCCAACGAGAGCTGAGCGGCGTGACCCTCACCCACCCCTCTCCCGGATGGGAGAGGGATCTTGGACCTGGTTAGAACGGTAGCAGGATGTCGAGGAGCTGCTGGCCGTAGCGGGGAGTCTGCACGTCGGTCATCTGGCCGCGTCCGCCATAGGAGATGCGGGCTTCGGCGAGACGGTCGTGCAACACCGTGTTGTCGCTGGCGATGTCTTGCGGGCGGATGACGCCGCTGACCAGCAATTCGCGAAGTTCCGAGTTGACGCGAACCTCCTGCCGAGCGGCGATCGCCAGATTGCCGTTGGGGAGGACTTGGGTGACGACACCGGCAAGACGAAGCGTCACGGTTTCATTCCGCTTCACTGCGGCGGTTCCGGTGGAGCCGTTGGTGCTCGTGGTCGAGACCAGCGAACTCGCGCTGACACCGGAGCCGAAGACTTTTGGGACGGAGCGTTCCAGCCCTAACAGATTGGGGGCGCCGAGTGCCTCGTTGCCGTTCCTGGTCGCGCTCGATTCGTTCTTGAGGTCGGCGGTGTCGACGATGTTGACGAGGACGGTCACGATATCGCCCACGTTGGCGGCGCGCTGATCCTTGAAGAAGGCGCGGCTGCCTTGGCGCCAAAGGCTGTTGGCCTGCGCCGGTTCGCTCTGGGGGCGGGGCATTGGCATGCTGATGGGTCGATAGGCGGGATCGGCGGTGGGATCACCGCTGGGGGTCATTGTGGGAGGGCGGCCGACATCCGAGAGCCGCTGGAGCGACCCGCAGCCGGGCAGCAGCAGAACGAGCGCGAGAGCGAGATGTGACTTCATCGTGCGGCGACGTAGCGGGTGGCGGGGCGGGCGGTGCCTGGGATGACTCGGGCGAGGCCTGGCGCGGTGACTTCGGCTTCGACGGTGGCGCGAGCGAGTTCGTTCAGCACGCGGATGTGGTCACCGACGCCGCCGGGTTCGGTGGCGATCGACCGAGCCGAAATGGTGAGGCCGGCGCTTTCTAGGCTGAGTGTCACGTTCTCTCCTTTTTGGACGACCATGGCCCGGCCGAGGTCGGCCAGAGAGATCGGTTGGTCGGGCTGCAGGGAGCGCTTGGTTGCCAAGCCGATCGCCTGGGCAGGCAGATGGACGACCTCGCCGCGGGCGAGATTGGCGCGCACCTTGGCCCAGCCGAGATCTCCAGGGCCCACTATCTCGCCCGGGAGAAAGCGGCGGTGCAGCACCGGAACTTCGGTCATCTCCTGGACGTGCCCGCTGAGCCGAAGCTGGCTGTCCGGCATGCCGGCGGCGGAGACGGTCAGCAGGGCGGCGAAGCGGCCACTGGTCGGGTCGACATCGAATTGTGCGGTGGTGACGGTGAGCTTGGCATCGGCGGGAACCGGGTCGGCGGCGATGTTGCCAATCTCGAGTTCCGCGTCTGCGGCGATCCCGGCTCCGGGCAGGGCGGCGACGATGGCGGGTTTGACGTCGTCGCGGGTGATGGCGCGGCCGGGCCGATCGAGGATGACGCGGTCGCCGCTCGAGGCCGGCCGCCAGTCGACGCCGTAGTCGCGCGCGATGGCGGCGAGCTGGGCCGACGGGACCGTGATGCGCCCGCCCGGTGGCGGGGCCGGGGCGAGCGCCTTGTCGGTGATGACGCCGTCCCAAAGGTCGGAGAGGTGGATCGTTCCGCCGGTCAGCGTGCTCAGCGGCTTCAGAGTCGCGGCTTGGGTCGGAAGCGTGGCGGCGCAGACGAGGGCGGCGAGGAGGGCGGTGGTTTTCACGCGTTACCTCAGGTTGGTGAGAGTGGAGGACATCTGGTCGCTGGTCGTGATGACCCGGCTGTTCATCTCGTAGGCGCGCTGGGCGGTGATGAGGTTGGTGATCTCGGTGACGACGTTGACGTTGCTGGTTTCGACGAAGCCGGCCATGACGCTACCGAAGCCGGTCGAGTTCGGATTGCCGTTGACGGCGTTCCCCGAGGCGGAGGTGGCGAGGTAGAGGTTGTCGCCGGTGGAGGCGAGGCCGGCTTCGTTGGCGAAGGTCGCCAGCGTCAGCGTGCCGACCGTCTGCGATGCGGTCTGGCCGGCCAACGTGACCTGAACATCGCCGCCAGCGTTGATGGAGACGTCTTGGGCGTTTGGCGGAATGGTGATGCCAGGCGCGATCGTGTAGCCGTCGGCGGTGACGATTTCGCCGTTGGGGGAGAGGCTGAACGTGCCGTCACGCGTGTAGGCGGTGTCGCCGCTGGGCAGCGTGACCTGGAAGAAGCCCTTGCCCTTGATGGCGACGTCGAGGCTGTTGCTGGTCTGCTGGATGTTGCCCTGCTCGTGGATGCGGTAGATCGCGGCGGTTTTGACGCCGAGGCCGAGCTGGGCGCCGGAGGGGACGATTGTTCCATTGTCCGAGCTGTTGGAGCCGACCCGGCGCAGGTTCTGGTAGAGCAGATCCTGGAATTCGGCGCGGCTCCGTTTGAAGCCGGTGGTGGTCATGTTGGCGATGTTGTTGGAGATGACTTCGACGTTGGTCTGCTGTGCCTGCATGCCGGTGCCGGCAATGTCGAGCGAACGCATTAGCTCTTCCTCGCGGTGATTCTGTCGATGGCGGACTGCATTCGATCGGACTCGGCCTGAACGAATTGCGTGGTGAATTGGAAGGAGCGGAGATCGCTCATCATTCGGGTAGTCTCGACGACGGCCTGGACGTTGCTGTCCTCGACGGCGCCCTGAACCACTTTTGGCTGCGGGACGGCGACGGTCGGGACATCGGCGCGCAGGTCGCGGTTGCCTTCGGCCGTCATGCGGTTCAGGTCGGTCGGGTTGACCACGCCGATGCGGCCGATCTCGCCGGATTCGGTGCTGACGGTGCCGTCGGCGGTGATGGTGATGGCGGTATCGGTCGGGGCGATGCGGAGCGGTGCGCCGGTGCTGCTGAGGAGCGCGTTGCCGTCCATGTCGCCGATGGTGCCGTTGGCCTGCTGCGTGAAGTGGCCGGCGCGGGTCAGGCGGGGGCCGCGGGGGGTGTTGACGGTGAAGTAGCCCTCGCCGCTGATGGCTAGATCGAGCGGGTTGGTAGTGTTTTGCAGCGGGCCGGACTGCTGCTCGCGGTATGTAGCCCGATCCTGGGTGTAGGCGAGCTTACGATCGCCGGCGGGGGCGTCCGTGCCGGTCTGGGGCGAGAGCCAGTCGGAGAACAGGACGCGGCTGGCTTTGAAGCCGGGCGTGCTGGCGTTGGCGAGGTTCGAGGCCGTGACGTCCAACGCGCGCTGTTGCGCGGCGAGACGGGAGAGGGCGACGTAGGTTGGTAGTTCCATTGGTGCGTCCAGCGGTGTGCTGAAAGGGCTATGGCAAGCGGCGTGCCAGGCAGTTGGGCCAATAAAAGCTTGGGATGTTGGTGGCGAAGGTGGGTCAAAATTGCCGGGGTGGGCGTGTGATGCCGGGTCGAATGAGGTCAGACGGGAAGGCGCATGCGGGCGCGGAGGCCGCCGAGGGGGCTTTGCTCGAGATGGATTTCGCCGCCATGGGCGCGGGCGATGTCGCGCGCGATGGTGAGGCCGAGGCCGGTGCCGTCGTCGGCGCCGCTCTCGAACGGCTTGAAGACGCTCTCGCGGCGGTCCGGGGCGATTCCGGGTCCGTTGTCGTCGACGAGGACGGAGACGTTGCGGCCTTGAGGGTGGACGGAGAGGCGGACGCGGCTGGCGTGGCGGCGGGCGTTATCGACCAGGTTGGTGACGGCGCGGCGGGCCGCGTCGGGCCGGAGGTGGACGGTGAGGCCGCGTGGGCTGTCGATTTCGATGGCGGCGCCGGTGCGGCGGGCTGCGCTGGCGACGTCCTCGAGGAGTGCCGAGAGGTCGACGGGTTGGGCCTGCTCGGCGCCTTCGCCGCGGGCGAAGGCGAGATAACCGGCTATCATGCGCTCCATCTCGGCCGTGTCTGCGGTCATGTCGGCGACGTCGGAGGCGAGTTCGGGGGTTTTCGGGAGGATTGCGAGGGCTAGGCGAAGCCGGGTCAAGGGAGTTCGGAGGTCGTGGGAGACGCCGGCGAGCATCTCGGTGCGTTGGGAGAGGAAGCGCTGGATGCGGGCCTGCATTCGGTTGAAGGCGGTGGCGGCCTGGCGGACCTCGGTGGCGCCTTCGGGCTTGATGGGGCCGCGGTCACGGCCGAGGCCGAACGCTTCGGCGGCGGCGGCGAGGCGGCGGATGGCACGGACCTGGTTGCGCAGGAAGAGGGCGGCGATGCCGAAGAGGAGGAGGGCGGTGCCGACGACCCAGAGCAGGAAGAGATAGATGGTGCTTGGATAGAGGCGTTTGCGCGGGGCTTCGACCTCCAGGACGCCGCGGTCGAGTTGGACGCGGATGAGGACGGCGCGGGAGTCGCTGGTCCAATCCATGGTGAACGGCAGGCGGACCTTGAAT
>CAZZVQ010000148.1:0-11375 GCA_964657565.1 uncultured Acetobacteraceae bacterium
GCCTCGACCCGCGCCGCCTCGACTGCTTCGCTGGAACCCTCTCCCTCCGGGAGAGGGCAGGGTGAGGGAGCCTCCACCAGCCCGCCCTACGGCCGAGCTAAGGCAGGCTTCGGTAGCCGCGTCCGCCGCATGATCGTCCACTGCTGCAGGATCGTCAGCGTGTTGTTCCAGCTCCAATAGATCACCAGCCCGGCCGGGAAACTCGCCAGCATGAAGGTGAAGATGATCGGCATGAACTGGAAGATCCGCGCCTGCACCGGGTCCGGCGGCGCCGGGTTCAGCTTCTGCTGGAAGAACATCGTCACCCCCATGATCAGCGGCCACGCCCCGAGATGCAGGAAGTGCGAATACGGCGCCGGATCGAACGGGATCAGCCCGAACAGGTTGAACACGTTCGACGGGTCCACCGCCGACAGATCGTGGATCCACCCAAAGAACGGCGCATGCCGCATCTCGATGGTCACGAAGATGACCTTGTACAGCGAGAAGAACACCGGGATCTGCACCACCATCGGCAGGCACCCGCTCGCCGGGTTCACCTTCTCCGCCTTGTACAGCTGCATGATCTCCGACTGCATCTTCTGCGGCTCGTCCTTCAGCCGCTCGCGGATCTCCGTCATCTTCGGCGCCAGCAGCTTCATCCGGCTCATCGACCGATACGACTTGCTCGCCAGCGGGAAGAACAGCGCCTTCACGCACACCGTGAAGATCAGGATGGCGACGCCGAAATTGCCCGTCAGGTGGAACAGCCAATCCAGCGCATAGAAGATCGGCTTGGTCAGGAAGTAGAACCACCCGAAATCCACCGCCTTGTCGAAGTTCGGAATGTGGTATTCGGCCTCGTACCGGTCCAGCAGCTGCACCACCTTGGCGCCCGCGAACAGATGCGACGTCACGCTCACCGCCGACCCCGGCGCCGCCGTCAGCGCCGTCGTCGGCACGAAATCCACCTGATACCGGTCCGCCCCGTTCTCCGTCACATGCCGGAACGACGACGTCACCGGCATCGACTGGTCCGGGATCAGCGCCGTCAGCCAGTATTTGTCCGTGATCCCCGCCCAGCCCCCGGTCGTCTCCATCTTCAGGCTGGCGCCCTTGGTCTTCTCGCTCTCGGACTTCGCCTTGTCGTACGTCTGCTCCTGCAGCGTCCCGCCCAACACGCCCAGCAAGCCCTCGTGCAGGATGTAGTACCCGGCCGTCACCGGCTTGTAATCGCGCCGGATCCGCGACCACGGATACACCTGCACCGCCGCCGTTCCGTTGTTCTGTACCTTCTGGTCGATCCCGAACATGTAGTTGTCGTCCACCGACACCACCAGCTGGAACACCTGCCCCGCCTTGTTGTCCCACGACAGCGTCACCGGCCTGCCCGGCGCCAGATCCCCCGGCGTCGCACTCCACAACGTCTCCGGCCCCGGCAGCGCCACCCCGTCGCCCGTCCAGCCGAACTGCACGTAATAGGGCTGCGGGTCCACCCGCGGCTCCAGCAGCCGCACCAGCGGGCTCTCTTTCGACACTTCCTCGTGGTAGTCGCGCAGCACCAGGCTATCCAGCCGCGCCCCGGCCAGGTTGATGCTGCCCTCCACCTTCGGCGCCACGATCTGCAGCCGCGGCACGTCCCGCTGCTCCGGCGCCGCCACCGCCACCGGCTGCGTCCCCGGGAATGCCGGGTTGAGCGCCGGCGACGCCGTCTGCCCGGTCGGCGTCTCCTTGGTGTCGACCGCCGGCACCGGCCGCTTCGGCCCGAAGAACTGGAACCCCAGCAGGATCGCCACCGAGATCGTGATGGCGAGGAACAGGCGCTTCTGATCCATCAGGAGAAAATCGCTTTCTGATCATGCGAACGACAGGAGCAGGCGACCGGTACCGGATCCACCCCGCCCTCGTTCCAAGGATTGCAGCGCAGCACGCGCCGGGCCGACAGCCCGGCGCCGCGCAGCGCCCCATGACGCCGCAGCGCCTCGACCGCATAGACGCTGCAGCTCGGCTCGAACCGGCAATGCGCCCCGATGAACGGCCGCAGCGTCCACTGATAAATCTGCACCAGCAGGATCAGCACCTGACTCATGCGCGCACGCCCAACCTGTCGAGCAGCCGCCGCAAATCGCCCTTGAGCGCCTCAAACGGCCGCCCCGCGGTCCCGTCCCGCCCGATCAGCACCAGGTCCACGCCCCGCAACGGAGCCTCCGCCAGCACCGCCTGCGCCGCCGCCCGCAGCCGGCGCTTCGTCCGGTTCCGCCGCACCGCGTTGCCCACTTTCTTGGTGACCGTGAATCCCAGCCGCGCCGGCGCCGTATCGTCACGCCGCAGCGCCTGCAGCACCAGCCCGGGGGAGGGCGCCTTGCGCCCTTTCCCCGCCACCGCCAGGAACTCAGCCCGGCGCTTCAACTTCACGGAGGGCGCCGGCTCGAGGGGCGCCATCGCGATGGGCCTAGGCGGAAAGCTTCGCGCGGCCCTTGGCACGCCGGTTGGCCAACACCTTGCGGCCACCGACGGTAGCCATCCGGGCGCGAAACCCATGACGACGCTTGCGGACCAGCTTCGACGGTTGATAGGTACGCTTCACGACGAACTCCGATGCCTAAAATGGCCCGCATCCAATGGTCGGACCAAGACGAACCGTCCAAACGGACGCACGCAGCCAGGCCGACGATCGGCCACGATCATCGTCTGGGCAGGCCGGGCTTATAGGTGCGCCCACCGCCTCCCGTCAACAACCAAACCCCGCCCGGCGAGTTGGAACCTGAGACCCCATGAGTACTAACTATTGTCCCGCAAGTTGATCCATCCATCCAGGCTCCCGCCCCTGGCGCTCCTCGCCGGCCTCGCCGCCTTCGCCGCCTGTGGCCTCGCTTTGGCCCTGCTCGGCCTCGGCCTGCCCTACGCCGCGGGCGCCGCCATCTCCGGCCTCTGCGCCGGCCTCCTCGTCTACGCCCTCGGCCGCTGGACCGAAGCCCGCGCCCCAACTGATCCCGGTCGACACCCCCGCCGCCACCCGCCTCGCCGAGCTCGAGCGCGAAATGTCCGCCCTCCGCCACGAACTCCGCGGCGCCCTATCCCCCGCCTTGATGGTCTCCGACCGCCTCCTCAGAAACGACGACCCCCTCATCCGCCGCGCCGGCGACGCCGTCGTCCGCTCCATCGACCGCGCCACCGCCCTGATCGGCCAAGACCAGCCTCGTCCGCCCCTCACTCCTCCCGCTGCGTGAACTCCACGTCCCTGTGCACGTGGACCGACATCAACAGCCCGAACCCGAACATCACCGTCAGCATCGCCGACCCGCCATGCGACACCAGCGGCAGCGGCACGCCCCCCACCGGGATCGCCCCCATCACCATCGCGATGTTGACGAAGCAGTACAAGAAGAAGTTCGCCGTGATCCCCAGCGCCAGCAGCCGCCCATACTGATGCCGGCATCGCAGCGCGATCGCCAGCCCCCCGATGATGATCAGCGACAGCAGCCCGATCACCGCCAGCCCGCCCACCAGCCCGAAATCCTCGGCGATCATCGTGAAGATGAAATCCGTCTGCTTCTCCGGCAGGAAGTTCAGGTGCCCCTGCGTCCCCTGCATGAACCCCTTGCCGAACATCCCCCCCGACCCCAGCGCGATCTTCGACTGGATGATGTTGTACCCGGCCCCCAGCGGGTCGCTCTCCGGGTTCATGAACGTCGTGATCCGCGCCCGCTGGTAGTCGTGCATGTGGCTGAACACGAACTGCCCCAGGAACGGCAGCGGCGCCAGCAGCACCAGCACCTTCCACCACCGCAGCCCGGCCGCCAGGATCACCACCCCGCCCACCATCGCCGTGATCACCGCCGTCCCCAGATTCGGCTCCTTCAGGATCAGCCCGACCGGCACCAGCACCATCAGCGCCGGCGGGATCAGGAACAGCGGATTGCCCACCTTCTCCCAGCTCGCCCGGTGGAACCACGCCGCCAGCGCCATCACCAGCGCGATCTTGGCCAACTCGCTCGGCTGCATCTGCAGCCCGCCCAGATCGATCCACCGCTGCGCGCCCTTCCCCACGTGCCCCATCCGCAGCACCAGCACCAACAGCCCCACCGCGAACGCATAGATCGGATAGGAGAACCGCGCGATGAACCGGATATCGATCATCGCGATCGACAGCATCATCACCAGGCTGAACGCGAACCGCAGGATATGCTTGGCCGCATAAGGCTCCGGTCCGCCCCCGGCCGAATACAGCGCCACGTACCCCACCCCCGCCAACGCACACAGCAGCAGCACGTATAGCCAACTGACCTGCCAGAACTTGTTGAGCAGCCCAAACGACGGCTCCGCCCGAATAAGCCTCCTCGCCGTAATCAAGACTCAACCTCCATGTCACGTCACCCCCGGACTTGATCCGGGGGTCCACGGTGCCGCAAGCCCGCGCTCGACTGTCTGGGCCCCCGGCTCAAGCCCGGGGGCGACGACCTCAAGACCGATCCGCCACCCGCTGCGAAGGACTCTCCGTATGGTTGACCGGATCGCGCAACAGCACGTCCGTCATGATGTCCCGCGCCAACGGCGCCGCCGCCGCCGCCCCCGCATTGCCGTGCTCCACCACCACCGAAACCGCATACCGCGGCGCATCATACGGCGCGTAGCACACGAACAGCGCGTGCGGCCGGAATTCCCACGGCAGGTTCTCCGACTTGAACCCATGCTCGCGCGCCTCGCGCGACACCCGCCGCACCTGCGTCGACCCGGTCTTCCCCGCCAGCTGCACCCCCGGCAACGAAACCCGGCCCGCCGGCGCGGTCCCGCCGGCCTCGTTGACCACGGCCCACATCCCCTCGCGGCACAGATGCAGATACTGCTCCGGCAACCCCAGCGCCGGCCAATCTCCCGGCTGCACCCCCTTCTGCAACGCCCCGCCGACCGTCCGCGTCAGATGCGGCTCCACCGCCCGCCCGGTCGCCACCCGCGACACATAGGTGCACAGCGCCAGCGGCGTCGTCTGGATATAGCCCTGGCCGATCCCGCAGCTGATCGTGTCGCCGATGTTCCAAGGATGCCCGCGCGACTGCCGCCACGCCTTCGTCGGCATCAACCCCTTTCGCGCCCCCGGCAGCTCGATCCCGGTATCGACCCCGATCCCGAACCGGTTCGCCATCGCGGCCACCTTGTCGATCCCCGCCCGCCGCGCGACCTCGTAGAAGAACACGTCGCAGCTATTCTTCAGCCCGCCCCGCACATCGAGCGACCCATGCCCGTTCTTGCTCCAGCAATGGAACCTCGTGTCGCCGATATCGAGAAACCCGGGGCAATTGATCCGCGACCCCGGCCCGATCGCCTTCGACTCCAGCCCGGCCATCGCCACCGCCATCTTGAACGTCGATCCCGGCGCATAAACGCCCGCCGCCGCCTTGTTGATCAGCGGCGCCTTGCGGTTGCTCGTCCACTCCACCCACTGCGCCTGCGACACCCCCGCGTTGAACAGGCTCGGGTCGAAGCTCGGTGCCGACGTCATCGCCAGCACTTCGCCGTTGCGGCAATCCATCACCACCGCCGACGCGCTCTCCACCCCCAGCCGCTTCAGCACCGTCTCCTGCAACGCCACGTCGATCGTCAGCCCCAGATCCGCCCCGGCCTGCCCCTCGACCCGGTCCAGCTCCCGGATCACCCGCCCGACCGCATTGACCTCCATCTGCGTCGCCCCGGCCTTGCCCCGCAGCTTGACGTCCTGCGCCTTCTCCATCCCCGCGCGCCCCACCCGGATGCCCGGCAGCGCCAACATCGGGTCCTCGGCGACGTCGAAATCGTTCGGCGGCGCCACATACCCCACCACATGCGCCAGCGCCGGCCCGAACGGATAGATCCGCGTCGTCCCCACATCGACGAAGATCCCCGGCAAATCCGGCGCATTCACCTCCAGCTTGGCCATCTCCTCCCAGGTCAGGAACTCCCGCACCACCAGCGGGATGAACCGCCGCCGCTTGCGCATCTCCCGCTCGATCCGCGCCCGCTCATGGTCCGCCAGGCTGACCACTTTGCCGAACGCATCCAGCGTCGCATCCACGCTCTCGGTCTGCTCGACGGTCAGCAGCGCCCGCCAATTCAGCTTGTTCCCCGCGATCGGCACCCCGAACCGATCCAGCACCCGCCCCCGCGGCGGCGCCGTCAACCGCGCGCTGATCCGGTTGCTCTCCGCCAGCGTCGAGTACCGCTCCCCCTCGACCACCTGCACCTGATACAGCTTGGCCCCCAGCGCCCCCAAAATCCCCAGCTGCCCCACCCCGAGCAACAAAGCCCGCCGCGTGAACACCCCCGTCCGCTTATTCTCTTTCCGAAACTGGTTCACCCTCGGCCCCCTCCTGTCAGAGCCCTCTCCGCCAGCCGGCGGGCGAGCGCGGGTCGGCTTCGGACGAACGCTGGCGACGGCGCCTCGATAAGAATATTGTCTGCTGTTTCATATGGAGACACCATGCCGCCCCGCGATCCCGAGTTCGGTAGCGACCTGCTTACCATCCCCTGCTATTTAGCCAAAGGGTATGACGACCCGGGCTTCCTCCAATGGGCCCGGGACCACCCGGACTGGGTCGTCGCCGGCACCTGGACCTCGGCATCGAGCGCGACGGAAACGCCCCCGTCCCCTCCCGCCCCCGGTCCCGGCGCTCCTGACCCGGCGCCCGCGCCCGCCCTGCCTACCGCAGCCGATCGCCGCGCCCGAACCATGGCCGCCACCCGGGCCTCGGTTGGGACGGGGAAGACAGCTCCACCCCTCGACCCCTCGACCATCTCCCTCGCCGATTTCCACGCCGTAGCTGCCAAGGCAAAGAGTGCAACCACTCCAAGCCCAGGCGCGTCAACATCCCCGTCGCAATCAAGGTCGGACCCACGCGACGATGGGTATGTGTTCCACATGCCGGACGGCAGTACCGTTCGAGACACTCATTCGACGAAGACAGGATATTTGATGACACCGCGCGACCGCGGTGCAGATGATGTCGCGGCAGCAGGGCGTGAAGCGGGAGAGAGATTTTTCGAGACGTTTACCAGACCCTCATCGAGCATCGAGCAGCGTGAGCGAACTCAGTTAGAAGCGACTGAAAGATTTTACGCCAGTGTCGGTATCGCACTCGGACATGGAGGCAAA
Organism: uncultured Acetobacteraceae bacterium; assembly: GCA_964657565.1. Classification (GTDB taxonomy): domain Bacteria; phylum Pseudomonadota; class Alphaproteobacteria; order Acetobacterales; family Acetobacteraceae; genus JAVVHH01. Next base: position 7,106 of record CAZZVQ010000148.1, read on the forward strand.
TTTGATTATCAACGTGAGGGCGACATGCTCTCAGGCTACAAGCAGTTGCGCCAATTTCGTGATATCTCGAATTTCAACGTTGGTCTCTACACTCAACAAGCCGGGATGAGTCTTGATGAGGCACTTCGTACTGCGGGCGGATTTGCGCAGTTCCGCTCAGATAACAAGAAGCCGGACCAACCGTATGGTTTGGATGATCAAACTGCTGAGTTCATACGATTAGGCTTCCAAGCAGGGGAAAGCGGACAATACGGTCCGTCAGCCAGAAAACCTTGATGCAAACCTCATATTCATACTCTCGTCATTCTGTGCCATGAGAGTAAGCTGATGCTTCGACATCTCTTGCGATTTTTGACCTCCCGCCGGGTCCTCGCCGCAGCCGTGATGTTCATGGTCTTCAACAACCTAAACACCTGGCGCCACGTCGAATGGCAGGGCAGCGCCAACTTCTTCTGCTCGCGGGAGGATTTCCCCGCCGTTCCTGGCCCGTCCAGCCTAATCGTCACCAGCCATCAGACGGACTGCGACACCCTCGCCAAGGAATCGATGACATTCGTCTACCTGCACCCGACCTCGGAGCAAGACGCGTCATCCAACCTGATCCTCCGCTACGATGGCGACGCTCCCCACCCCTCGTGGATCGATCCAACGCACATCATCATCCATGCGCACAGGGTCGGCGATGAGGATGTCGGCAAGCTTGTCGCTATCCGCGACGGCATCCATATCGCGGCCGACTTTACCGACAGGAGCGGTGCATCGATCAGACTCATCCCCGTGCAACCGCCAGCCAGCCTCGACTGATCGATGCGCGAGACGCTTCTAGGGATAGAGCGCTTCTTGACTCTACGCACGATGCTCGCAGCCACCCTGCTGCTGCTCGTCTTCAACGACCTACGTCTCTGGTGGATCGACGCCGACCCGCAAAGTCTCACCAACTTGCTGTGTGCCCGCACCAACTTCCCGACCGTCACAGGCCCGCTCGGCTGGCACGTCACCGCTCATCGGCTGGATTGCGCACTCTTCGCCAAGCGCTCGACGACCTACGTCTACATGCACGGCGCGTCTGGCAGCGATGACCCAACCGACCTCATCTTCCGCTACGTCGGCGCCCCGCCCCGACCGTCTTGGTCCGATCCGAAGCACCTCGTGCTGCAAGTCGACGCCCTTACCGCGATCGACCTGCTCCTAACGATATACGCCGGCGTCCACATCACCTTGGACCCGTCTTTCAAGCCTTCTCCGGATCCGCCAACCCCCGATGCGCCCTAATGAACAGCATCGCCAACAACGGATAGAACCCCGCGCTCACCCCGAACTGCAACAGCGCCGGACCCGGCGGCAACAACCGGAACACCAGCACGCTCGTCAACGCCCACTCGATCGCCGAAGCCCCCGCCGCCACCGCCACGAACACCAGCCACACCACCACGAACCCCTGCGCCGCCACGAACCGCCGCGTCCGCAGCGCCACCCCGTGCACGATCAGCAGCACCAGCACCGTCAGCCCCGGCGGCGACAAGCTCAGCAGATCCGTCAGCAACCCCAACAGGAACGCCGCCACCGGCGGCATGCTGTCCGGCCGGAACACCGACCAGAAGAACACGCACGCCAGCGCCACCGCCGCCTGCAATTGCGGCTGCCCTGGCAAACCGAGCGGCGCCGACAACCCCAACAGCAGGATCCCCGTCACTGTCACCGGAAACGTCTGCCGCGCCGTCGAATCCAGCATCCGCCACAGGCTCGGCCGCGGCCTGATCCCCGGAAGCCGATCCGTCATGTCTCACCGCTTCCCAGCCACGACAGGCTTCTCGACCGGCCGCAGCGAGTTCTCCGGCGGCTGGATCCCCCGCAGCCCGTAATTGAACAGCCGCACCACCTCCAGCCGCCCCAGCCGCGCCGCCGGCTCCACTTCCGGCACCCCGCTCGCGCTGAACCGCACCGTCCCCACCGGCAGCCCGGCCGGAAACGCCCCCGCCTCCGCCGACGTCACCACCCGCTCCCCCTCCGCCGGCGTGACCCCCTCGGGCCAATACATCAACCGCGGCCGCGGCCCGTTCGTCCCCACCATGATCGCCCGCGCCCGGCTATTCTCCAGCGTCACCGGGATCCGGCTGTTGAGGTCCGTGATCAACAGCACCCGCGCACTCCGCGCCCCCAGCTCCGTGACCCGGCCCACCACGCCGTCCTCGTCCAGCGCCACCTGCCCCCGCGTGATCCCGTTATCCGGCCCCACCGCCAGCAGCACCGCCCGCGCATAGACGCCCCCCGCATCCGCCACCACCCGCGCCGTCGCGTACGATGGCGCCGGGTCGGGGATCCAATGCAGGTTCGCCTTCAACACCGTGTTCTCGGCGTCCAGCGCCAGCGCCACCGCGTGCCACCGCCGCAGATTGTCGTTCTCGTCCCGCAGCCGCTGGTTCTCCGCCCGCAGCGACCACAGATTCTCCAGATCGTCCGACACCTCGCGCAACCGCCCCAACGGCTCCGACGCCAGCGAATACAGCGGCGCCAACGTGTCCGCCAACGCCATCCGCGCCTTCTCGGCCAGCAGCGCATCCGCCTTGCCCAGCAGCATCACCCCGAACGCCGCCGCGATCAGCACCGGCAGGGTCAGCTTCGCCAGCGCTTGCCGGACCGGGATCGACAGACGGATCAAGCGGCGTGTGCCCCTTTCTTAATACATGGTGGTCAGCACATTCCGCAGCCGCTTCATCTCTTCCAGCGCCCGCCCCGTGCCCAGCGCCACGCAGCTCAACGGGTTCTCCGCCACCACCACCGGAAGTCCCGTCGCGTCCCGCAGAACCTGGTCCAAACGGTATAGCAGCGCCCCGCCCCCCGTCAGCACAATTCCCTTGTCCACGATGTCCGCCGCCAGCTCCGGCGGCGTATTCTCCAGCGCCACCTTCACCGCCTCCACGATCTGCGTGATCGGCTCCGACAGGCTCTCCGCGATCTGCCGCTGCCCCACCAGGATCTCCCGCGGCACCCCGTTCATCAGGTCCCGCCCCTTCACTTCCCGATACGGCCCGTCATCGTAATCCAGCGACGGCGTCGCCGCCCCGATATCCATCTTGATCTTCTCCGCCGAACTCTCCCCGATCAGCAAATTATGCGTCCGCCGGATATACGAGATGATCGCCTCGTCCATCTTGTCCCCGCCCACCCGCACGGACTTGGAGTAGACGATCCCCCCCAGGCTGATCACCGCCACCTCCGTCGTCCCCCCGCCCACGTCGACGATCATGCTCCCCGACGGCTCCGTCACCGGCAGCCCGGCCCCGATCGCCGCCGCCATCGGCTCCTCGATCAGCAGCACCTTGCGCGCCCCAGCGCTCTCCGCGCTCTCCTGGATCGCCCGTCGCTCCACCGCCGTGCTCCCCGACGGCACGCATACGATGATCAACGGCGACGCGAATCCCCGCCGGTTGTGCACCTTGCGGATGAAGTGCTTGATCATCTCCTCCGCCACCTCGAAATCCGCGATCACCCCGTCCCGCAGCGGCCGGATCGCCTGGATGTTGCCCGGCGTCCGCCCCAGCATCATCTTGGCTTCCTCGCCCACCGCCAGCACCTGCTTCTTCCCCCGCACGTCCGCGATCGCCACCACGCTCGGCTCCGCCAGCACGATGCCCCGGCCCTTCACGTAAACCAGCGTGTTCGCCGTCCCGAGATCGATGGCCATGTCAGCCGACATGATGCCCAACAGGCGTCCGAACATTCGCGACCAATCCTACATAGAAGCAGTGGACACCGGGTCTCGCACCGCAACTTCGGCGCCCACGACCCGGGTGCGGGGTGCCTTAGCCGCACACTCCCTGCGCGGCAAGGCCCAGGGCTCATTGGGGATCACCTCTTCGTGTCTACCGGCCCCCCGCCACAATCCTGCCAAGCCCACGTTGTCACTTAACCCTTGGTAAAGCTTTGCCTCGTATCGTCGCAAAACGTGGCACCTCAACGCGGAGACATCATGCTCAAGAAGTCCACAATGCCGTTGGCCCTCCTCGCCCTGCTCGGCGTCAGCGCCTGCACCAACCCGTATGACCCGGGCCAGCGCGCCGTCGGCGGCGGCCTCCTCGGCGCGGGCGCCGGTGCCGCCATCGGTGGCCTGGCCGGCGGTGGCCGCGGCGCCGCGATCGGCGGCGTGACCGGCGCGGCCGTCGGCGCCGGCACCGGCTACATCACCACCCCCCAGCCCGAATACCGCCGCTACTGACCCCCTCGCCGCCAATACAAGGATCCATCGACAATGTTCACCAAGGCAGCGACG
>CAZZVQ010000149.1:0-11201 GCA_964657565.1 uncultured Acetobacteraceae bacterium
TAGCGATTGATCAGCTCCGCCAGCGCGTCGGCCGTCCAGTGCTGCAGCAGCAGCAGGTGGAAATTGAACGGCAGCTGCGCACCCGCGCCGTGCTGGCCGTAATAGGTCACCAGCCGCTCGATCGGCAGGTAGATCTCGCCGATCAGCACCCGGCCGGAGAACTCGTCGAGCACGCCGCGCATGGCGGCGACGATCTCGTGCACCTCCGGCCGGTCGGCGGTGTACAGCGGCAGGACCCGGTTGAACGGTCGCCCGCCCGGGCGCCAGTCGGGGTCCGGCGGGTTGTCGCGGAACTCGGAATCCTTGATCATCAGCCACATCACGTCGACCCGGAACCCGTCGACGCCCTTGCGCAGCCAGAACCGTAGCGCGTCGTACATGGCCCGGCGCATTTCCGGGTTGCGCCAGTTCAGGTCCGGCTGCGTCGGCAGGAACGAGTGGTAGTAGAACTGCCCGCGCTGCTCGTCCCAGGTCCAGGCGGGGCCGCCGAAATGTGACATCCAGTTGTTGGGCTCGTCGCGCCAGAGATACCAATCCGCCTTGCCGTCCACCCGCGCCCTGCTGGCCTGGAACCAGGGATGCTGGTCCGAGCTGTGGTTCGGCACGAAATCCAGGATCAGCTTCAGCCCGAGCTGATGCGCCCGCGCGAGCAGCGCGTCGAAATCGGCCATCGTGCCGAACAGCGGATCGATACCGCAGTAATCCGACACGTCGTAGCCGAAATCGGTCATCGGCGACGGGAAGATCGGCGACAGCCACACCGCATCGACACCGAGATCGGCGATCGCGTCCAGCCGGCGCGTGATCCCCCGCAGATCGCCGGTACCGTCGCCGTCGCTATCCTGCAGCGACCGGGGATAGACCTGATAGACGATCCCAAGCTGCCACCACGTCGCCTCCATCAGCTGACGGCCAGGACCAAGCCCCAGGGTGCCAGGCCGTCATCGGGATCGCCAAGCCGGAACAGCGTCTCGCCCTTCGGCGCCGGCCAGGGCGCGGGCGTGTCGGCGAAATTGGCGGCGAGCGTGAGGGTGCGGCCGTCATCGAGCGCCCAGTGCACGACCAGCGCCGTCGAGCCGACCGTCTCATAGCGCCCGGCCCCGCCGCCGATCAGCGGCAGCAGGGGCATCACGCTGGAGCGCCGGATGGCGAGCAGGCTGCGGTAATACGCCAGCCACTCCGCATGCGGCGCCCGCGCCCGCGCCGCCCAGTCCAGCACGCAGGCGTCGCGGGTGCTGGCCGCGTTGGGGTCGGCGAGCTTGGCGAGCTGCTCCGGGTCGGAGAACTCCGGCAGGTGGCTGAACTCCTCGCGGCGGCCGTTGCGCACCATGGTGGCCACGTCGTCGTCGTAGTCGCAGAAGAAGTGGAACGGCTGCGCCGCCGCCCATTCCTCGCCCATGAACAGCATCGGCACCGCCGGCCCCAGCAGCATGACCGCCACCCCGAGCCGCAACGCCGCCGGCGAGGCCAGCGCGCTCAGCCGCTTGCCGAACGGCGTATTGCCGACTTGGTCGTGGTTCTGCAGGAAATTGACGAGCGCCACGGGCGGCAGATGTTTCGACCCGGTGCCGCGCCAGAGCCCGGGCCGGTGGATCGACTCCTCGTCGCCCTGATACGAAAACCCCTCGGCCAGCGACTTGCCGAGCCGATCCAGCGGCCGCTGGGCGTAGTCGCGGTAATAGCCATCGACCCGCCCGGCCAGCAGCACCCGCATCACGTGGTGGAAATCGTCGTTCCACTGCGCCTCGTAATGGATGGCCCGCCCGTCCGCGTCGCGCGCGAGCCAGCGCGACTCGTTGTTGTCGTTCTCCAGCGTAAGATGGATGTGCCGGCCCGGCGCGGCCGCCCGCACCCGCTCGGCGATCTCGTCGATTATGTGCCTGCTGCCCTCATCGAACACGGCCTGCGCCGCGTCGAGCCGCAGGCCGTCGAGATGGAATTCCTCGATCCAATACAGCGCGTTCTCGATGAAATACGCCCGCACCGCCACCTGCGCGAAGTCGATCGCGCCGCCCCAGGGGGTCTTGTACCGAGCGGTGAAGAACTCCGGCGCATAGTGTTCGATGGCGTTCTGCGCCGGGCCGAAATGATTGTAGACGACGTCCAGCGCCACCGCGATGCCGAGCGCATGGGCGCTGTCGACGAGGCGTTTGAGATCGTCCGGCCGTCCATAGCCATGATACGGCGCAAATGGCAGCACACCATCGTAGCCCCAGTTCCGCGACCCGGGGAACTCGCCCACCGGCATCAGCTCGATCATCGTAACGCCGAGCCCGGCGAGGTGGTCGAGATGGGCGATGGCGGCCAGGAACGTCCCTTCCGCGGTGAAGGTGCCCAGATGCAGCTCGTACAGCACCGTCTCATGCCAGGGCCGACCCGTCCACGCGGCATCCGACCAGCCGAAACTGCCGGGATCGACGACTTGGCTGAGCCCGCCGGGTCCGTCGGGCTGCGAACGGGACGCCGGGTCGGGGACGGTGGTGCCGTCGAGGCGCAGGCCATAGCGCGACCCGGGCGCCAGCCGGCGCGGCGTGCCGCCCCACCAGCCCCGATCCCGGCGCGCGAGCGGCGTCTCCACGCCATGGCCGTGCACGAAGGTGGCTTGGCCCACGCTCGGGGCCCATAATGCAATCTCGGCCGTCTGGTCGGACAGACCCCAGCGCCGGGCCGAAACGTCAGGATCGCTCATCGCACATCGTCGTGGTTCGCGATCCTAACGCAGCCCGGTCCGGTTGGATCGACGCCTACTTCGCGCCGGTTCCCGCACCGCCGGTGTTGCCGGGGACGCCGGTCGGGGACGCCACGGTATGGCCGATCACCTTCTGCCCCGCGCTGTCGCGCGCGATGCGCCCGGTCGGGGTCGCGGCGGTGGGAGTGCCGGGCGGGGTCTTGCCGGTCGGGTGGGTCGGGCCGGAGACGCTGGCGCCAACGCCCCCGCCGCCACCGGAGCCGGCGGCCGGCGCCGCCGGCGGCGTCTGTGCCTGCACCGCCCCCGCCGCGAGCAACATCATGACAAACATCGATTTACGCATGATCGTGTCTCCAAGCCGCCCATTTGGATCGGGCGTGCTGACGCATCCATGATCAGCGAATCAGCCTAAGTCGGCAATACGTTGCGCGGAGGCAGTCGAGATGCCATCTCGGTCACATGTCATCGACGCTCGCACGCAAGTCGAGGGATGTCCCGGCGATCCCGGTCACCTTCGAGCCGATCAAGCAGCCGGCCAAGGCCATGACGCGCCCGCTCAAGGTCGTGTCGGACTACGCGCCGGCCGGCGACCAGCCGCAAGCGATCGGCGAACTGACCGAGAGCGTCCGCGCCGGCGAGCGGGACCAGGTGCTGCTCGGCGTCACCGGGTCGGGCAAGACGTTCACGATGGCCAAGGTGATCGAGGCGGCGCAGCGGCCGACCCTGATCCTGGCGCCGAACAAGACCCTGGCGGCACAACTCTACGGCGAGATGAAGCAGTTCTTTCCGGAGAACGCGGTCGAATACTTCGTCAGCTACTACGACTATTACCAGCCGGAAGCGTATGTGCCGCGCACCGACACCTATATCGAAAAAGACAGCCAGATCAACGAGCAGATCGAGCGCATGCGGCATAGCGCCACCCGCGCGCTGCTGGAGCGCGGCGACGTCGTGATCGTCGCCTCCGTCTCCTGCATCTACGGTATCGGGTCGGTCGAGACCTACGGCAACATGATCATCCGGCTCGAGCCCGGTGGCCAGATCGGCCGCGACACGCTCGCCCGCGGCCTCGTGGAACTGCAATACCGCCGCAACGACGCCGCCTTCCAGCGCGGCACCTTCCGGCTGCGCGGCGACACCATCGACGTTTGGCCCAGCCATCTCGAGGACCGCGCCTGGCGCATCACCCTGTTCGGCGACGAGGTCGAGAGCATCGCCGAGTTCGACCCGCTGACCGGCGAGGTCGCCGCCAAGATGAGCGAGGCGAGCATCTACGCCAACAGCCACTACGTGACGCCGAAGCCGACCCTCAACCAGGCGATCCGCGACATCAAGCAGGAGCTGAAGGACCGGCTCGACACCTTCGTCGCCGAGGGCAAGCTGCTGGAAGCCGAACGCCTGCAGCAGCGCACCACCTTCGACATGGAGATGATCGAGACCACCGGCTCGTGCAAATCGATCGAGAACTACTCGCGCTACCTCTCCGGCCGCAAGACCGGCGAGCCGCCGCCGACGCTGTTCGAATACCTCCCCGAGAACGCCATGCTGATCGTCGACGAGAGCCACGTCACCGTGCCGCAGATCGGCGGCATGGCCCGCGGCGACGCGGCGCGCAAGGGCGTCCTCTCCAAGTTCGGCTTCCGCCTGCCATCCTGCATGGACAACCGGCCGCTCCGCTTCGAGGAGTGGGAGCATTTCCGGCCGCAGACGATGTTCGTCTCCGCCACGCCCGGCCCCTGGGAGATGGAGCGCACCGGCGGCGCCTTCGTCGAGCAGGTGATCCGCCCCACCGGCCTGATCGACCCGGTCTGCGAGGTTCGCCCGGTCGAGCGCCAGGTGGACGACCTGCTGGCCGAGTGCCGGGTCGTGATCGGCCAGGGCGGCCGCATCCTGGTCACCACGCTGACCAAGCGCATGTCGGAAGACCTGACCGACTACATGACCGAGAACGGCATCAAGGTCCGCTACCTCCACTCCGACGTCGACACGCTGGAGCGCATCCAGATCATCCGCGACCTTCGCCTCGGCGTGTTCGACGTGCTGATCGGCATCAACCTGCTGCGCGAGGGGCTGGACATCCCGGAATGCGCGCTAGTCGCGATCCTCGATGCCGACAAGGAGGGCTTCCTGCGCAGCCAGACGAGCCTGGTGCAGACGATCGGCCGGGCGGCGCGCAACGTCGAGGGTCGGGTCGTGCTGTATGCGGATCTGATGACGAACTCGCTGCGCTACGCGATCGAGGAGACCGAGCGGCGGCGGGCCAAGCAGAGCGCCTGGAACGAGGCGCACGGCATCACGCCGCGCAGCGTCAAGAGCCATATCGGCGAGGCGCTGCGCTCGGTGTACGAGGCGGATTACGTGACGGTGGCGCCGGTGAAGGACGCCGGCGTGACCGAGATGGTCGGCAAGGACCTCAAGACCGCGATCGCCGAGCTGGAGAAGAAGATGCGCGCGGCGGCGGCCGACCTCGAATTCGAGACCGCCGCCCGCCTGCGCGACGAGATCAAGCGGCTCGAAGCGCTCGACCTCGGCCTCCCCGCGCCCCCAGTCTCGCCCGCCTCCTTCGGCGGCAAGCCGAAGAAGGACCGCACGCCCGAACCGCTCGGCCCCGGCGGCGGCGGCTACGACCCGGAGAAGAAGGCGGCCAAGCGTGGCCGGGGCCGGCGTTGATGGCGTAGGGTGGGCTTCAGCCCACCGCTAATCTGGAAGACGAGCCCATGCCCGATTACCGTCGTCACCGGGTCGCGGGCGGCTCCTATTTCTTCACGGTCAACCTGCATGATCGCCGCTCCGACTTGCTGATTACCGAGATTGCGTTGCTCCGCAGCGCTGTGCGAACGGCGCGGGCGCGACATCCTTTCCACATCGATGCCTGGGTGGTCTTACCACACCACATGCACTGCCTATGGACACTGCCGCCTGGCGACGTCGACTTTCCGTCCCGCTGGCAGTTGATCAAGGCGACGTTCTCGCATGGTGTCCCAAAGCCGGAGCACCACCAGCGGCCGTCCTTGGTTCGCAAGCGTGAGGCTGGGGTGTGGCAGCGGCGGTATTGGGAGCACGGCATCCGCGATGACCGGGATTATGCCGCTCATATGGACTACATTCATTTCAATCCGGTGAAGCATGGCTTCGTGGCGCATGCGGCCGAGTGGCCGTATTCGAGCTTTGTGCGGTGTGTTGGGCTCGGGATGTATCCCAGCGATTGGGTGATGCAGGGGGCTGGTATCGCTGCGGCGGGCGAGCGGTGATTTTGTCCTGGTGGGCTGAAGCCCACCCTACGATCTGTATTGTAGGGTGGGCTTCAGCCCACCACCGCGACCGTGTTACCAAGCCGCTGCTGAAGCGGAGCGAACCATGCGGATCTGTATCTACGGCGCCGGCGCCATCGGCGGATATGTCGGGGCGCAGCTCGCACTGGCCGGCGCCGATGTCAGCCTGGTGGCCCGCGGCCCGCATCTGAAGGCGATGCGCGAGAACGGGCTGCGGCTGCGCATCGGCGGCGAGGAGAAGATCGCCCGCGTCACCGCCACCGACGACCCGGCCGAACTCGGCCCGCAGGAGTGCATCTTCGTCGCGCTCAAGGCGCACTCGATCCCCGGCGTGGTGGACCAGATGACGTCGCTGCTGAGCAACGACACCAGCATCGTCACCGCCGTGAACGGTATCCCGTACTGGTATTTCTACCAGCACGGTGGCGCGCTGGCGGGCACCACGCTCGAATCCGTCGATCCCGGCGGCACCCAATGGCAGAAGCTGCGGCCGGAGCGCGCCATCGGCTGCGTGGTGTTCCCCGCCACCGAAGTGGTCGAGCCCGGCGTGATCCAGCACATCTACGGCGACAAATTCCCCATCGGCGAGCCGAGCGGCGAGAAGACCGAGCGCGCCCTCGCGTTCAGCAAGGCGATGGAAGCCGCCGGGCTGCGCGCGCCGGTGATGGACAACATCCGCGACGAGATTTGGCTCAAGCTGTGGGGCAATCTCTGCTTCAACCCGATCAGCGCCCTGACCCATGCGACGCTGGAGCAGATCACCAATGATCCGGACACGCGAGCCGTGTCCAAGGCGATGATGCTGGAGGGCCAGGCGATCGCCGAGAGCCTCGGCATCAAGTTCCGCGTCGACGTCGAGCGGCGGATCAACGGGGCTGGCGCGGTGGGCGCGCACAAGACGTCGATGCTGCAGGACCTCGAGCGCGGGCGCGCCATGGAGATCGACCCGCTGGTGACGGTGGTGCAGGAGCTGGGGCGGCTCACCGGGCTGCCGACGCCGACCCTGGACGTAGTGCTGGCGCTGGTGCGGCAGCGGGCGAAGATCGCCGGCCTGCACTGATGGATCTGCACTAATGGCGCATTGGGTCCGCTTCGCGCCGGACGGCTTCGGCCAACTGGAGGGCGACACGATCGCCGTCCATACCGGCGACATGTTCGACAGCCCGGCAGCGACCGGCGAGCGCATCAAGCTCGCCTCGGTCCGCCTCCTGGCCCCGACCCGGCCCTCGAAGATGGTCGCGCTGTGGAACAATTTTCATGCCTTGGCGACCAAGCTCGGCCAGGCGACCCCGCCGGAGCCGCTGTATTTCATCAAGGCGGCGTCCTCCTACGCCGGCCCGGAGACGGAAGTCCGCCGCCCCGCGGGCTATGACGGCAAGGCGGTCTACGAGGGCGAGCTCGGGATCGTCATCGGCAAGCGCTGCCGCCGGGTCACCGAAGCGGAGGCGGGCGCCCACGTGTTCGGCTTCACCTGCATCAACGACATCACCGCGGCCGACATCCTCAACCGCGACCCGAGCTTCGCGCAATGGACCCGCGCCAAGAGCTTCGACGGCTTCGGCCTCATGGGCCCCGCCATCGCCACCGGGTTGCGGCCGGAGACGCTGGTCGTGCGCACGATCCTGAACGGCGCCGAGCGGCAGAACTACCCGGTCGCCGACATGGTGTTCCCCGCCGAACGCCTCGTCAGCCTGATCTCGCACGACATGACGCTCGAGCCCGGCGACGTGATCTGCTGCGGCACCTCGGTGGGCGTGGGGGTGATGAAAGACGCCGTCAACGTGGTCGAGATCAGCATCGACGGCATCGGCACCCTGCGGGCGACCTACCGCAACGAGTGACGGCGCTGCTACGGAACGAATTCTAGCGGGCACCCCATCCCACTTGCCGCCGGTACGAGCACCCGGTCGGGCTCCACAATGCCGGCGACACCACCCTGGTCCAGCGCGCTGCGGACGAGGTCCAGGCCCCGCGTGCGCAAGGTCAGCGCCGCCATGTAGTGATGGCGTCCTGCTGCATCGGCGGCCGCATCGCCGATCTGGCGGGCAACGGCGGCCGGGTCGAGCACCTCGATGGCCATGGCGCCGACCGCCAGCCGCACGCCGCCCTCGACCGGCCGCACCGCCGCCGGCCCGAACATGCGGGCGAACAGCGCCCCGAGGATCGCCGGATCGCTGGAGGCGATCACCGCGCGGACGATCCCGACCGCGCCGTTGGCGTGCTGCCGCCACTCGTCGCGCCAGACCAGGTCGCGGGTGAAATGGTGACAGAAGTATAGCCGCCCCGGCCGCCCCTCGGCCGGCTGGATGTGCACGGTGCGGAACGTGGCGTCGCGCGAGGTGCCGTCGCCCAGCTCGACCGGCCGGGTGAACTGGTTCGGCGGCGTCGCCGGCACGCCGGCCGCCGCGAGCGCCGTATAGACCGACCCGGAGTCCTCCGTGCCGAACACCAGCCCGTTGAGCCCGATCGGGTCGCTCGCGACGTCCGGCCGCATCTCGGCCGCGGGCAGGCCGAGCAGCTCGAGGTAGTCGGTCCCGAAGATCGCCAGATGGTTGGTCGAACCGAGCGAATGATAGCCGCGCGGCGTCAGCGTGAACCCGAGCCGCTGATAGGCGGTCTGGGCCGCATCGAGCCGGTCACGGGCGTTGACCACGACATGGTCGAAGGTCGGGGTGGGAAGGAACAACTCGGTCTCCCGTTGAACGAGCGCGCATGCTGCGACGGTCCCCATCGATCGCCAAGCCCACTCGTCGTCACCCACGGGCTTGACCCGTGGGTCCATGGTCGGGCCAGCGCCGCCTCTCCGTCGTGGATTGCCGGGTCAAGCCGGGCAATGACGGGTCAAGGGCTCGCAAAGGTTGCACAAGCGCCCGCTTCGTCCCTAGATCGGAGGCGGTCATGATCATGTCGACATCAACCATCCGCCGTCGAACGCTGCTCACCAGCATGGCACTCCTGCCGGCGCTCTCCGCGCGCGCCGCCGAGGCGCCCGTCACCATCGGCATCAGCGGGCCGCTGACCGGCCAATACGCGCAGTACGGCGCCGATTGGCGGCGTGGCTTCGATCTCGCCATCGCCGAGGTGAACGGTTCCGGCGGCATCGGCGGCCGACCGCTCGCCTACCGCTTCGAGGACAGCCAGTCCGACCCGCGCCAGACCGTCGCCATCGCGCAGAAATTCGTCGCCGACCCCACCATCGTGGCCGAACTGGGCGATTTCTCCTCGGCCGCCTCCATGGCCGCCTCGCCGATCTACCAGCGCGCCAAGCTGGTCCAGTTCGGCTTCACCAACTCCCATCCGGACTTCACCCGCAGCGGCGACTACATGTGGAGCAACGCGCCGAACCAGGCCGACGACATGCCGGTGCTCGCCGCCTACGCGGCCAAGCTCGGGTTCAAGCGCATGGCGGTCGGCTACATCAACAGCGATTGGGGCCGCACCAGCAAGGACCTGTTCACCGCCGCCGCGACCAAGGAGGGCGCCGTCATCGCCGCGGCTGAAGCCTACCTGCCCAACGAGCAGGATTTCCGCTCGCTGCTGGTCCGGCTACGCGACGCCAAGCCGGACGGGCTCGTGCTGGTGTCGTACTACCCCGACGGCGCCCTGCTGGTGCGGCAGGCGCGCGACATCGGGCTGGTTGTGCCGATCGTCGCCGCCGGGTCGGTGTATTCGCCGAAATTCCTCGAATTGGCCGGCCCGGCGGCGGACGGCGTCTACACCAACACCAATTTCTTCCCCGGCGACCCCCGCCCCGCCGTGCAGCGTTTCGTCACCGCCTACAAGGCGGCCTACGGCGGCGAGCCCGGCTTCTACGCCGCCCGCGGCTACGACGCGATGATGCTGCTGGCCACCGTCATGCGCCAGTTCGGCACCGGCCGCACCGAGATCCGCGACGGGCTCGGCCAGGTCAAGGACGTCCCGAGCGTATTGTTCGGCAGCGTGCAATTCGATCCCGAGACAAGGCGCGTGCGGCATCCCGCCAGCATCGACTTGGTCGTGCGCGGTGGCGCTTTCGCGCTATGGGACGGCAAGCCGGCAATCCCGGGATGAAGGAGAGCACGATGGTCCTCAAACGGCGTTCCCTCTTGGCGGCCAGCGCGCTCGCCGCGCTCCCGCTGCGCGCGCAGGCTGCCGACCCCATCCTCGCCGGCGTCAGCGGCCCGCTCACCGGGCCCAACGCGCAGTATGGCGCGCAGTGGAAGCGCGGCTTCGACCTCGCGCTCGACGGCATCAACGGCGCCGGCGGCGTCCCAGGAAAAGGTGGGGGCCGTCCACTGGCCTACGTCTTCGAGGACAGCCAGTCCGATCCGCGGCAATCCGTCGCCGTGGCCCAAAAATTCATCGCCAACCCGGCGATCATCATCGAGCTCGGCGATTTCTCCTCGCCCGCCTCCATGGCCGCCTCGCCGATCTACCAGCGCGCCAAGCTGGTGCAGTTCGGCTTCACCAACTCCCACCCGGACTTCACCAAGGGTGGTACCTATATGTGGAGCAACTCCACCAACCAGGCCGAAGAACAGCCGAAACTGTTCGACTTCGTCGCCGCCACCGGCATGAAGCGCCCTGCCGTGCTGCACCTCAACACCGATTGGGGCCGCACCGCCAAGGACGCCTTCGTCAAGGCGGCCGACGCTGCGGGCGTCAAGGTCGCGGCGGTCGAAGCCTATCTCTCCGCCGAGCAGGATTTCCGCCCGACGCTCACCCGGGTGCGCGACAGCAACCCGGACGGCCTCGTCCTCCTCTCGTATTATGCCGACGGTGCGCTGATCTGCCGCCAGGCGCGCGATGCCGGGGTGAAGGTGCCGATCGTGGCCGGCACCTCGAACTACTCGCCGAAATTCATCGAGTTGGGCGGCCCCGCCGTCGACGGCGTCTATGTCATGACGACGTTCTTCCCCGCCGATCCGCGGCCGGAGGTGCAGGACTTCGTCAAGGCGTATCGCGCCAAATACGATGCCGAGCCCGACAGCTTCAGCGCCGGCGCCTACGACACGATCGTGCTGTGGGCCAAGCTCATCGAGGGCTGGGGCGCGACGCGGGAGGCGATGCTGACCGGCCTGACCGAGATCAAGGACGTCCCCAGCGTCATCTACGGCACCTGCGCCTTCGACAAGGCGACCCGGCGCGTGCAGGGCGCCAGCTACAAGCGCCTCCTGGTGCGCGACGGCAAGTTCACCCTCTGGGACGGCAAGCTGCCGGCATGAGGACCGCCCGAGACACCCGGCCGAAGCCCTCTCCCG
>CAZZVQ010000150.1:0-11177 GCA_964657565.1 uncultured Acetobacteraceae bacterium
CTCGCTCGACCCGGCCTATTCGATCCTGCGCAGCGCCACGATCTTCTTCGCCTACAACTATACCATCCCGCTCGCCGCCGCCCTCCGCGGCATCCCCGTCGTGAACGGCATCAGCGGCTGGGAGCCGAAGGGCTGGGACCTGTTCGACGTCCTCTCGGCAGACGCCGGAACACACCTCGCGGACTGGCTCCGCCTCAAGAATGTCCCGGCCGCCGATGTCTGCGTCGTGCCGATCCGGATCACCCTGCCGGAGATACCCGACCCGCCGGCCCGACTGATGCCCTAACCCGGCACGTTCTCCTCCCCCAGATCCCACCACAGCCCGGCAAACGCCGCGATCCCCTCGCGCGCCGGCGCCACCAGCAGGTGCTCGTTCGGCCCGTGCTGCTTGCACCCGTTATAGCTGTGCGGCACCCACAGCAGCTGCGTCCCCAGATGGTCCATGAACACGTCGTTCGGCAGCCCGCCCCCGCTGTTCGGGATCACCTGCACCCGCTTGCCCAGCGTCCTTTCCATACTCCCCACCGCCCACTTCACCCAGGGGCTCGACGGGTCCGACCGCCGCGCCGGCATCCGGATCCCGTACGGCACGATCGTCACCGCGCCAAACCCCTCCGCATCGAGATGCCGCCGCAGCGCCGGCTCGAACTGCTCGGGATCGACATCCACCGTATACCGAATCTGGCAGTGCGCCGACGCGTTCGGCGCCACCGCATTCACCGGGTTCTCCGGCCGCCCCGACAGCATCGCCAGCACGATGAAGCTGGTCCACGCATACACCTTCTCCGCCGGCGACAGCCCGGGCTCGCCCCACTCGGGATCGATCGTCGCCGCCTCCCCCTCCGCCTTCAGCTCGCACCCTTGCAGCACATCGCGCACCGAGTTGCTGATCCCGGCGGGAACCCAGTCCCGCACCAGTATCTTGCCGTGCCGATCCGCGATCGACGCGATCGCGTGCGCCAGCACGATCGCCGGGTCCGTGGTCATCCCGCCCCAATTGCCCGAATGCACCCCGCCGGGCCGCACATCGACGATCAGGTCGAAATGGACGCTCCCCCGCGTCCCCGTGCTCAACGTCGGCACCGCCGAGTGCGACCGCGGCCCATCGCTCGCCAGCAGCACGTCGGCAGCGAGCTTCTCCTTATTGGCCGCCACGATCTCGGACAGCCCCTTCGACCCGCTCTCCTCGCCGGTCTCGATGATCAGCTTGACGCTATACCCGAGCGTCCCGCCCCGCTCGGCGATCACCGCTTCCAGCGCCGACAGGTTGATGACGTGCTGCCCCTTATTGTCCGCCGACCCCCGCCCGTACCAGCGATCCTCTCGCCGCGTCAGCTTCCACGGATCGAGCCCGGCCTCCCACTGATCCTCGAGCCCGCGCACCGTATCGCCGTGCCCATACGTGATCACCGTCGGCCCCGACGCCTCGATCCGCTCGGCCAGCAGGATCGGCCCGCTCCCGGCCACCGGATTGTCATGCGTGCTGCAGATGAACCCGAGCCGCTCCAGCCACGGCGTGATCTCCGCCAGATACGCGTGCAGATCGGCCTCGTGGCCCGGATCCTGGCTCGTGCTCCGGATGGCGACCAACTCGCCGAGCCGCCGCTCGAACCCGCCTTCGTCGAAAAAACTCAGCGCCGCCGCAACCGCGCCATCCCTGCTTCCGCTCATCCAGTCGCACCCTCTTCCACTGCGGAGAGGGTGCGACAAGATCGTCGTTTAGTCGAACATGTCCGGCTGCGTCGCCGCGAGCTGGTTGTAGATCGTCTGGAAGTGCAGCCAGCCAATGAAGTCGTTGCCGACATGCTCCGCGCTATACTGCGCCGTCTTCTCCGACAGGATCTGCGGCGCCACCCCGCTCGCCGTGACCTGCAACTGCACCTGGCAGCACCGCTCCAGCGCGATGAACCAGAACGCCGCGTCGTCGATGCTATGCCGGCTGCACGTCAGCAGCCCGTGGTTCTGGTGCAGCACCCCGCGCACCCGCCCGATCGCCTGCGCGACCGACTGCCCGCTCTCCTTCTCCACCGCCACCGCCCCAGCCGACGCCCCGACCACCGCATGGTTGTTGTAGAAGCACGCCGCATCCTGGCTCAGCATCTCCAGCGGCCGCCCCGTCGCGCACCACGCCGTCCCGTACGTCGTGTGCGCATGGCACATCGCCATCACGTCCGGATGCGCCTCATGCACCGCCGCATGCAGCACGAACCCGGCCCGGTTGATCGCGTGCGTCCCCTCCACGACCCGGCCGTCGTGATCGACCAGCACCAGGTTCGACATCCGCACCTGCGAGAAATGCACGCACATCGGGTTGGTCCAATACAGCTCCGGCCGCTCCGGATCGCGCACCGTGAGGTGTCCGGCGAACCCGTAATCGAAGCCGTGCATCCCGAACGCCCGCGTCGCCGCGACCAGATGCCGCTTGCGATACGCGCGCTCCTCGGCGAACGAGCCGAAACTCGGGATTTCAGGAAATTCGAGGCCGGGCTGGTCCGGCTGATAGATCGAGACCTTGTCCCGCTGCACCGTGTCGAGCATTCGATCCTCCTTTCTCTGTCGGCGAACTATATCGCCTTTTCCATGAACACGCTCGTCGCAATCGCGTTCTCGGGCATCGACGCATAGTCGCCGAACACCCCGCACCGGACGAACCCCTCGCGCTCATAGAATCGCAACGCCGCATGCTGAACGTCCCCGGTCTCGAGCCGCAGCACCGCATACCCGTGCTCGCCCGCCACCGCCGCCAGCCGCGCGATCACCGCCTGCGCGACCCCCCGCCCGCGCATCGCCGGCCGCACATACATCCGCTTCACCTCGGCGAACCCGTCCAGCAGCGCCACCCCGCCGCACCCCGCCGGCGCGCCATCCACCGTCGCCACGAAGAAATGGACGTGCGGCTTGAAGATCGCCTCCAACGCCAACCCGTGCCGTTGCTCCGGCGGGTACTCCGCCGCAAGCACCTCCTCCAACTCGCCGACCAGTATGCGCGCCGCCTCCGTCGGCGCCGCCACCCGCTCGACCGCTACCATCATCGCTCCAACTCCGTCGCCGCCGCGGTCGAGAGCCACCACCCCTCGCCCGCAACCCAGCACGTCTCATCCGGCGCGCCGTCGATCCGCAACGTCTGCACCCGATGCCAATCCCGCCGCTCGAACGCCGCCGCCAACCGGCGCCCCAGTGCCGAGTCCTGTACGCCCTCGCACGCGATGAACCCGGCCGGCGACACGAAACTGGCCGGCCACGCCATCCCCGCGTCGGGCCGAACCACCTTGAGCATGCCGCCGAAGCCGCCCGTCGCATGCAACGGAAACAGCAACCGCCCGCCGACCCGCAGCGCATCGAGCCAAGACCGGCTCGGGTGGGTCGCACTCGCGTTGACGTAGATCGCGTCCGCCTCAGCCAAACCGTTGCCGATCCCTGAACGCTCGTACACGCGAACTCCCGGCAGCCCCTGCAGATTGTCCCGCGCGCGCCGCGCCAGATCAGCATCGATCTCATAAGCATGGACCTGCCCGGAAGGTCCGACCAGGTGCGCCAGGATCGCCGTATAATACCCGGCCCCGGCGCCGACATGCAGGACCTCCTCGCCCTCCACCAACGCCAGCGCCTCCAGGCAGCGCGCATGCAGCGCGGGCTCCCCGATATTGATGCCGCGCGCCGCATCGAGGGCCACCAGCCAATCCTGATACAGATAAGACGGGTCGCTATCCGGCGTCTGCAGATACGGCCCGCCCGGCACCTTGATCTGCCACGGCCCCGGCCCGGCAAACACCTCGCGCCGGGTCGCCGCAAACGCACGCTCGATGCGCGGGTCCGTGGCGGCACCTTTCAGCGCGACGAAACGGGCGAAGAACTGACGGAGCAGCGCGCTGCGATCCTCCTCGATATGCACCATGCTCCCGTGCCTCTAAACGCAACTGTGGATGAACGATCTTGGTAAATAGTTCGAAACGTATTTACGATTTGTTATGGGGTCTGCGTCTATAACGGTGGCCGAAACGGGCTCCCCTGCTCCTCCATAAGGAAGGCCAATGCTGGGTTTTCAGAAGGCAAAGAGTGTCCGCGATCGTGCTCTGGTCGCCGCTCTCGACCGCTCGATGGCGATGATCACCTTCGATCGCAACGGTAAGGTTCTGTCTGCCAACGAGAACTTTTGCCGTACCATGGGCTACGAACTGGGCGAGATCGTCGGACAGCATCACCGCATCTTTGTGGACAGCGCCTACGCCCAGTCGGAACACTATCAGGCCTTCTGGCGCAAGCTCGCCAGCGGCGAGTTCGACTCGAAGGAGTATCAGCGGGTCGGTAAGGGCGGCCGCCCCGTCTGGATCCAGGCGACCTACAACCCGGTGCGCAACTTCCGCGGCCGCGTCTGCAAAGTCGTCAAGCTCGCTACGGACATTACGCAGGAAAAGCTACGCAAGGCGGAGGCCGAGGCTCAGGCCGCCGCGGCGTCCGGTGTCATGATGATCGAATTCACTCCGACGGGCGAGATCCTCGCCGCCAACTCCCTGTTTCTTCAAAACATGGGCTACACGCTTGACGAGATCAAAGGCCGTCACCACCGCATGTGCGTCAACAAGGCTTTTGGCCAGTCGGAGGATTACGTCTCTTTCTGGCAGCGTCTGGCGGCCGGACATTATGTCGCCGGCGAGTTCCAACGCATCGGCGGCAATGGTAGGGAGATATGGATCCAGGCCTCCTACAACCCCGTCAAAGACTCGGATGGGCATGTCATAAAGGTCGTGAAGTTCGCCACCGATATCACGGGCCGGATCCACGGCGTGAGGGTACTCGGCGCGGGGCTCGCCGAACTGGCCGCCAACAACCTCGCTTTCCGCATCGATGAGCACCTCGACTCGACGTTCGAGAAGCTCCGCATCGACTACAACAAGGCCGCTTCGCAGCTCGACGATGTCGTTCAGGGCATCGTGTCCAATACCAAGGTGATCGGCGCTGCCGTTGGAGAGATCGCACAAGCGTCGGACGACCTGTCGCGCCGGACGGAACAGCAGGCCGCCTCGCTCGAGCAGACCGCCGCCGCGCTACAGGAGATCACGGGCACCGTGCGCCAGACCGCCGGTTCCGCCAAGGACGCGGGCCAGGCAATGAGTGAGACACGTGCCAAGGCAGACGAATCCGGCCGCATCGTGCAGGACGCGGTCGGCGCCATGAGCAAGATCTCGGACTCTGCCCGGCAGATCACTCAAATCATCGGCGTGATCGACGAAATCGCCTTCCAAACCAACTTGCTCGCCCTCAACGCCGGCGTGGAAGCGGCGCGCGCCGGGGATGCCGGCCGAGGCTTCGCCGTCGTGGCCTCCGAGGTGCGCGCCCTGGCGCAACGCTCGGCCGAGGCGGCCAAGCAGATCAAAGCGCTCATCTCCGCATCGTCACAGGAGGTCGGCCGCGGCGTGGAACTGGTCGGCGAGACCGGGAGGGTGCTGCACGAGATCGCGGACCGCGTCATCGGTGTCGACTCGATCGTACTCCGCATCGCTACCGCCGCCCAGGAGCAGGCGACCGGCCTGGCCGAAGTGAACACAGCCGTCAGTCAGATCGACCAGGTAACGCAACAGAACGCTGCCATGGTCGAGCAAAGCACCGCCGCGACGCACTCGGTCGCCAAGGAGACCGAGAGCCTCACCGAGCTCACGGGCCGATTCCGCCTCACCGCCACCGCCGCGAGCGGCGCACGACCCCCCCCGCGGACCGTAGTCAATCCCCCACCCGCGCGCCGCGCGCCGCTTCGCCTCGCCAGCCAAGGCAGCAGGGGCGGCGCCTCTCGCGACCAGTGGAAGGAATTCTAGCGAGTGGTCCGAACCTAACGCTTGTTAGGCTCGGACCAAGAAGTCATGGAGGTAGCCAACCCGCCCAGACCGTCCCAATGTCACGGCAATGCCGACACTCACCCTGCCAGGCCCCGGACGCACGCTCCAGCGCTACACCACGCAGCCGCCGCGGCTGTTGCCGCAGGGCCGGCCGCCCTTCAATCGTCTCGCCCTCGCCGCCGCCCACATCGTCGCCGACCCGCTCTCCGACCGCCCGGCCATCGATTGGGACGCGACCATCGACTACCGCCTCTATCTCTGGTCGCTCGGCCTCGGCGTGGCCGAAGCCACCGACACGGCCCAGCGCGGCGCCGGCCTCGATTGGCCCGCCAGCCTAGAACTCATCCGCCGCAGCATCGCCGCCGCCCCGCCCGGCGCCGCCCTCTACTGCGGCGCCAGCACCGACCACCTGCCGCCCAACGCCACCATCACGCAGGTGATCGGCGCCTACGAGGCCCAGTGCGAATCGATCGAGAAACTCGGCGGCCGCATCGTCCTGCTCGCCTCCCGCGCCCTCGCCGCCTGCGCGCGCGGCCCCGACGACTACAAATGGGCCTACGGCCGCGTCCTCGCCCAGGCCCGCTCTCCCGTCCTCCTGCACTGGCCCGGCGAACTCTTCGACCCGGCGCTCGCCACCTATTGGGGCCACGCCTCCCTCGATGATGCGCTCGCCACCTGCCTCGATATCGTCACCGCCAACGCCGCCAAGATCGACGGCATCGCCCTCGCCCTCCTCGACCCGGTCCGCGAGATCGCCCTCCGCCGCCATCTCCCCCGCGGCGTTCGTCTCTACACCGGCGACGAACTCCACTTCCCCGACCTGATCGCCGGCGACGACGACTCCTACTCGCACGCTCTGCTCGGCATCCTCGACGTCATCGCCCCCGCCGCTGCCACCGCCCTGGCCTGCCTGCAACGCGACGAGGTCGACGCCTTCCGGCAGATCCTCGAGCCCACCCTCCCCGTCGCCCGGCATCTGCTCCGTCCACCCGCCGGCCTCTATCGGACCGGCATCGTCTTCATGGCCTACCTCAACGGCCACCAGAGCCATTTCACCATGCTCGGCGGCCAGCAATCCTCCCGCTCGCTCCCTTTCTTGGCCGAGCTCTTCCGCCTCGCCGACGCAGCCGGGCTCCTCCGCGACCCCGACGACGCCAGTGCCCGCATGGCCCGCGTCCTCGCCGTTCAGGGAATTGTCTGACCATGACCACCCTCTCCGAGTTCCGCGCCACCCTCGCCGAACCCGCCCCCGACCCGTCCGCCGACCTTGCGCTCCAAGGCCTCTGGTGGGGGGCGAAAGGCGACTGGAACCGCGCCCATGAATGCGTCCAGCAAAACGAGGGCGTGCCGCGCTGCGACCTGGTGCACGCCCACCTGCACCGCCTTGAGGGCGACCCGGCCAACGCCGCCTACTGGTACCGCCGAGCCGGCCGCACCCCCTCGACCCTGCCCCTCACCGCCGAATGGGACGCGATCGCAACCGAACTCCTCGCCGGACGACCGTCGTGACCATCGACACTCACCCGCCCTCTCTCACCGAACTTGCCGGTGCCGCCCCGATCCATGCACCGTCCAAGAGGCTCGCCCGCAAAGTCTGCCTGGTCACTGGTGCGACCAGCGGAATTGGCCGCGCGACCGCGTTGCGGATGGCCGCGGAAGGCGCGTCGGCGGTCGTCATCGCGGGACGGCGTCTTGCCCTGGGAGCCTCGCTCGCCCGCGACATTCGCGACGCTGGCACCGAATGCCTGTTTCTCCCCGTCGATGTGACGCGGGAAGCCGACATCCGCGACATGGTCGAACGAGCGACTGCGCAATTCGGGCGGCTCGACTGCATCTTCAACAACGCCGGCTTCCAAGAACGCCGAGCGCCGCTGGTCGACCAGACGGACGCCGTGTACGACCAAGTTTTCCACACCAACGTTCGCGCTCTCTTCCACGCCCTGCGCCACGAGATCCCCGCCCTCCTGGCCACCGGCGGCGGCGCGATCGTCAACAACACGAGCGTCAGCGGGGTTCGCAATCCGAACCCAGGCTTGTCGCTTTACGGTGCGGCCAAGGCGGCGGCCATATCGCTGACCCGCGCCGCAGCCATGGAGTATGCCGCGTCGGGCATTCGGATCAACGCGATCGCACCGGGGCGCGTCGTCACGGACATGATGCTCGGCTCCGGGATCGCCGACATGCGAACCGTCGCGGCCGGTCTGCCACTCCGCAGGATGGGTCATCCGGAGGAGGTCGCGTCGGCCGTCGTATGGCTCCTTTCCAGCGAAGCCAGCTATGTGGTCGGGCATGTTCTTGCCGCGGACGGCGGCTTCCTGGCCGGATAGCGTTTGCATCGCGGGGCGCCGCGCCTATACCCACGCCTCCTTCTCACGGACATACCATGCGTAAACGCCGCGGCCGCCCGCTCGACGGGTGGCTCATCATTGATAAACCGCCAGGCATGACCAGCACCGACGTGGTCAACCGCGTCAAACGCGCCTTCGACGCCCAGAAAGCCGGCCATGGCGGCACGCTCGACCCGCTCGCCACCGGCGTCCTGCCGATCGCCTTCGGCGCCGCCACCAAGACCGTGCCCTACGTCATGGACGGCACCAAGGTCTATCGTTTCACCCTCCGCCTCGGCGACGCCCGCGACACCGACGACGCCGACGGCACCACCATCGCCACCTCGGCCGAGCGCCCCACCGACGACGCCCTGCGCGCCGCCCTGCCCCGCTTCGTCGGCGACATCATGCAGATCCCGCCGATCTATTCGGCCATCAAGGTCGCCGGCGAGCGCGCCTACGACATGGCCCGCGAGGGCCGCGCCCCGGACCTGCCGCCCCGCCCCGCCCGCGTCGACCGATTCGAGTTGCTCGAACGCGTCGACGACGACACCGCCGTCTTCGAAGTCCAGTCCGGCAAGGGCGTCTACATGCGCAGCCTCGCCCGCGACCTCGCCCAAGCCTGCGGCACCCTCGGCCATATCGCCGTCCTCCGCCGCCTCCGCGTCGGTCCGTTCACCGAGGCCCAAGCGATTCCGCTGGACAATTGCCAGCCGGCACCCGATATGACCGCGATCTCTCCGGACCTCTTGCTTCCGGTCGCGACCGCGCTGGCCGACATCCCGGCGCTGGCCCTGACCGAAGCGGAAGCCTTCGGCCTATCGAATGGACAGGCGATCAGCCTCGTCGATCTGATGGGCCGCATTCCACCGACGGCGCGACCCGATGGCGGGCTCGCCCGTGCCATGGCGGGGGGACGCGTGATCGGGCTCTGCCGTCTCGAAGACGGTTTGCTGAAGCCCGACCGCCTCCTTTAACCCTTTTTGACGGAGTATCACGATGTCGATTACCGCGGAGCGTCGCACGACGCTCGTGTCCGAATACGCTATGGCCGCCGCCGACACCGGCAGCCCCGAGGTTCAGGTCGCGCTCCTCACCGAGCGCATCAACAACCTGACCGAACACCTCAAGACCCACGCCAAGGACTTCCACAGCCGCCGCGGCCTGCTGATGCTCGTCGGCCGCCGCCGTCGCCTGCTGGATTATCTCAGCAAGAAGGACCGCACCCGCTACCAGACCTTGATCGGTCGTCTCGGGCTGCGTCGCTAACATAGACACTCCCGGCGCCATTTCCGGCGCCGGGTCAACGCCGCCGCGGCCGGGTTGCCGAGCGGGCGACGGCGCCTTCGGTTACATGGCGGGATCGTTTTCGCGATTCTTGGCCACGTTGCCCGAGACGCCGCTGTATGCCCCCGCACCGATCCCGTCCCGGCGCATACGAGGATGGATTTGATGTTCAACTACTTCCGCAAGGAACTCGACTGGGGCGGCCGCAAGCTCGTCCTCGAGACGGGCAAGATCGCCCGCCAAGCCGATGGCGCCGTCATGGTCAGCTACGGCGATACCATCGTGCTCTGCACCGCCGTCGGCGTCCGCTCGGTCAAGCCGGGCCAGGATTTCTTCCCGCTGACCGTCAACTACCAGGAAAAGGCGTTCGCCGCCGGCAAGATCCCCGGTGGCTTCTTCAAGCGCGAAGGCCGCCCGAACGAGAACGAGGTTCTCACCAGCCGCCTGATCGACCGCCCGATCCGCCCGCTCTTCCCCGAGGGCTTCCGCAACGAGGTCCAGATCGTCGCCACCGTGCTCAGCCACGACATGGAGAACAACCCGGACATCGTCTCGCTCGTCGGCTGCTCCGCCGCCCTGACGCTCTCCGGCATCCCGTTCTTCGGCCCGGTCGCCGCCGCCCGCATCGGCTACATCGACGGCGCCTACGTCCTCAACCCGACGCGTGACCAGCTCGCCACCAGCAAGCTGGACCTCGTCGTCGCCGGCACCACCGAAGGCGTGCTGATGGTCGAGAGCGAGGCCGCGGAGTTGACCGAGGAAGTCATGCTCGGTGCCGTCAATTTCGGCCACGAGCACATGCGCCCGGTCATCCAGGCCATCATCGAGCTCGCCGAACACGCCGCCAAGGAGCCATGGGCCCTGGCCGAGACCACGCCCGAGGCGACCGCGCTGCAGGCTCGCATCCACGAACTCGGCACCGAGTCGATGGCCGCCGCCTACAAGGAGCCGAAGAAGGAGGCCCGCCAGGATCTGGTCGGCGCCGCCAAGAAGCAGCTCCTCGAGACCTTGACCGCCGAAGGCCTCAGCGCCGACGCCGCCAAGCCGATGCTGAAGAAGCTCGAGGCCGATGTCGTCCGCGGCACGATCCTCAAGACCGGCATCCGCATCGACGGCCGCGACACCAAGACCGTCCGCCAGATCGTCGCCGAAGTCGGCATCCTACCGCGCGCCCACGGCTCCGCCCTCTTCACCCGCGGCGAGACCCAGGCGCTTTGCGTCGCCACTCTCGGCACCGGCCAGGACGAGCAGGTCATCGACGCGCTCGAGGGCGAGCGTCGCGAACACTTCATGCTGCACTACAACTTCCCTCCCTACTCGGTGGGTGAAGCCGGCCGCATGGGCAGCCCGGGCCGTCGCGAAATCGGCCACGGCAAGCTCGCCTACCGCGCCCTGCGCCCGGTGCTCCCGGGCAAGGACGTGTTCCCCTACACGATGCGCATCGTCAGCGAGATCACCGAGAGCAACGGCTCCTCCTCGATGGCCACAGTCTGCGGCACCAGCCTCGCGCTGATGGACGCCGGCGTGAAGCTGAACCGGCCCGTCGCCGGCATCGCGATGGGCCTGATCAAGGAAGAGAGCGGCTTCGCCGTCCTGTCCGACATCCTCGGCGACGAGGACCACCTCGGCGACATGGACTTCAAGGTCGCCGGCACCGAGCAAGGCATCACCTCGCTCCAGATGGACATCAAGATCACGTCCATCACGCCCGAGATCATGAAGATCGCGCTCG
>CAZZVQ010000151.1:0-11142 GCA_964657565.1 uncultured Acetobacteraceae bacterium
CGACCCCGCCATCATCCGCATGGAAGTCGGCCAGCCCAGCACCGGCGCCCCCGCCGGTGCCCGCGCCGCCGCTGCCGCCGCCCTGCACGGTGGCGACCCCCTCGGCTACACCGAAGCCTTCGGCCGCGCCTCCCTCCGCGCCCGCCTCGCACGTCACTATAAAGACTGGTACGCCCTCGAAATCCCGCCCTCCCGCATCGCCGTCACCATGGGTGCCAGCGGCGCCTTCCCGCTCGCCTTCCTCGCCGCCTTCGACCGCGGCGACCGCGTCGCCCTAGCCGCGCCCTTCTACCCGCCCTACGTCAACATCCTCACCGCTCTCGGCCTCGAACCGGTCATCCTCCCGACCGGCCCCGCCGAGCGCTTCCAACCCACGCCCGCCCTGCTCGCCGCCCTCGACCCGCCCCCCGCCGGCCTCATCGTCGCCAGCCCCTGCAACCCGGCCGGCACCATGCTCGCCCCCGCCGAACTCCAGGCCCTCGCCGAATGGTGCGACGCCAACGGCGTCCGCCTCATCTCCGACGAGATCTACCACGGCCTGCACTACGACCGCCCGATCGCCACCGCCGCCGCCTTCAGCGACACCGCCATCGTCATCAACAGCTTCAGCAAATACTTCAGTATGACCGGCTGGCGCGTCGGCTGGATGCTGCTCCCGCCCGACCTCTGCCGCCCCGTCGAGTGCCTGGCGCAGAACATGGTCATCTCCGCCCCGCACATCGCCCAGATCGCCGCCGAAGCCGCCTTCGACTGCACCCCCGAGCTCGAAGCCAACGTCGCCCGCTACCGCCGCTCCCGCGAACACCTGCTCGCCGCGCTCCCCGCCGCCGGCTTCGACGACATCGCCGCCCCCGACGGCGCCTTCTACCTCTACGCCGACATCGGCGCCCGCTCGAACGACTCCCAAGCCTTCTGCGCCCGCATGCTCGCCCAAGCCGGCGTCGCCGCCAGCCCGGGCCTCGACTTCGACCGCAAACGCGGCTCCCGCACGGTCCGCTTCAGCTACTGCGGCCCCGAACCCGACATGCGCGCCGCCGCCGACCGGCTGACCCGCTGGCGCTGAACCCGACGCTTGACCCGCGCGCGGCAGAAGTTCCTGTTTCGTTCATGCCGAAAGCCGCCCCCACCCCCCGCTTGAGCTTCAAGACCTACCAGCATCTGCTGGACGTCCTCGTCGACAACGCCATGACCGTGGTCCGCCGCGTCGGCGACGAACTCAGCCCCGACCGCCAAGCCGCGCCCCCGGCCATGGACTTCACCAAAGTCGCCCGCAACTTCGCCATCCTCTCCGGCATCGTTCGCCGCTCCATCGTCGTGTCGCGCTACATCGCCACCCTGCCGGTCCCCACCGAAGAGCGCGAGCACCGCCTCGGCCCGGCGCTCGACCGCGTCCTCCGCCTCTTCGCCGCCCGCAAGATCACTCTCGAGGAATACAACCGGGCCATGGATGCCGAAATCGACGGCGAGCTCGAGGCCGAGTTCGAAGACGACCTGCGCGACGACGACGACGAGCCCCGGGAGTATGACCCCGACGCCGACATCCCCGGCCGCCCGCCCGCCGTTCTCGTCGCCGAGTTGTGCCGCGATTTCGGCATGATCGCCCACGCGCTGCCGGCCGAGTGGCTCACCCCGGTCCCCGCCGAGTTGCGCCTGCTCTGTGCCCGCGCAGCAGCCGCCGCCATCCGCCCCAGCGGACCCGCCCTCCGCGTCGGCCGTGCCCTGGAGCGCTAGTACCGTTTCGTTCAGGTTGACACGATCCGCCTGAACCCGTCACCCCCGGGCTTGACCCGGGGGCCCAGGCCAAGCAGGGCGGCCCTGCGGCACCGTGGACCCGCGGTCAAGTTCGCGGCTGACGACCTGGGGGCTGGATCGGTCAACCTGACCCGAGCCGGCACTAGAACGGCAGCGTCCCCTGCACCGACCCGGCCGCCTGCGCCTCCACGATCCCATCGGCGAACCGCAACCGCAGGCGCGCCCCCTTCGCCACCCCAGCCGCCCGCGTGATCGGGTGCCCCGCCCGATCCGACACCAGCGCGAACCCCCGCTCCAGCACCTTCTCGTACGAAACCGAATCCAAATGCGCCGCGCTGCTCGCCAGCTGCCGCCGCGCCTCCCGCAGCCCGGCCTGCAGCATCGCCGGCGACAGCCGCGCCAACGCCGGGCTCGCCCGCTGCCGCTGCCGCGCCACCGCATGCCGTAACGCCGCGTCCAGATGCATCCGCGCCAACGCCTGCTGCCGCGGCGCCAGCAGGGCAGGGGCCCCCGGCATCGCGCGCTCCACCCGGTCCAGCGCCGCCCGCCGCTCCCGCACCAACCCCGGCAGCGCGATCTGCAGCCGATAAGCCCGCTCCCCCACCGCCAGCCGTGCCGCCCTGACCAACCCCGGCACATCCGGAATCGCCCGCTCCGCCCGGTCCAGCGCCGCCCGCCGCGCCGCCAGCAAATTCGGCAGCGCCAGCACCAGCCGCTCCGCCCGGTCGTCCAACCGCTGCCGCGCCCCGCCCAGCAGCGCCGGCAGATCCGGCAACCCCCGCTCCGCCCGGTCCAGCCGCAACCGCTGCTCCCCCACCAGCCGCAGCAACCCCTGCGACAGCCGCGCCCGGTCCCGATGCAGCAGCGTCGCCAGCTCCACCCGCGACGGCACCGCCATCTCCGCCGCCGCCGTCGGCGTCGGCGCCCGCCGGTCCGAGACCAGGTCGATCAGCGTATGGTCCGTCTCGTGCCCCACCGCCGAGATCAGCGGGATCCGGCACGCCGCCGCCGCCCGCACCACCGCCTCGTCGTTGAACGCCATCAGATCCTCGAGGCTGCCACCCCCCCGCGCGATGATCAGCACGTCCGGCCGCGGCACCGCCCCGCCCGCCGAAATCGCCTCGAACCCCGCGATCGCCGCCGCGATCCGCCCCGCCGCCGCATCCCCCTGCACCGGCACCGGCCACAGCAGGATCGGCCGCGGAAACCGCCCCGC
Source organism: uncultured Acetobacteraceae bacterium (assembly GCA_964657565.1). Taxonomy (GTDB): domain Bacteria; phylum Pseudomonadota; class Alphaproteobacteria; order Acetobacterales; family Acetobacteraceae; genus JAVVHH01. The sequence continues at coordinate 2,969 of CAZZVQ010000151.1, forward strand.
GATCGTCGTCCGTATATCGTGCAGCACCGCCCCCGACGGCGACGTCACCACCCCCACCACCGCTGGCAGCATCGGCAACCGCCGCTTGCGCGCCTCGCCGAACAACCCTTCCTCGCCGAGCCGCTTCTTCAGCATCTCGACCCGGGCCAGCAGCGCCCCGGCCCCGGCATACTCCATCCGCTCCACGATGAGCTGATACGAACTGCGCTCCCCATACGTCGTGATCCGCCCCGTCGCGATCACCTCGACCCCGTTCTCCGGCACCAGCCCGAGTCGCGACACCCCGCTCTTCCACACGATCCCCGAGATCTTCGCATTCTCGTCCTTCAGCGAAAAATACAAATGCCCCGAAGGATACCGCTTGAACTCGGTGATCTCCCCGCGCACCCGCACCCGCCCGAACGCCCCCTCCAGCGTTCGCTTCACCGCGCCGGAAATCTCGCTGACGCTGTACTCGGGGATATTGCTCACGACCTCGGACATGCCGCCAACCTATGCTAGAGCCCGCCCCGACAGAAGCGGCCAGAGGCGGAGAGATCATGCGGGTTCTGGTAGTAGGCAGCGGCGGACGCGAACACGCGCTCGTCTGGGCGATCGCCGCCTCTCCCCTGGCGACCAAAGTCTACGCCGCCCCCGGCAACCCCGGCACCGGCACCCTGGCCGAAAACGTCCCCATCGGCGCCGAGGACATCCCCGGCCTCGTCCGCTTCGCCCGCGCCAACGCCATCGACCTCGTCGTCCCGGGCCCCGAAGGCCCCCTCGTCGCCGGCCTGGCCGACGCCCTCGCCGAAGCCCAGATCGCCTGCTGCGGCCCCACCGCCGCTGCCGCCCGCCTCGAAGGCAGCAAGGCCTTCACCAAGGAACTCTGCGACGAAGCCGGCATCCCCACCGCCCTGTGGGAGCGCTTCGACGACCCGGCCCCCGCCATCGAGTTCGTCCGCCGCCGCGGCGCCCCCATCGTCGTCAAGGCCGACGGCCTCGCCGCCGGCAAAGGCGTGGTCGTCGCCCAAACCGAGGACGAAGCCGAAGCCGCCATCCGCGCCATGATGCAGGACTCCCGCTTCGGCCCCTCCGGCGCCACCATCGTCATCGAGGAGTGCATGACCGGCCCGGAATGCAGCCTCTTCGCCCTCTGCGACGGCCCCGACGCCGTCTTCTTGGGCCTCGCCCGCGACCACAAGCGCGTCGGCGACGGCGACACTGGCCCCAACACCGGCGGCATGGGCGCCTTCTCCCCCGTCCCCGGCCCCGATGGCGCCTTGTTGGACCCGGCCCCGCTCATGGACGCTTTCATCCGCCCCGCTTTGGCCACCATGGTCGCCCGCGGCACCCCCTTCCGCGGCTTCCTCTACGCCGGCCTCATGCTGACCGAAGCCGGCCCCCGCCTGATCGAATACAACGTCCGCTTCGGCGACCCCGAGTGCCAAGCCATCCTCCCCCGCCTGCGCAGCGACCTCCTGCCGGGCCTCGTCGCCGCCTGCGAAGGCGAACTCGCCCGTTTCGACCTCCGCTTCCGCGACGATGCCTGCGTCGCGATCGTCCTCGCCGCCCGCGGCTACCCCGACACTCCCGAAACCGGCACCGTCATCGACGGCCTCGAAGCCGCCGCCGCCATCCCCGGCGCCTTGGTCTTCGAAGCCGCCACCCGCATCGAGTCCGGCCGCCTCCTCGCCAACGGCGGCCGCGTCCTCACCGTCGGCGCCACCGCCGCGACCATCGAAGCCGCCCGCACCACCGCCTACGCCGCCATTGCCCGCATCAACTGGCCCGAGGGCTTCCACCGCCACGACATCGGCCTGCCCAAATGATCCGCGCCCTCAGCCCCCGGTAAACGACAACCCCAGCGATTCGTAGCGCCCCATCGCCAACCGCAACGAACACTGCGCTGCCGCCATTCGATCCGCAAGCAACCCCCCGCCTCCCGCTCCCGCCGCCCCGCGTCTCCCTCTCCCTCCGGGAGAGGGTCGGGGTGAGGGCTGTCGCTCAAAAGCAGCTTTCGACCTCGCCATGGACAGTTACGGCCCGATCAGAGCCACTCAAAAGCAGACATCTGGCAAGATGCTGATCGGCAGGTCCCGCGCACCGTCGCCGGACGTCCGCGCCATCATCTTTGCCCAGGCACTTGATGAGCAAGCACGGCGCTGACCGAGCCCGTGCGTACCGAAGTAGTCAATCAGACATTGCGTGCCGCAGTTAACCAGCCAGCGCGGAAGAACCTGGGATATTGAAGAGTGTGCCATGCGCGAGCAGTTGAATGTCGACGTATTGTGCAAGCTTGGTCAGTTTAGCGATTTCTCCTTGTATCGCCCGACGAGGCTGCTGGCCGATGACACAGAGGGCGCCGATACCGCCCAGGAGCTTGATGCCCGCGTAGAAGCGAATAGCCGGCGCAGCAGTAACGAGCGGGTTCGCAGCAAAACGGCTGTCGCGTGTCGCGTCCTCCACCACGAAGGCTCCGGACGTTTCGATGGTGTGGGCGCAGAAGGAGACGCTACGAGGTGTCTCCTTAATATCCAACCCGATGATTGTCTTGAACCACTGGCGGTTGGCATCGATGAGGCTCACGGCCGCGATCGAGGTGCCGGGCAACAGTTCAAGCGCCTGTTTGGCTAAGCCGAGAAACAACTCATCTTCCGGAGAGTCCAATATGCCGATCTCGTAAAGACGTTGTAGTCTTTTAGCTTCAGTTTCCGCATTCATCGCCATTTCCGTCCTCTCTCCAATCCATTATCAGGCGTTCACGCGGATCTCGACATAAACACTTGCTAATTTCTTATCGATGTCGGTTGAGCGAACCTACATCCCGCGGTTGTTTGAGACTCGATGGCCGGCGAACCGGTTCGACCAGGCGCAGCTGCGGCGCTGGCGTTAGCGCTGCATGTCCGATGTGGAATTGAGCCATCAGGCTAGCCATTCCGACAGACTCTGCTTGAAGCGTTGCGGCAGCGGCGCTTGCTTCTCCGATCATGGCCGCATTTTGCTGCGTCACTTGGTCCATCCGGTTGACTGCGGTGTTCACCTCGCCCAGCCCGGCAGCCTGCTCCTTCGCGGAACGGGCCATTTGGGACAACAAGGTGTCGATCTGTGCGACTTTCTCAGTCACACCGTCGAGTGCGGCGGCGGTCTCGGTCACGAGCTTGACGCCGAGCTTTACCTCGCCCGAGCTGGAGACGATCAGAGCCTTGATTTCTTTGGCCGCCGTGGCCGAACGTTGCGCTAGCGCCCGCACCTCGTGCGCCACAACGGCAAAACCTCGACCCGAGTCGCCTGCGCGAGCTGCCTCAACCCCCGCGTTAAGCGCCAGCAGGCTCGTCTGGAACGCAATTTCATCCATCACGCCGATGATCTGCGTGATCTTGTCGGAACTCTCGCGGATCTCGGTCATCACGGCCGCAGCCTGGTTCATCACCTTGCTTGACAACGCAGTGCCAGACCGGGCGCCGGAAGCGGCGAGCGCTGCCTCGAGGGCACCCTCAGCAGTCTGTCTGACCGTCGCCGTGATCTCATTCAGTGCGGTCGCCGTCTGTTCAAGGCCGGCCGCCTGCTCTTCGATACGCCGCGCCATATTGTCTGTCGCAGCGGCGATTTCCTGCGTTCCGCTCTGGATGGTCTCCGAACTAGCGGCGACCCGGGAGATTGTCATCTCCAGACCCTTAAGCGAGTCGTTGTAATCCGAGCGCACTTGTTCAAATGCCGGCTCGAATGCCTCGGCGAGACGGTGTTCGAGATTGTTATTTGCCAACTCGGCCAAGCCAGCGGCGACCTTCGTCATTGCTTGTACGCGGCCCGTAATGTCGGTGGCAAACTTCACGATCGACGTAACTTTGTTGTTCAGGTCGAATATCGGATTGTAGGACGCCTGGATCCAGACATCCTTCGCGTCTTTCCCGAGCCGCTTGAACTCGCCGGCGATGAACTCGCCCCGCTGCAATTTGTGCCAGAAGTCCTGATAGTCGGTCGATGCCGCGAACGTCTTGTCGACCAGCATGCGATGATGCTTACCCACGATTTCATCGAGGCGGTAGCCAAGCAAATGTAGCATATTTTCGTTCGCGTCGATGATTTCGCCAGTGGGTGCAAACTCAATGACGCCCTGAACGCGGGAAATTGCCGCGATCGTGGCTTCGAACTTGGCGTTCCTCAGCTTTGCCGCAGTCGTGTCACTGGCCACCTTCACGATGCTGACGACCTTGCCACTCCGACTAAGAACCGGGTTGTAAGTCGCCTGGATCCAGACCTGCTTTCCGCCCTTGCCGATTCGTGGATATTCCTGACGATCGAACTCGCCTCGGCCGAGCTTGGCCCAGAATTCTTTGTAGGCCGGCAACGCGGTAACAGCAGGGTCGACAAACATACTATGATGCTGACCCACGACTTCCGAAGCGTCGTAGCCCATCAAACCGCAGAATGCGCCGTTGGCGGCGAGGATCTTGCCTGTGGGATCAAACTCGATGATCGCGAGCGACCGATTCAGCGCGTTCAGGACGCGCTGAATCTTGGACGCGAGACTGAAACGAAAGCTCAACATTAACACCGTGCTCCCTGAGGATGGGCATCAATCGCTTCTGATCCATCGAGATCCTCGGGACTTTTCCTAACACGCTCTGATTAGCGCATCGTTAACGCGGCTCGCTCAAGCCGGTGCACCATACCGCCTCCGTGTCAGGGAAAATGCGCCGAAGACAGTCGCTTTATTGCGAATTGTGACGTTCTGATCGCGCACCGCCACAGTGAAGATTTGGGAGGTTTGTAGTTCCGCGCCGAAATTTCGTCCCGCAGCGGCGGGTTTGTCGGTCTACGGACCCCGACATCAGCCTGACCGACCACCTCTGCGCCCTCGCCGACGAGTTCAACCTCCCCCTCGACATCACCGAGCTCCCCGACGAATTCCTCGGCATACCCCCCCGCATCTACGACCGGCCCGGCCCCCGCCGACACCGGCGATCCCCCTCACGTGTAGAGTGGGCTTCAGCCCACCGCCAAGCACCCGCCCGCGCTACCGCAACCCCCGGAAAAACCCCCGCAGCAGCGCCCCGCACTCCCGCTCGCGGACCCCCCCGATCACCTCCGGCCGGTGCAGGCAGCCCGGCTGGGCGAACACGCGCGGCCCATGATCGACCCCGCCCCCCTTCGGGTCGTACGCCCCGAACACCACCCGGCCGACCCGGAAATGCACCGCCGCCGCCGCGCACATCGGGCACGGCTCCAGCGTCACCACCAGCGTGCACCCGATCAGCCGCGCCGACCCCACAAGCCGCGCCGCCCCCCGCATCGCCAGCAACTCCGCATGCGCCGACGCATCACGGTCCCGCTCGACCCGGTTGCCCGACGCCGCCAGGACCCCCCCGTCCGGGCCCAGCACCACCGCCCCCACCGGCACCTCGCCCGGGCTGCGCCGCGCCTCCTGCAGCGCCCGCTCCATCGCATCCGCTTGCCCGCCATCCCCCGGCGGGTCTAGTGACCCCGGCATGAGCCCTCGCATCCGACCCGTCATCGGCGTCACGCTGGACGCCGAACCGCCCGGCGGCTACTCCAAATTCCCCTGGTACGCCCTGCGCGCCAATTACGCCACCGCCATCGCCCGCTTCGGCGGCCTCCCCGTCGCCCTCTCGCACGACCCGGCCCTCGCCCACGACTACCTCAACACCATCGACGCCCTGGTCGTCACCGGCGGCGCCTTCGACGTCGACCCCGGCCTCTACGGCGACAAGACCCGCCACGCCACCACCACGCTCAAGGAGGAGCGCACCACCGCCGAACTCGCCCTCGTGCGCGGCGCCCTGGCCCGCGACAAGCCGGTCCTCGGCATCTGCGGCGGCCAGCAACTCCTCGCCGTCGCCCTCGGCGGCACCCTGCTGCAGCACATCCCCGACCGCGTCGCCGACCCGCTCGAACACGAGCAGCCCACCCCCCGCGACCAGCCCAGCCACGACATCGCCCTGGTCCCCGGCACCCTCCTGGCCCAGATCGCCGGCGCCGCCACCATGCGGGTCAACTCCGCCCACCACCAGGCCGTCGCCACCCCCGGCAAATTCGCCGTCGTCAACGCCACCGCCCCCGACGGCGTCATCGAAGGCATCGAGGACCCCCGCTACGCCTTCTGCCTCGGCGTCCAGTGGCACCCCGAATTCCTCATCGACCCGGCCGACGCCAAGATCTTCCAAGCCTTCATCGACGCGTCCGGCGGATGAGCGACGCCCCCAAACCCCCCGACGGCGCGCCCGACACCGCCCGCGGCGAACGCATCGCCAAATGGCTCGCCCGCGCCGGCATCGCCAGCCGCCGCGACGCCGAACGCCTGGTCGAGGACGGCGTCGTCACCCTCAACGGCGCCCGCGTCACCCATCCCGCCACCTTCGTCGGCCCCGACGACGTCGTCACCGTCCGCGGCGCCAAGGTCGCCACCGCCGAGCGCACCCGCCTGTTCCGCTTCCACAAGCCGGACGGCCTCGTCACTACCCATCGGGACCCCGAAGGCCGCCCGACCGTCTTCGAGAAACTCCCCAAGGAACTCCCCCGCGTCGTCAGCGTCGGCCGCCTCGACCTCAACAGCGAGGGCCTGCTGCTCCTGACCAATGACGGCGCCCTGGCCCGCAAGCTGGAACTCCCCAGCAATGGCTGGACCCGCCGCTACCGCGTCCGCGCCTGGGGCGCCATCGACGAGCGCGCCCTGGCCGGGCTGGCCCGCGGGATCACCGTCGAGGGCGTCAAATACGGCCCGATCGAAGCCGCGCTGGAATCCCAGGCCGGCGACAACGCCTGGATCTCGGTCGCCCTCGACGAGGGCCGCAACCGCGAGGTCCGCCGCGTCATGGCCCATCTGGGCCTGGTGGTGAACCGCCTCATCCGCGTCTCGTACGGCCCCTTCCAACTCGGCCGCCTGCCCCGCGGCGCCATCGACGAGGTCCCCGGCAAGGTCCTGCGCGAGCAGCTCGGTGACGCCAAACGGAAGCCTGCCTGATGCGCATCATCGCCGGCGCCTGGCGCGGCCGCGCCCTGACCGCCCCGCCCGGCGAGGCCACCCGTCCGACCGCCGACCGCGTGCGCCAGGCCCTGTTCGACCGCCTCCTGCACGCCGCCTGGGCCGGCCGCGACGCCGTCGAGGACGCCGCCGTGCTCGACGCCTTCGCCGGCACCGGCGCCCTCGGTCTCGAAGCCCTCTCCCGCGGCGCCGCCTCGGCCGTGTTCATCGAGAACGACCCCGCCGCCCTCCTCGCCCTGCGCCGCAACGTCGCCGCCGCCGACGGCAAGGGCAGGGTGCTCGCCGCCGACGCCCTCCGCCCGCCCCCCGGCACCCCATGCCGCCTGATCTTCCTCGACCCGCCCTACGGCGCCGGACTGATCGGCCAGGCGGTCGCCGCGCTGGCCCGCGCCGGCTGGATCGCCCCCGACGCCCTCCTGATCGCCGAACTCGGCCGCGCCGAACCGGACCCCGCGGCCGACCTGCTGGCCGATTGGACCCACGGCGCCGCCCGCATGGTCGCCTGGCGGCACGATTGACCGCTCAACGGCGCCCGAACAGCCGCTCGATCTCCGCCTTGGTCAGCTTCAGCACCGTCGGCCGCCCGTGGCTGCACGTCGCCGCCCGCGGCGTCGCCTCCATCTGCCGCAGCAGCGCCTCCATCTCCGCCGGCTGCAGCCGCCGCCCCGCCCGGATGCTGCCATGGCAGGCCAGCCGCGCCAGCACCGCATCCACCCGCAGCGCCAACGCCGTCGCCTCCCCCTCCTCGGCCAGCTCGTCGGCGAGGTCGCGCAGCAGCGGCGCCGGATCCGGCGCCCCCAGCGCCGCCGGCAACGCCCGCACCAGCACCGCCCCGGCCCCAAACGCCTCGATCTCCAGCCCCAGCCCCGCCAGCGCCGCCGCCGCCGCCAGCAGCGTGGCGCACGCCGCCGGCGCCAGCTCCACCACCGCCGGCAACAGCAGCGCCTGCCGCCTTATGCCCCCCGCCTCGTATTGCGCCCGCAACGCCTCATGCGTCAGCCGCTCATGCGCGGCGTGCTGGTCCACCAGCACCAGGCTGCCATCGCTGGCCACCGCCAGCACATACGTGTCGAACACCTGCCCCAGCGGCGCCCCCAGCGGATGCTCCGGCCGCGGCGCCGGCGCCGGCATCGCCCGTGCCGCCGGCCCGAAGCCGAGCGGCAGCGTCGCTTCGGCGAACCCCGGCCGAGAC
>CAZZVQ010000152.1:0-11040 GCA_964657565.1 uncultured Acetobacteraceae bacterium
AGGTTCGGGTAGGAGGTCGGGGAGGGTGGCGCCGGGGCGGGGGGTGGCCCGCATCAGGCGGCGTGTGTAGGGGTGGGTGGGGGCGCGGAAGATGGTGGTCGAGGCGGCGGTTTCGACGACGCGGCCCTTTTCCATGACGACGACGCGGTCGCAGTAGGCCGCCGCGAGGCCGAGGTCGTGGGTGATGAGGAGGGTGGACATGCCGCGGGCCCGGGTCAGCTCGGTGACGAGGTCCATGACGGCTTTCTGGGTGGTCACGTCCAGGCCGGTGGTGGGTTCGTCGGCGATCAGGAGGCGGGGGCGGCAGGCGAGCGCCAGGGCGATCACGACGCGCTGGCACATGCCGCCGGAGAGCTCGAAGGGGTAGGCGTCGTAGCGTTCCTCGGGCTTGGCGATGCGGACTTGCTCGAGCGCTTCGATCGCCTTGGCGCGGGCAGTGGAGCGCTCGGCCTGGCCATGGCGCAGGAGGACGTCGCCGATCTGCTGGCCGACGGAGCGGATGGGGTTCAGGGCGGCGCGGGGGTTCTGGAAGATCATGGAGATCTCGCGGCCGCGGAGGTCCTGCATGGCGGGCTCGTCGAGCGTCTGCAGGGCGACGCCGGAGAAGGAGACGGTGCCCTCGGCGATACGCCCGGCGCGGTCGAGGATGCGCATGACGGCGTAGGAGGTGACGGATTTGCCGGAGCCGGATTCGCCGACGACGGCGAGGGTCTCGCCGCGGGCGATGGAGAGATTGACGTGCTGGACCGCCTGGACCAGCCCGCGCCTGGTGGTGAACTCGACGGAGAGGTCGTGGACCTCCAGCAAAGGAACGGTCTCACTCATCACTCGTCACCCCCGGGCTTGACCCGGGGGCCCACGGTGGACCAAGCGCCGCGCTTGCCGTTCTGGGTTGCCGGGTCAAGCCCGGCAATGACGGTGTTGGGGTTGCTCATGTGCGACGTTGCGGGTCGACGATGTCGCGCAGGCCGTCGCCGAGGAGGTTGAAGCAGAACACCGCGAGCATCAGGGCGAGGCCCGGGAAGAGGGCGACCCACCATTCGCCGGAGACGATGGTGGTGGCGCCCTCGGCGACCATGATGCCCCATTCCGGCGTGGGGGGACGTACGCCGAGGCCGATGAAGCTGAGGCCGGCCGCGTTGAGGATCGCGTAGCCCATGGTGAGCGACATCTGCACCGCCATGATGGGCAGGATGTTGGGCAGGATGGTGGTCAGGACGACGCGGACCTCGCCGTTGCCGGTCAGGCGGGCGGCCTGCACGTAGCCGGCGTTGCGGCGGACCAGCGCTTCGGCGCGGGCGACGCGGGCATAGAGCGGGAAGTTCACGATGGCCGTGGCCAGGACGATGTTGGTGACGGTGTTGCCGAGGGCGGCGACGATGCCCATGGCCAGGACGAACAGCGGGAAGGCCATGATGGTGTCGGCGAGGCGGCCGACGATGCGGTCGGTCCAGCCGCCGAAGAACCCGGCGGCCACGCCGGCGATGCCGCCCAGGACGAAGACGAGGGCCACCGAGAAGACGGCGATGGCCATGTCGATGCGGGAGGCGACGACGACGCGGGAGAGGATGTCGCGGCCCAGTTGGTCGGTGCCGAACCAATGGGCGGCGTTGGGCGGGCGCAAGGCCTGGGCGGTGTCGCTGGCGAGGGGGTCGTAGGGGACCAGAGCGGGGCCGAGGATGGCGCAGAGGAGGAGGAAGAGGAACAGGGCGAAGCTGGCGGCGGTGACCGGGTCCTGGGAGAGGACGTAGCGGGTGTGACCGAGGAGGGCGATCAGCGGTGAGCGCCGGGTCGGGGTGGGCGATGCGGCGGGGCCGCCGAGGGGGCCCGGGAGGATGCTGTCGGTGCCGGCGATGTCGGGCATCAGGCGGCTTTCATGCGGGGGTCGACGAGGCCGTAGAGGAGGTCGATGCCGAGGTTGAGCAGGATGTAGAGGATGGCCATGGTCAGCACGAAGCCCTGGACCGGGGCGAAGTCCGAGGCGATCAGCGCCTCGACGGCGTAGGAGCCGATGCCGGGCCAGGCGAACACCTTTTCGACCAGGACGTTGGCGCCGAGCAGGAAGGAGAAGACCATGCCGAGCGTGGTCAGGACCGGCAGGACGGCGTTGCGGAAGGCGTAGGTCAGCACGACGGTGCGGCCGGTGAGGCCGCTGGCGCGGGCGGTGCGGACGAATTCGGCGGCCAGCGCGGCGAGCATGGCGGCCCGGGTCATGCGGGCGAGCGGGGCGAGGGCGAAGACGGCCAGGGTCACGGCGGGGAGGATCAGTTGGGAGAGGGCGGCCCGGAACACCTCGCCGTCGAAGGCGAACAGGCTGTCGAGGAGGAGGAAGCCGGTGATGCGGGGTGGTTCGGTGAGGAAGCTGTCGAGACGGCCGAGCGGGGCGGGGGACCAGCCGAGCACGAAGTAGAAGACGTAGACGGTGAGGAGCCCGGTGAAGAAGACCGGAAGGGACACGCCGGCGGTGGTCACGATGCGGCAGAGATGGTCGATCCAGGAGCCTTGGCGCAGGGCGGCGAGGAGGCCGAGGGGGATCGCGACGAGGACGGCGAGGAGCAGGCTGAGCAGGGTGAGTTCAGCCGAGGCTGGGAGGCGGTTGGCGATCTCGGTCAGGACGGGCTGGCCGGTGGTCAGCGAGGTGCCGAGATTGCCGTGGGCGAGGTCGGCGACGTAGCGGAGGAATTGGACCCAGAGCGGCTGATCGAGGCCGAGCTGGTGCTGGATGGCGGCGATGGCCTCCTTGGAGGCGACGGGGCCGGCGAAGTAGGTGGCGGGGTCGCCGGGGAGGACGCGGGTCAGCAGGAAGGTGACGATGACGACGCCGATCAGGCTCGGTATCGCCGTTCCGAGCCGTGATAGGGTTAGTTTCAGCATTTGGGATTAGCCGTCCACTCTCGTCTTTGCCGGGCTTGACCCGGCAATCCAGGGCGGCAAGCACGGCGCTTGCGGCGCCGTGGACCCGCGGCAAGGACCGCTTGTGGACCCCCGGATCAAGTCCGGGGGTGACGGGTTGGAATGGTTGGAGTGCGGTGTCATCTCAGCCCTTGGTAAAGGCGCGGAAGTCGGGTTCGCGGCAGGGCCAGAACTGGTAGCCGCCGATGGATTTCTGCATGGCGACGTCGTGCAGCGGTTGGGCGACGGGGACGAAGGGGACGTCTTGTTCGGCCAGGGTGACGAAGCCCTTCACGGCGGCGTCGTAGGCGGCGGCGTCGGGGGCGAAGCGGGCGGCGTCGATGTCCTTGTCCATCGCCTTGTTCTGGTAGGAGGCGACGTTGAAGACCGAGTTGTTGCCGTGATAGTTCCAGAAGAAGAAGTAATCGGGCCAGTCTAGCCAGCCGGCGAAGCGGTTGATGACGATCGGGGCAGTCTTCTTGTTGAGTTCGCCGCGGAAATTGGCGCCGGGGACTTTGTTCAGCTCGACGTTGATGCCGAGCGGGGCGAGCGACTCCTTGAGGAGGACGGCCATGGGTTCGGCGATGGTGGATTGGCCGGCGTCGAACAGGACCGAGGTGGTGAAGCCGCCGGGGCTGACTTGCTGGACGAGGGCGCGGGCCTTGTCGAGGTTGGTGTCGTAGGGGAAGGGTTGCGGCCAGGCCACGGTGGGGGTGCCGGTGGCGCCCCACATGGGTACGCCACGGCCGTAGAGGGCGACCTGCATCATCTTGTCGTAGGGCATCGCCCAGGCGACGGCCTGGCGCACGCGGGGGTCGGTGAAGGGGCCGGTGGCGGCGTTCATGGCGACGTACCAGATGCCGTTGGGGACGGGGACGCCGACGACCTGGACCTTGCCGGCGTCGGCGAGGTCCTTGAAGTCCTTGGGCGGGAGGCCGAAGGAGACGTCGGCGTCGCCGCGTTCGAGCAGCGCGCGCCTTGTCGCCGACGAGGGGATGTCGCGGGTTATGATGCGGCGCATGGCGGGCTTGGGTCCGCAGGCCCAGTCGTCGTTCCGGACATAGATCGTCTCGGTGCCGGGCTTCCAGCTCTCGACCTTGAAGCCGCCGGAGCCGGCGACGTTGTTCTTCAGCCACTCCTTGGCCCACGGGTCGCCGGCGGCGTTCTTCTGGGCCAACTCGCTGTCGAACACGAAGGGGATGGTGACGCCGAGATTGGGCATCAGCAGCTTGTCCTTGCGGAGGAAGTCGATGCGGAAGGTCTTGTCGTCGAGGGCGACGAACTGCTCGGGCTTCTCCATGCTGCCGGCGTTCATCTGCGTGGTGGCGAAGCCGCCGATGCTGACGGCGCGGTCGAGCGACCATTTGACGTCCTTGGCGGTGACGGCGCGGCCGGAGTGGAACTTGGCGTCGCGCAGCTTGAAGGTGACGCTCATGCCGTCGCTGGCTTCCTGCCAGGATTCGGCGAGTTCGGGCTCGAGTTGGTTGAGGGTGAAGGTCTTGCCCTTGCCGTCGGGCAGCGGGACGGTCTTGAAGCGGACCAGGCGGTCGTAGCAGTTCAGCGCGACGCCGTTGACGGGCTGGGACGAGCCGATGCCCTGCATGTCCATGCTGTTGGGGCCGTATTCCTGCACTAGGAGGAGGGTTTCGGCGCGGGTGGGGGACTGGGCTTCGGCCTTGCGGGCGGCCAGCATGGGGGCCGCGAGGGCGGTGGCCAGGAAGGTTCTGCGGTCCATGGGGCGTCCTATCGTGTTGCGGCGAGGTAGGCGCGCCAACCGCCGTATTGGGAGATGTCCTGGGCGCCGGTGACGCCCTCGGCTTCGACGAGGAAGCCCTTGGGGATGGTGCCGTCGGCGAGGCGGATTGTGCCGAGGCCGAGCGGGGACGGGATGGAGGCCAGCAGGGCGCCGATCTGAGCGGAGGGGATCTGCCAGACTTCGAGCGCGATGGCGTGGCCGGCGCCAGGGGCGACCCGGAGCAGGCCAGGGCGGTGCGGCGGGCCGCCGGGGAGGGCGTAGAGCCGGTAGCAGGGTTCGGTCTTGGCGGCGCGGTCGAAGCGGCCCTCGAGGGCGGCGATCTCGTGGTTGAGCGGCAGGCCGGTCATGTGGGCGCCGACGAGGCCGATCTCGAGGAAGGTCATGACGCTTCCATGCGCAGGCCGAGGGCGACGAGGCTGGCTTCGGAGCCGCCGGGGGCGATGAAGGTGACGCCCGCGGGGAGGCCGTCGGGGCGGTCGGGGCCGGGGATTGCGAGGGCGGCCAGGCCGAGCAGGTTGACGAAGTTGGTGAAGGTGCCGAGGCGGGAGTTGGGGCCGATCGGGTCGGCGGCCATGTCGTCGAGGGTGGGGAAGAGCGGGGCGGTGGGGACGGCGAGGGCGTCGATGCGGCGCCATACCGGTTCGGTCTCGCGGCGGAGGCGGGCGAGGGTGTGGGTGGCGCGGAAGGCGTCGGCGGCGGTGTGGCGGCGGGCGCTGGTCTCGATGATGAAGCGGGTGACCGGGAGGACGGCGTCTGGCGGGGCGGTGGCGAGGAAGGGTTCGAGCGTGGCGAGGCGTTCGGCGACCCAGGCGCCGTCGTAGAGCAGGGCGGCGACGGCGTTGAAGGGGGCCATGGAGATGGGGACGAGGTCGAAGCCCAGGGCGGTCAGTTGCGCGAGGGTCAGGTCCCAGGCGGCTTCGGCAGCGGGGTCGAAATGGGGGCGGTCGGGGTCGGCGGGGATGCCGATCGTGCGGGTGGGCACGGCGTCGGTGGGGGGGATGTCGCGGGAGTAGGGGTCGGCCGGGTCGTAGCCGGCGATGATTTGGTGGACGGCCCAGGCATCGGCGACGGTGTGGGAGAAGACGGAGACGCAGTCGAGCGAGCGGCAGGCGGGGACGACGCCGCTGGTGGAGACGCCGCCGGGGGTGGGTTTCAGGCCGACGAGGCCGCAGAGACCGGCGGGGACGCGGCCGGAGCCGGCGGTGTCGGTGCCGAGCGCGAACGGGACCAGGCCGGCGGCGACCGCGACCGCCGAGCCGGAGGAGGAGCCGCCGGGGACCCGGCCCGGGGCGCGGGGGTTGCGCGGGACGGGGTGCGGCGTGCGGGTGCCGTTCAGGCCGGTGGCGAACTGGTCGAGGTTGGTCTTGCCCATGGGGATGGCGCCGGCGGCGACGAGGCGGGCGACGGTCTCGGCGTGGCGGTCCGGGGTGTAGGCGAAGGCGGGGCAGGCGGCAGTGGTCGGCATGGCGGCGACGTCGATGTTGTCCTTGACCGCGAAGGGGATGCCCCAGAGGGGGAGGCGGTCGCGGTCGGCGGGGTCCAGGGCGGCGAGGAAGCCCTCCAAGGCGGGGGCGGAGATCACGTGGAGGAAGATGCCGGGGTCGTCGTGGCGTTCGATTCGGTCCCGTAACGCAGTGAGGACGCTGGCTGGGGTTTCGCCGGTGGCGTAGCGGTCGCGGTAGCCGGCGATGGTCGGGGGCGACGGGGTCATGTGGTTTCGGGGGAGCAAAGTTCGTGCCACGGCGGGGTGGTGGTTGGGTGGGGTGGATTGCGGAATGTTGCTTATATTGGAGGCAATTCGGCTGGTGGTTGGTGGGTTACGCTTCGCTTACCCACCCTACTTGGGTTTGGCGGGCGGGTTGGGCGGCGGCTAGGAGATGGGCGTTGATGCGCTTCATGTCGCGCAGAAGCTCCAGATGGAGGCCGCTGGTTTCGGCGGTGTCGCGGGTGGCGCGGAGCTGGGTGAAATGGAGGTCGGTGGCTTTGGCTTCGAGGTCGCGGAAGATGGCTTTTTCGGCGGCCAGGAGGCGGGCGGCGCGGTCGTCGGGGTTCATGAACAAGGCGGCGGCGGCGCGGGCGTTGGCGATGAGGCGGGTGGTGGCGTCGGCGAGCTCGGCGCGGATGTCGGGGGGGAAGGCGATGCCGCGGCGGAGCTGCTTGGTGACGGAGGCGAGCAGGCCCTTGTCGACGACGTCGCCGGCGGCCTCCATGTTCATGGCGAAGGTGAGGATGGCGCGGGCGCGGTCGTGATCGGCCTCGCTCATGGCCTCGGTCTCGAGCTCGGTCAGGTAGGTCTTGATGGCGGCGTCGAGGCGGTCGAGCACGTCGTCGAGGCGCTTGGTCTCCTCGACCCGGCGGCGGTCGCCGCGGTCGAGCGCTTCGGCGAACCCGTTCAGCATGGATTCGAGGATGTCGGCGAGGCGGAGGGCTTCGCGGGCGGCGCCGCCGAGGGCGACGACGGGGGTCTCGTGGGCGGCGCTGTCGAGATAGAGGGGGGTGGCCGGGTCGGCGGCGTCGATGCGGGCGGGGAGCCAGCGGCGGAGCAGGGTGGCGAGCGGGCCGAGGAAGGGGAAGGTGAGGGCGGCCATGACGAGGTTGAAGCCGGTGTGGAAGTCGGCGACGGCGCGGGCCGGGTCGGGTTCGAGGGCGGCGAGCAGGCGGCCGACCGGGTCGAGCAGCGCTAGGGCGAGGATGACGCCGGCGACGCGGTTGCAGAGATTGCCGATGGGGAGGCGCTTGGCGACCTGGTCCTTGGTGTTGCCCTCGAGCAGGGGGTTGATGGCGGTGCCGAGATTGGCGCCGAGGACGAGGGCGAAGGCGGCGTCGAGCGGGACGGTGCCTTTGCTGGCGAACTGCATCACCACCAATACGATCGCGACCGAGGAGTGCGCGGCCCAGGTCAGGGCGGCGGCGAGGATGACGTCCAGGACTAGTTCAGTGGCGATGGAGCCGAGGATGAGGCGCAGGGAGGGAGCGTCTTCGTAGGGGGTGAGCAGCTCGACGAATTGGTGCAGCGCCATCAGGAGCAGGCCGAGGCCGATGAAGACGCGGCCGAAATCGCGCGGGCCGGCGGAGGCGCGGCGGAACAGCATGACGCCGACCAGGATGAGGACGGGGGCGATCTCGGCGACGTTGAACGAGAGGAGCTGGACGATGAGCGTGGTGCCGACGTTGGCGCCGAGCATGACGGCGAGGGCGGGGACGAGGTCGACGAGGCCGCCGGCGGCGAAGCCGGTGACCATCAGCCCGGCGGCGGTCGAGCTCTGGAGGATGGCTGTGACGCCGATGCCGGCGAGGAAGGCGCGGAAGCGGTCGCGCAGGGCGGTGCCGAGGAAGGTGCGCAGGCGGGCGCCGAAGGCGCGCTGCACGCCGGTCTGCACCATGTGCACGCCCCAGAGCAGGAGCGCGACGGCGCCGGCCAGCTGCAACAAGGTCCAGGGAAACAGCATCAGAACAGGCTGATGAGGACCAGGATGAGGCCGACGAGGGCGACTCCCCAGACGATGCTGCGCAAGGGGGCCAGGCCGAGGGCGTAGACGGGGACATAGACCAGGCGGCCCCAGAAGAAGAGGGCGGCGCCCCAGGTGGTCAGGCCGGATTCGCGCAGCGCGACGTGGGCCAGCAGGATGGCGCCGATGAAGATGGGGAGGGACTCCCACAGGTTGGCCTGGGCGCGGGCGAGGCGGGCGGCGGCGCCCTGGTATTGCACCGGCTGGTCGTCGCGGTTGCCGGCGGCCCATTGCAGGCTGTCCTGCTGGCGCTTGAACCCGGCGGCGACGAGGATCTGCAGCAGGGCGAGCACGAGTGTCAGGGCGAGGTAGAACAGGGGTGTCGTCATCGGGGCGGGTTCCGTCGTCGGTGAGGACCGAGCATAGCGCATCGGCGGAGGAATTGTTCGGGGCTGGGCTGCCGCATAGATTGCCGCCGGCCCTGGCATTCGATTTGCATCACAAATCCCAACCCAAAGGACAGAGAATGTTTCGACGCACCCTCCTCGCCGTGACTGCCCTGTTCGGTTTCGCCACCGGCGCCCGCGCAGCCGAGGACATCCTGGTCGGCGTCATCTACCCGCTCTCGGGCAACGCTGCCGCCGTCGGCCACGACGCGCAGGCTGCCCTCGAAACCGAGGCGGCCATCATCAACGGCAACGAGAACATCCCCGGCATGCTGTTCGGCGCCGGCGGCGGCCTGCCCAATCTCGGCGGCGCACACATCAAGCTCGTCTTTGCCGACAGCCAGAACAACCCGCAAATCGCCCGCTCCGAAGCCGAGCGCCTCATCACCCAGGGCAAGGTCGTCGCCATCATCGGGAGCTATACGAGTGCGACGGCGGTGACGATCAGCCAGATCTGCGACCGGTATCAAATCCCGTATATCTCGGCCGACAACTCGTCGCCGAGCTTGAACAAGCAGGGGTTGTCCTGGTTCTTCCGCACGTCGCCCACCGATACCGACTTCACGCAGGCGATGTTCGACTTCATCGACTGGGCTGGCAAGAACGGCCACCCGGTCAAGAGCGTGGCGATCATCCATGAGAACTCGGTGTTCGGCACCGATAGCGGCAAGCTGCAGGCGGCGATGGCGGAGAAGGCGGGGATCAAGGTGGTCGCCGACCTGGCGTACCAGGCCAGCACGCCCTCGCTGTCCGTTGAGGCGCAGCGGCTGAAGGCGGCCGATGCCGATATGCTGCTGCCTTCCTCGTACACCAGCGACGCCATCCTGATGGTGCGGTCGATGCACGATGCCGGGTATACGCCGAAAGCCATCCTCGCCCAGGATGCCGGGTTCCTCGATCCGCCGTTCCTGAAGGCGTCGGGGCCGCTGGCGGAAGGGGTGATGAGCCGGTCCAGCTTCGCGCTCGACGCTACGTCGACCCGGCCGGCGATCGCTGCCGTCAACAAGCTGTATAGTGCCCGCAACGACGGCAAGACGCTCAACGACTACACTGCCCGACCGATCACGGCGCTGGAGGTGCTGGCCGATGCGATCAACCGCGCCGGCTCGACCAAGAACACCGATCTGCAGGCCGCGCTGAAGGCCACCAACATTCCTGGCACCATGACCATCATGCCGTGGAAGGGCATCAAGTTCGACGAGACGGGGCAGAACACGGAGGGCAACCCGGTGATCCAGCAATGGACGGGCGGGGTTTGGCATACGGTGTTTCCGACGGATGTGGCGACGGCGCAGCCGGTTTGGGCGGTGGGGAAGTAGGGTCCCCGCCAATGGCAGCTCGCTCCCTCTCCCTCCGGGAGAGGGCCGGGGTGAGGGTATGCCCTCAAGCCGAAGCGCCGGCATGAAAGCCCTCACCCAACCCTCTCCCGGAGGGAGAGGGCTACCATGACCGCGTCGCTGGTTTTGCAGGTCGCCCTTGGCGGCCTGCTCATGGGGCTCGTGTATGCGCTGGTGGCGGCGGGGTTGTCGCTGATCTTCGGACTGATGGACGTGGTCAATTTCGCGCATGGCGAGCTGTTGATGCTGGCGATGTATGCGACGTTCTTCCTCAGCGCCGGGCTGGGGATCGATCCGTTGCTGCAGCTGCCGTTGGTGGCGGGGCTGCTGTTCGTGGTGGGGGTGGCGATCTATCGGCTGCTGATCGCGCGGGCGCTGGCGGTGCGGTTCAACTCGGGGATGGTGCAGATCTTCGTGACGTTCGGGCTGTCGATCTTTCTGGTGGGGGCGGCGCAGACGGCGTTCGGGAGCGATTTCCGGTCGGTGACGACGGGGATCATGGCCAACCGGATCGTGCATTTCGGCGAGATCGTGCTGCCGCTGCCGCAGCTGGCGGCGGGGGTCGTGTGTCTGCTCGCGTTCGCGGCGTTGGCGCTGATCTCGCGGACCGAGTTCGGGCGGGCGCTGGAGGCGACGCGGGAGGATCGGGATGCGGTGGCGCTGATCGGGATCGATCGGGATCGGATCTTCTCGATCGGGTGGGGGATCGGGGCGGCGACGGTGGGCATCGCCGGGACCATGCTGGCGACGTTCTACTACATCTCGCCGACGGTGGGGGGCGGGTTCGCGCTGATCGCGTATGTGACGGTGGCGCTGGGCGGGTTCGGGTCGCTGGTGGGGGCGCTGGTGGCCGGGTTGCTGGTGGGGGTGGTCGAGGCGCTGACGGCGTTGGTGATCGATCCGTCGATCAAGCAGGTGGGGGTGTTCGTCATCTACCTGCTGGTGCTGACGGTGCGGCCGCGCGGCTTGTTCGGGCGTCTGTGATGCGGAACGCGATCGTCAGGCGGCGGCGGACCGAGCGGATCCTGGGGCTGGTGCTGTTGGTGCTGGCGGCGCTGCTGCCGTTGGTGGTGACGGGGCAGTATTCGCGGGGGCTGATCGTGCTCGTGCTGCTGTATGCCGGGTTGTCGCAGGGGTGGAACGTGCTCGGCGGGTATTGC
>CAZZVQ010000153.1:0-10985 GCA_964657565.1 uncultured Acetobacteraceae bacterium
CGTTGGCGCGGCCGTAGGGCGAGCTGGTGGAGGCACCCTCACCCTGCCCTCTCCCGGGGGGAGAGGGTTCCGAAGAGGAGGCGGCGCGGGTCGAGGCGGGGCGGTGGTTGTTTGCGCAGGAGTGCCGGTTTTTCTATGCGGCGCAGCGGATCGATCAGTTGCCGGAGGCCGGGCTGCCGGAGGTGGCGTTCGCGGGGCGGTCGAACGTGGGGAAGTCGAGCCTCATCAATGCGTTGACGGGGCGGCACGCGTTGGCGCGGGCGTCGAATACGCCGGGGCGGACGCGGCAGCTGAACTTTTTCGACCTGGGGGAGCGGCTGACGCTGGTGGATATGCCGGGCTACGGGTATGCGCAGGCGGGCAAGGAGATCAAGGCGGATTGGCAGGGGCTGATGTTCGACTACCTGCGGGGGCGGCCGACGCTGCAGCGGGTGGTGCTGCTGCTGGATAGCCGGATCGAGCTGAAGGCGTCGGACCATACGGTGATGGAGCTGCTGGACCGGGCGGCGGTGACGTATCAGCTGGTGCTGACGAAGGCGGACGGGGTGAAGCCGGGCGCGCTGGCGAAGAAGCAGGCGGAGGTGTTGGCGCTGTCGCGCCAGCACGCGGCGGCGTTTCCGGTGGTGGTGACGACGAGCAGCGAGACCGGGTTGGGGATGGATCTGGTGCGGGCGGATCTGGCGGGGCTAGCGGCGCAACCATAGCGTGACGGTGGTGCCGAGGCCGGGTCGGCTGGCGATGGCGAGGGTGCCGCCGCGGTCCTCGGCGTAGGAGCGGGCCATGGAGAGGCCGAGGCCGGTGCCCTGGCCGGGGGGCTTGGTGGTGAAGAACGGTTCGGTGGCGCGGGCGATGGTGGCGTCGTCCATGCCCTGGCCGTCATCGTGCACCCAGAGGCGGACGTAGTCGGCCGGAGCGAGCGTGGGCGGGCCGGGGTCGGGGGCGGCGCCGAGGGTGATGGTTCCGCCGTCGGGCATGGCGTCGCGCGCGTTGGTGGCCAGGTTGAGCAGGACGGTCTTGAGTTCGTTGGGATCGATTTGGACGAACAACTCCGGGTCGTCGGCGGCAGTGCGGATCTCGATGTGGCCGGCGCCGCGCAGGGTGTGGCGGAGCATGTCGGCGACGTCGGCGAGCATGGTGGCGATGGCGATGCGCTCGGACTGGGTCACGTCCTTGCGGGTGAAGGCGAGCAGGCGCTGGGTGATCGAGGTGCCGCGGGCGGCGGCGTCGTTGATGAGGCGGGCGACGTGGCGCATGGTATTGGGCTCTTCGGCGCGGCGCTCGATGATGTCGGCGCAGCCGGTGACGCTTTGCAGGACGTTGTTGAAGTCGTGGGCGATGCCGCTGGCGAGCTGGCCGAGGATGCGCAGGCGTTCGGCGGCGGACGCGCGGGCGAGGGCGTCGTGCTGGGCGGCGGCGGCGGTGGCGGCGCGCTGTTCGAGGGTGACGTTGCGCTGGAGCAGTTCGGCCTCGGCCTGCTTGCGGTCGGTGACGTCGCGGATGGTGCCGATGAGGCGGTAGATGGTGCCGCCGACATCACGGACGGGGACGAGCAGGGTCTCCCAATGGCGAGGCCCGATGGCGACGGTGCGGATGTGCTCGTAGGAGAGCGGCTCGCCATTGGCGACGCAGTTGTCCCAGTTGCGGCGGATGATGAGGGCGGTCTCGGGGGGCAGGCACTCGTCGGGCGTCCTGCCGACCACGTCATCGGCGTGCAGCCCGGTGAGGTCTTCGCAGCGGCGGTTGATGAGGTCGAAGGCGAACTGGCCGTCGGCGCGGCGGCTGGCGGCGAACTGGGCGTCGGCGGAGTGGCGGAAGACGGCGTCGATCCGGTCGAAGGCGATGGCGAGATTGGCTTCGGAGCGCCTGGCCTGTTCGGCGGAGGCGAGGGCGTTGCGCTCGGCGGCGCCGCGGCGGACGAGCTGGCGGCGCAAGGCGGCGATGAGGATGGCGCCGAAGCCGATGAGGCTGGCGATGGCGGTGACGGTGAGCAGGCTCTTCTTGCGCCACGCGGCGAAGGCGGCGGCGCGGCCATAGCTGACGGCGACGATCAGCGGGAGGTCGCCGACCCGGCGATAGGCGTATGTGCGCTCGATGTGGTCAACGGAGGAGAGGCCTTCCAGGACGCCGGTGGTTTGCTGCAGCATGGTTTGGAACGGCGCGGCGCCGGCCAGGCTGCTGCCGATCTGTCCGGGTGGGGCGGGGTAGCGGGCGAGGATGACGCCGTCGCTGCGGACGAGGCTGACGGAGCCGCCCTGGCCGAGTTCGAGGCTGGCGAACAGGTTGCTGAAATAGTCGATCTCGACGCTGGCGCCGACGAGTCCGGCGAAGCTGCCGTCGTCGGCGTCGATGCGGCGGCTGAAGATCACGACGGCGGTGCCGGAGCGGCGGCTGCGGATGGGGGCGTCGATATAGAGGCCGGTTTCGGGATGGTCGCGCGGGACGCGGAAATAGGCGCGGTCGGCGAAGTTGCTGGGCCGGATCTCGGGCTGGCTGCTGTCGACGACCAGGTTTCCGGCGGGGTCGAGGACGAACAGGGTGGAGATGAATTCGGCGGTGGCGACGCGCGAGAACAGAGCGGCGCGGCGTACCGCCGGGCTGGCCTCGGCCAGGCCTGGCAGGCGACTGGCGGCGGCGGTCTCCTGCAAGGCGAGGTCATAGACCTCGATGTTGCGGGCGATGTCCTTTTCGAGCGCCCTGGCAAGGTTGGTGATGGCGGCCTCGGCGCTGGCCCGGGTCTCCTGGTAGTCGGTGACGACGGTCCAGGCGGTCAGCGCGGGGGCACCGAGGAAGAGGAGGACGGCAAGCCAGAGGATGACGACGCTGTCGTCGGCGAGCCATTTCTCGATGCGGCGGATCAATAATGCGAGGAGGCTGGGCCCGGTTCGGGCGGGGTCCGGTGGCTGGGTTTCGGCAGCGAGCTGCGGTTTCCGGCTTTGCATTCAGGGCTTTCCAGGGAATCGCGCCGTTGCCATCGAGTTGGGCAGAAACGTTAATTGCGGTGGCCGAGCAAGTCTCAACATTGAGCCGGCGGTCGCTTGACCTGCCGGAGCCTGCAAGCGAGGGTCGGCCTGCTACAGGGCCCGGCACGGGGCCAGTCTACGGAGAGCCATGTCATTGCCCCTCGATCTTGAGGCCGCGGCCCAACAGGCCACCATCCTAGTCCAAGCGCTGCCGTTCCTGCGGCGTTATGCCGGGGTGACGGTGGTGATCAAGTACGGTGGCCACGCGATGGGGGACGAGCACCTGGCCGAGCAGTTCGGGCGGGACATCGCCCTGCTCAAGCAGGTGGGGGTCAACCCGGTGATCGTGCATGGCGGCGGGCCGCAGATCAACGCGATGCTGAAGCGGCTGGCGATCCAGTCCAGTTTCGTGGACGGGTTGCGGGTGACGGACGAGGCGATGGTCGAGGTCGTCGAGATGGTCCTGGCGGGGACGGTCAACAAGCATGTGGCCGGGCTGATCAACCAGGCGGGGGCGCTGGCGGTGGGGATCTGCGGCAAGGATGGCGGGCTGATCCGGGCGCGCAAGCTGCGGCGGACGGTGAAGGACCCGGATAGCCATATCGAGCGGGCGCTGGATCTCGGCTTTGTGGGGGAGCCGGAGCATGTGGACGTGCGGGTGATCCATGCGCTGACCGGGGCCGGGCTGATTCCGGTGATCGCGCCGGTGGGCATGGGCGAGGATGGCAAGACCTACAACATCAATGCGGACACGGTGGCCGGCGCGGTGGCGGGCGCGCTGGGGGCGCGTCGGCTGCTGATGCTGACGGATGTGCCGGGGGTTTTGAACGAGCAGAAGCGGCTGATCCCGGAGATGTCGCTGGCCGACGTGGAAGCGGGGGTGGCGAGCGGGATGATCAGCGGGGGGATGATCCCGAAGGTGGAGAATTGCGCGGATGCGGTGCGCAAGGGGGTGAAGGGGGCGGTGATCCTGGATGGGCGGATGCCGCATGCGTGTTTGTTGGAGCTGTTCAAGGATGGGGGGATCGGGACGATGATCCATACCTAACCAGAGCCGACGTGAGCGCGTAGGGGACCAGAATGAGCGACCAACTTGCCGATAGTGCGCAGCGGCTGTTTAGCCAGTATGTCGACAAGGATGTGCTGAAAGCGGCGGAGAAGGGGGTGTTCCCGCAGGCGTTGTGGGATGCGGTGGTCGACGCCGGGTTCACGGCGGCGCTGCTGCCGGAGGCGGCGGGCGGGTTCGGCGCGAGCGTGGCCGAGGCGCTGCGGCTGCTGCAGATCGCGGCCGAGCATACGGCGCCGATCCCGCTGGCGGAGACGATGCTGGCAGGCTGGTTGCTGGCGCGGGCCGGGTTGGCGGTGCCGGACGGGGTGTTGACGCTGGCGCCGGTGCGCAAGGGCGAGGCCCTGAGCCTGATCCGGGATGGGGATGGCTGGCGGCTGAGCGGGACGGCGAGCCGGGTGCCGTGGGCACGGGATGCGGCGGCGGTCGCCGTGCTGGCGGTGGGTCCGGAGGGGCCGATGGTGGCGCGGGTTGCAGGCGCCGGGTTGGTGACGAGCCGGGATGTGAATTTGGCGGGGGAGCCGCGGGATACGATTACGCTGGATGTGCGGCTGGCGGGCGAGGCGGTGGCGGCGGTCGATCTGGACGCGCAGGGGTTGCGGGCGGCGGGGGCGGCGGTGCGGACGGCGCAGATCGCGGGGGCGTTGTCGCGGGCGCTGTCGTTGAGCGTGGGGTATGCGCAGACGCGGGTGCAGTTCGGGCGGCCGATCGGCAAGTTCCAGGCGATCCAGCAGACACTGGCGGTGCTGGCGGGGCAGTCGGCGGCGGCGATCGCGGCGGCGGACATGGCGGCGGACGGGCTGGCGGGGGATCTGTCGCCGATGCTGGTGGGGGCGGCGAAGGCGCGGGCGGGCGAGGCGGCGAGCGTGGCGGCCGGGTTGGCGCACCAGTCGCACGGGGCGATCGGGTTCACGCAGGAGTACGATCTCCACTACGCGACGCGGCGGCTGTGGTCGTGGCGGGATGAATTCGGGAACGAGGCGGAGTGGAACGTCGTGGTGGGGCGGGCGGCGTTGGCGGCGGGGCCGGAGGGGCTGTGGCCGGCGCTGACGGCGGCGTGACGCCGGCGAATTGGGGAGGATCGACCATGCAGGGACTCGCGTTTGCCACGCCGCCGGAGCAGACCGACGCCGCCGAGGCGTTGCGGGCGGAGTTGCGGGGGTTTCTGGCTACCGAGCTGGCGGATCGGACGGCGCAGCAGAAGGCGGAATCGTGGAGCGGGCAGGACCGGGCGTTCAGCCGCAAGATGGGCGAGCGTGGCTGGCTCGGGATGACGTGGCCGAAGCGGTATGGCGGGCATGAGCGGACGGCGCTGGAGCGGTACGTGGTGCTGGAGGAGATGCTCGCGGCGGGGGCGCCGGTGGGGTACCACTGGGTGGCGGAGCGGCAGAGCGGGCCGAGCATCCTGAAGAACGGGACCGAGGCGCAGCGGCAGGCGATCCTGCCGAAGATCGCGGCGGGGGAGTGCTCGTTCTGCATCGGGATGAGCGAGCCGGATTCCGGCTCCGACCTGGCGGCGGCGCGGACGCGGGCGCAGCGGGTGCAGGGCGGGTGGCTGGTCAGCGGGACGAAGGTGTGGACGTCGTCGGCGCATGTGGCGGACTACATGATCCTGTTCTGCCGGACCGGCGAGAAGGCGCAGGACGATCGGCATGCGGGGGCGAGCCAGTTCGTGGTGGACATGCGCCGGGCGCAAGATGGCGGCGGCATGGTGGTGCGGCCGATCATCGACATGACGGGCGGGCACCATTTCAACGAGGTGATCCTCGAGGACATGCTGCTGCCGGAGGACGCGCTGCTCGGGCAGGAGGGCGACGGCTGGAAGCAGGTGACGGGCGAGCTGGCGTTCGAGCGGTCGGGGCCGGACCGGTTCCTGTCGAGCTTCGCGCTGCTGGTCGAGGCGGTGCGGGCGCTGGGGCCGGACGCGGACGACCGGGCGGCGGCGGCGATCGGGCGGCTGACGTCGCACATCCTGGCGCTGCGGCGGTTGTCGCGCTCGATCGCGGGGATGTTGCAGGCGGGCGAGGACCCGGCGCTGCAGGCGTCGCTGGTGAAGGATTTGGGCAATGTGCTCGAGCAGGAGACGGTCGAGGTGGTGCGCTTGCTGGTGGATGTGGAGCCGTCGATGGTGAATGGGGCCGGGTCGTTGTCGGCGGTGCTGGCGCATTTGGTGATGACGGCGCCGTCGTTCTCGCTGCGCGGGGGGACGCGGGAGATCTTGCGGGGGATCATCGCGCGGGGGCTGGGGCTGCGATGAGTGATGTTCGGACCAGCACCGACGGGCATGTGGGGATCGCCGAGATCTGTCGGGCGCCGAACAATTTCTTCGACATTCCGCTGATTCGGGATTTGGCGGCGGCGTTCGAAGCGTTCGATGCGGACCCGGCGGTGCGGAGCATCGTGTTGTGCGCGGAGGGGAAGAATTTCTGCGCCGGGGCGAATTTCGCGTCGCCGGCGCGGGATACGGTCGGCGATCGGCAGGGCGGGCATCTGTATCAGCAGGCGGTGCGGCTGTTCCGGTGCGAGACGCCGATCGTGGCAGCGGTGCAGGGGGCGGCGGTCGGCGGCGGGCTGGGGCTGGCGATGGTGGCGGATTTCCGCGTGGCCTCGGCGGAGTCGCGGTTCACGGCGAATTTCAACCGGTTGGGGTTCCATCCGGGGTTCGGGTTGAGCGTGACGCTGCCGCGGGTGGTGGGGGCGCAGAAGGCGGCGCTGCTGTTCTACACGGGGCGGCGGATCGGCGGGGTGGAGGCGGAGGCGATCGGGCTGGTGGATGTGCTGGCGCCGGCGGACGGGTTGCGCGCGGCGGCGCTGGAACTGGCGCGGGAGATCGCGGTGTCGGCGCCGGTGGCGGTGGCGTCGACCCGGCGGACGCTGCGGCGGGGGCTGGCGGAGGCGGTGGCGGCGATCACCGACCATGAGCTCGGCGAGCAGGAGGAGCATTTCCGGACGGAGGATTTCAAGGAGGGAGTGGCGGCGATGGCGGAGCGGCGGGCGCCGGTGTTCCAGGGGCGGTAGGACGGCTCTCCGCAGTACCGCCGGGCACTCGCGGAGAATGTCATTGGCAACTGTACTGCATTTTGGCTCGGATATTGCTGGTTTTTGCAATCAATAGTTGTCCGGGATTGCTGCGTTTGACTGTCATCGCCTGAACCGGCGATCTTGACCGCGGCCTGCTTGGCGCTGGACACGCTTGCGCCTTGCGGATAAGTCTCGAAATTGAGACTTTGGTGCCGTCATGATCAAAAATACCCCGCCGCTCAGGCAGCAGCAATTCCATTTCGACGTTCTGGACGGGCAGCGTGGGACGGCCGCGTTCATGGTCCTGCTTGGACACGCGAGCGCGGTGATGCTGGGAGGAGAATACGGGTGGGTACCGCGTAAGGGACTGGCGGTCGTCTTCTTCTTCATGCTCTCCGGCTTCGTGATTGCCAGCGCGTATCGACAGCGAATTTGCGACGGCATGAGCGTGCGTAACTTCATGCTACGCCGAGTGGTCCGCCTGTATCCTTTGCTCGTTCTCGGCGTGGTGACCGGAACGGCCTGGTTCGCCTTGTTCGGAGATCAGTTTTGGCATGGGCACTTTGGGATACTCGCGGCGTCACTGAACTTACTTGGGCTGCCTTCGCCGATTCACTCACAATTCAGCTTTGGTCCCTTCCCGGTCAATCCGCCTGAGTGGTCGCTGTTCTTCGAGATGCTCGCCTACGTGATATTCCCAACACTCGTGGCGAAGTTCTCGAATCGACTCCTGATGTCAATCACGTCTACCTGCGCGGTTGCCTATGCAGTTTCGGATTGGCAGTATTTCAATGCGATCCCCTACCATTTGGTGGGGTTCGAAGCCGGGGCGTCGTTCTGCGGCGGCCTGTTACTCTGGCGTTTCTTCGAGCAAAACCGTCTGCCGAGTTGGCGGATTTGGCAGGTGCCGTCTTGGACGCTGGCGCTGGCGATCATGGCCGTCTGCCTGTGTCCGCTAGCGTATACTTGTCTGGTCGACTATGCCGCGCTGCTGATCGTGTTCCCTGCCGTCATCATCCTTGGAGCGGCAAAGGGCCGTGCCGCGGCGAACCCGGTGGAGAAGCTGCTCGGCGATCTATCGTTTCCGGTCTACATCCTGCACTGGCCATTCTTACTGGCCGCGCATCGCTTCATCCAGCCGGTGTTCGGGGCAGAAGCGGCAGTCGCCGGCGGCATGATCTCGGCGATCGCATTCGCGTGGCTGGCACTGCGGGTTTACGATGAGCCCTTTCGGTCGTGGCTGGTCCGCACCCTTCTGACGAAACAGGCGAGCATCAAACGGGTCGCGGCTTGAGCGTCAGAAAAAGTCGGGCTCAGCGGTCCAGTCCCACGGAGCGGCGGACGCGCCGTTCAGGGTCGGGGGAGCCGGATTGGGGGAGACGCTGGAGTTCGCCGGGGATGGTGGCGGCGTTGATCAACTGGTCGCGGAGGTCTTCGGTCAAGGCGCGGGCGTCGCGCTGGTCGTGGACGACGTGGGGGGTGACGAGGACGAGGAGCTCGGTGCGGCCGCGGCTGTTGGTCTGCTGGCCGGCGAGGAAGCCGAGGAGGGGGACGTCCTTGAGCCACGGGATGCCGCTGTTGCCGCGGCTGGCGTTGTCGCGGATGAGGCCGGCCAGGCCGATGGTCTGGCCGTCCTGGACGACGACGCGGGAACGGACGTTACGCTCCAGGAAGGTCGGCGAGGCGATCTGGGAGTTGGCGGTGGCGGTGGTGTCGACGTCGCTGACCTCCTGGGCGATGTCGAGCGTGACGAGGCCGCCGCTGTTCACGCGGGGGGTGACCTCCATGATGACGCCGGTCTCGCGGTAGTCGATCGAGTTGATGATGGCGGAGTTGGCGGTCAGCGTGCTCTGCGAGCTGGTGGTGAGGTAGGGGACTAGGTTGCCGACCTGGAGGCGGGCGGATTCGTTGTCGAGCACCATGAGCTGGGGCGAGGATAGGACCTTCACGGTGGTGACGTTCTGGAGCGCGCTGAGGGCGTAGGTCTCGTTGGTGCCGCCGGTGAGGACGAAGCCGGGGAAGCTGGTGGCCAGCGCGCTGGCGGCGGCGCCGGACGCGGTGTTGAAGTTCAGCGCGCCGTTGATGCCGCCGCCCTTGAAGAAGAACTGGGTGCCGTAGCTGAGGCTGTCGTTGAGGGTGACCTCGGCGATGACGGCGTCGATGCGGACCTGGAGCGGCAGGATGTCGATCTTGTGCAGCATGGCCTCGACGGTGTCGTGTTCGGCGGGGGTGGCGTAGACGAGGATGGCGTTGTTCTCGGCGTTGGGGATGATGCGGATGGTGTTGAGGTCGGCGTCGCTCTGGCCGCCCTGGCCGCCGCCCTGGCCTGGTCCGCCGCCGGTGCCGCCGGCCGGGTCGAGGCCGCCGAGGAGCGGGTTGGCCGGGTTTTGGCCGGGGGCGGGCTGGGATTGCGTCGAGTCTTGGCCGGAGAGGCTGGAGCCGGCGCTGCGCAGACCGCCGGAGCCACTGCCCAAGCTGCTCCCCGAGCCGCCACCGCCGCCGCCGCTATTGAAGCTGTTGGTGCCTGCGCTGCGGCGCGCGGTAGCGCCGACGGCGCGGGCGCTGGGCGTGGCGGTGACGTGGTTGGGGGTGAAGGCCTGCTGCAGGACGTAGGCGACGTCGTTGCTCTTGCTGTTCTGCAGGTAGAACACGCTCCAGCCGCGGACGGTCTGGCGGCGGCTGCGCTCGACGAGACCGTAGATGCGGCGGGCGTCGTCGATGTAGCGGGGCTGGGCGGAGACGAGCAGGACGGCGTTGATGCGCTCCATGGGGACGACGCGGACGATTCCGGCGAGCGCGGCGCCCTGGCCGCTGCGCATGGCTTCGGTCATGGCGGTGCCGAAATCGCGGGCGGTGCCGCTGCTGACGGGGAAGAGGGCGTAGGATTGGCCGGCCAGGGCGTCGATGTCGAAGGCGTGGACGAGGTTGAGCAGGGCTTCGCGGGTCGCGGGGTCGCCGCTGATGAGGAGCGCGTTGCGGCCGGGGTCGGGGCTGATGCGGCCGGTGGCGCCGGCGTAGGGCTGCAGGACTTTGGCGAGGTCGTCGGCGGACGCGTAGCGGAGCGGGATGACGGCGCTGCCGGCGACGCCGGCGACGGCGATGCCGGGGGCGGCCGCGGCTACGGCCGCCGGGGCGACCCGGTAGAGCCCGCCGCTCTCGAGGATGGTGGCGCCGTTCTGCGCGAGCACGGCCTGCAGGGAGGCGAGCACGCGCGAGCGCGGGATGGGGTTGACGGTGCGCAGCGTGGCGGTGCCGCGGACGGTGGGGTCGATCGTGTAGTTGACGCGCAGGATGGTGCCGAGGGTCTGGGCGACGATCTCGCGGATGTCGGTGTCGACGAAGTCGAACGAGATGTCGCCGGGCTCGTTACTGGCGCCGGGTTGGGTGGCTTCGGCGATGGCGGCGGCCGAGGGGCGGACGGTGCCGTAGGTGACGATCGGGGTGCCGAGGGCGGTGGTGGCGCCGATGGGGCCGTTGATGCGCGGGGCGGCGACGCCGGCTTGGCCCTGGACGGCGGGGAGGGCTTGGAGGACCGGGGTCTGGGGCACTTCGCAGCCGAGGAGGACGAGCGGCGAGAGGAGCAGGACAGGGAGGCGGGTCATCGTGCTGCTCATCATCTTGCTGCTCCGGCTGATGGGGGGGTTAGCGCGTAGCCGGGGACGGGCGCAATGCCGGGGAATTGCGGGGCGCCCGGCACGGGCTGAGGCGACGGGGGGAGAGTCGGCGCGGGGGGCGGCAGGGTGGGGTCGAAGCTGGTGCGGACGGTGCGCCGGCCTTCGGGGCCGATGACGATGACCTGTTGCGGCCCGATCGCCTGGACGGTGAAGGGGCCGATGCGGCCGCCCTCGGCGACGATGGTGGGTCTGCCGCCGGGGGGCGCGAAGATGACGCTGCGGCGGGGGCCGTCGATGAGGATGCCGGTCATGCGCGGCAGCGGG
>CAZZVQ010000154.1:0-8206 GCA_964657565.1 uncultured Acetobacteraceae bacterium
TGGGATACGGACTGATCGGGCTGGCGGTCGTCCTCGTGGCGGCGCTGGCCTGGCTCTACACGCCGGACCAGCCCCGCGCGGCGCTGGTCGCGACGTATGCGGGCCCACCGTCGCAGTTCCTCGACATCCTCGGCGCCAGGCTGCACGTCCGCGACACCGGCCCCCGCGCCGCGCCGGCCATCGTGCTGCTGCACGGTTTCGGCTCCAGCCTGCAGACATGGGATGCCTGGGCCGCCGATCTGGACCGCGACCACCGGGTCATCCGCTACGACCTGCCGGGCTTCGGACTGACCGGGCGCGACCCCACCGGCGACTACACCGACGAGCGCAGCATCGCGATCCTCCTGGCCTTGCTGGACCAACTCGGCGTCGCGCGCGCGACCATCGTCGGCAACTCGATGGGCGGCCGCATCGCCTGGCGCTTCGCCGCCGCCCATCCGGAGCGCCTGCACAAGCTCGTCCTCATCTCCCCCGACGGCTTCGCCAGCCCAGGCGCCCCCTACGGCGCCACCCCAGACGTGCCCCTCCTGATGCGCGCGCTCCCCTACGTGCTGCCCTCCGTCATGCTGCGCGCCTCCCTGGCGCCCGCCTATGCCGACCCCAAGGTGATGACCGACACGCTGTACACCCGCTACCGCGACATGATGCTGGCCCCCGGCGTGCGCCAAGCCATCGTGGACCGGATGGGGCAGCAGAAACTACTCGACCCGGTGCCGCTGCTCGAGACCATCCAGGCGCCCACCCTGCTGCTCTGGGGCGAGAAGGACGCCATGATCCCCTTCGGCAACGCCGCCGACTACCTCGCCGCGCTCCCCCACGCCCGGCTCGCGCCGCTCCCGGCCGTCGGGCATCTGCCGCAGGAAGAGGCCCCCGACACGGTCGCCATCCTACGCCGATTTCTGGACGAGTAGGCCGGCGTGGTAGGAAGCGCCATGGAAACCAAGGCCCCCACCCCGCGCGCCGTCCTCGTCGGCATCCAGCTGCCCGATGTGGACGACACCGCCCATGCCGGCAGCCTCGAAGAGCTCGGGCGCCTCGTGAAGACGCTCGGCTACGAGGTCGTCGGCGAGGTCTCCCAGCGGCGCGACGGCACCGGCGCCGGCGCGCTGCTCGGCAGCGGCAAGCTGGCCGAACTGGCCGCGCTGACCGGCGGCACCGGCGTGATCGGCTCCATGGCGCCGAAGCCGAAGCACAAGGCGCGCGAGCGGTTCGAGGGCGCCGACGAGAGCAAACCGGAAGCCGAGAACGACGACGGCGAGCGGCGCCCCGAGTTCGTCATCGTCGACCACGAACTATCGCCCAGCCAGATCCGCAACCTCGAACGCGCCACCGGCGCCCAGGTCCTCGACCGCACCGGCGTGATCGTCGAGATCTTCCACCGCCACGCCAACACCCGCGAGGCCAAGCTCCAGGTCGAGATGGCCCGGCTCAAATACGTCGCCCCCCGCCTGCGCGAATCCTCCGCCGGCGGTGGCCGCCAGCAGGGACCCGGCGCCGGCGAGAGCACCCTCGACCTCGACCGCCGCAAGATCCGCGACCGCCTCTCCGAACTGAAGGACCAGCTCGAAGCGGTCCAGCGCGACAGCGACCAGCGCCGCTCCGCCCGCCGCGACCAGCTCCGCGTCGCCCTCGTCGGCTACACCAACGCCGGCAAGTCCTCCCTCATGCGCGCGCTCACCGGCAGCCAGGTCCTCGTCGAGGACAAGCTGTTCGCCACCCTCGACACCACCGTCCGCACCCTGCAGCCGGAGACCCGGCCCCGGGTCCTGGTCTCCGACACCGTCGGCTTCATCAAGCAACTGCCGCACGACCTGGTCGCCTCCTTCCGCTCCACCCTCGCCGAGGCGCTCGAGGCGTCGCTCCTGCTCTTCGTCGTCGACGCGTCCGACCCGACCTACGAGGCCCAACTCGAGGTCAGCCGCAGCGTCCTGCGCGAGATCGGCGCCGACGCGGTACCCTCGCGTCTCGTCCTGAACAAGATGGACCGGGTCGGCCCCGCCGAGCGGGCCGCGCTGGCGGAAAAGCACCCCGACGCCATCATGCTGTCCGCGCATCGGCCCGAGGACGTCAGCGCCCTGCGCGAGACCATCGTCGCCTTCTTCGAGGCGTCGATGACCGAAGAGGTCCTGGTCCTGCCCTATGCCAAGCAGGGTCTGTTGGGCGAGGTATACGAGAGTGCACGCGTCCTCGCGGAAGACTATGACGAAACGGGACGTGTGCTGACCGTGCGGGGCCTGCCGGGCGCGTTGAGCCGGCTGCGGCGCAGCCTGGCGGCGAACTGACTTGAAGGAGTAGACGGGATGGCAAAGTTTCAGGCCGACGGATCACGGCGGGGCAGCAATATCGGCGAGATCGACCCGGTCGCGTTGCGGGAGGCCCGGGTCGACCTGGCGGCGTGTTTCCGGGCGGCAGCGCAGCGCGGCTTCGAAGAGGGGATCTGCAACCATTTCTCCGCGATGGTGCCAGGGCGGGACGATCTGTTCCTGGTGAACCCGTATGGGTTGGCGTTCGCCGAGATCACGGCGTCGAGCCTGTTGATGTGCGATTTCGACGGCAACGTGGTCGAAGGCGAGGGCCAGCCGGAGGAGACGGCGTTCTACATCCATGGCCGGCTGCATCAACTCGTCCCCCGCGCCCGCGCCGCCTTCCACACCCACATGCCGAATGCGACGGCGCTGAGCATGGTCGAGGGCGACCCGCTGGTCTGGGCCGGCCAGACGGCGCTGAAATTCTACGGACGCACGGCGGTCGACGAATCCTATAACGGCCTCGCGCTGGATATGGCCGAGGGTGACCGTATCGCCGCGACGATCGGCGACGCCGACGTGGTGTTCATGCGCAACCACGGCGTGATGGTCACCGGCGCGACCATCGCCGAAGCCTGGGACGACCTCTATTACCTGGAACGCGCGGCCGAAGTGCAGCTCAAGGCCATGAGCACCGGCCGCAAACTATGCCCGGTAGAGCCCGAGATCGCGGGCCGCGTCGCCGCCCAGATGCGCGAAGCCGACGCGGGCAGCGCCCGCCTGCACCTGGAGAGCATCAAGCGCCGCCTGATGCACAGCGAGCCCGAATTCGCCAATTGAGGACAGCCCTCTGCCGTCTCTGACGTCATCCCCGGGCTCGACCCGGGGATCCAGGGCGGCAGGAGCGCACTTGCGGCATCGTGGACCCCCGTGTCGAGCACGGGGGTGACGGCGAGATCGGCCACTCCCACCTGAGTGACATGCCGCTTCTCCTCCTGTTCACGATCGTCTCCGTTCTCAGCACGGGCGCGTTCCTCGCCCTGATGGCCAAGCAGGCAGCAACCGTGGCCCGACACCGTGCCGCGGTGCCCCCAGCCTTCGCGAACGAGGTCAGCCTCGAGGAACACCAGCGCGCCGCGGATTACGAGCGGGCACGGCTGGCCCTGCGCGCGGCCGGATCGGTCATCGGGCTCGCGGTGGCGCTGCTATGGGCCTGGGCCGGATACGACCTGCTATTCGGGACGATCGCCGCGACGGTGGCGCCTGGTCTGACCCGGAGCGTCCTCTTCCTCCTCGCGATCGGCGCCATCTCGACCCTGATCGGCCTCCCCCTAGCCCTCCTGCGCACCTTCGGCGTCGAGCGCCGCTTCGGCTTCAACCGCACCACCCCCGCCCGCTTCGTCGCCGACCGCCTCAAGGGCGCCGCCCTGGCGCTGATCGTCGGCGTGCCGCTGCTCTACGCCCTGCTCTGGCTGATGCAGTCGGCCGGCGCCTGGTGGCTCTGGGCCTGGGCCGGCCTGGTGCTGCTGATGCTGGCGATGGTGGAGGTCTTCCCCCGCTGGATCGCCCCGCTCTTCAACAAATTCAGCCCGCTCGAGGGCAGCCTGCGCACCCGCATCGAGGGCCTGCTCCAGCGCTGCGGCTTCGAAGCCGCCGGCCTGTTCGTCATGGACGCCTCCAAGCGCTCGGCGCACGGCAACGCCTATTTCACCGGCCTCGGCCGCAGCAAGCGCATCGTCCTGTTCGACACCCTCATCGCCAAGAACAGCGAGCCCGAGCTCGAGGCTGTGCTCGCGCACGAACTGGGCCACTTCAAGCTGAACCACATCTGGTTCGGCATGGCGCAATCCGTGCTGGTGCTCTTCGCCGGCTGCTTCGCCCTCGGCGT
Organism: uncultured Acetobacteraceae bacterium; assembly: GCA_964657565.1. Classification (GTDB taxonomy): domain Bacteria; phylum Pseudomonadota; class Alphaproteobacteria; order Acetobacterales; family Acetobacteraceae; genus JAVVHH01. The sequence continues at coordinate 4,135 of CAZZVQ010000154.1, forward strand.
CCTCAGCCACCAGCCCTGGCTGCTCCCCAGCTTCGGCATCACCCATCAGGACGACGCCCTGTCCCTGATCGTCTGCGTCGTCCTGATCCAGATGGCCGACCCGGTGCTCTCCATCGCCGCCAACTGGATCAGCCGCCGCCACGAATACCAGGCCGACGACTTCGCCAGGCGGATGGTGGGCGCGGACCCGATGGCGTCGGCGCTGGTGCGGCTATCGCGGGACAACGCCAGCACGCTGACGCCCGACCCGCTCTATGCGCTAGTCAATTTCAGCCATCCGCCGGTGCCGCTTAGAGTGGCTCGGCTTCGGGCGTGAAGGTGACACGGGCGTAGAAGCTGTCGACGGGCAATTCGACGCCGATCTCGGGGAGAGATAGCGTGTCGCCGGCCTTCAACGTTTGGAAATGCCAAGGCTCATCGTCGCTGCGCCATAAGACGGTCAGCCCGATGACGGACTGCTCTACGATCACATAACGTTTGATCGACGCGACGGCCGCGTATTCCGCCGGCTTGAGAATGCGGTCTTCCCGGATTGACGAGGGGCTCACGACTTCGAAGACGATGACGGGCTGAGGGATCAGCCGGGTCTTTCCGTCGGATGGGCTACACGTCACCAAAACGTCGGGGTAGCGCAATGCGTCCTGGACGGTTTGAATTGCAGCGTCCGTTGCAAGCGCTTCGCAGGGGCCATTCTCGCCAAGTCGCCGATCAAGTTGGACTAGGATGTTCCTGGTGATCCGAGCGTGATCCCTAGTGCCACCCGGCATCAAGACCGGCTGGAACCCGTCGAACTCGTAGCGCTCGTTCTGAGCCTCGGCCCAGTCGAAGAACTCGGCCTGCGTCATCGGTTTGCGGAGAGCGACTGACATGAACCGCATCCTAGCACAGACGCCCCTCGGCTTTACATGGCGGCGCGATAGCGGGACCATGACCCGGCCGGCGCAAGAACGGCTGGAGGAAAGCGATCGATGGGTGCCGGACGGCGGGAGCCGTATGCGCGGGAGAAGTTGGCGCGGTTGATCACGCCCGGGAGCGTGGCCGTCATCGGCGTGTCGGAGCGGGCTGCGGCGTTTGGCAGCCGGGTCATGGCGAACATGGCCGGGTTCGATGGCCGGCTGTATCAGATCAACGGCAAATATGAGCAGCTCGGCGGCCGGCCCTGCCATGCCAGCCTGGCCGCCCTGCCCGAGATCCCCGATTGCGTCGTGATCGCGACCGGCCGCGACGCGGTGGAGCCCATCGTCGCCGAGTGCGCCCGGCGCGGCGTCGGCGCCGTCGTGATCCTCGCGGCCGGCTTCGCCGAGACCGGCAAGCCAGACCGCGTCGCCCTGCAGGCCCGGCTCGCCGCCATGGCCGCCGAAGCCGACATGCGGCTCGTCGGCCCCAACACCATCGGCCTGGTCAACTACGCCATCGGCGCCGGCCTGACCTTCTCCGGCATGCCGGACCGCCGTCCGCTCGCCCCCCACGCGATCGGCATCGTCAGCCAGTCCGGCTCGCTCGGCTTCGCCCTCAGCCAGGCGATCGAGCGCGGCATGTCCGTCAGCCACGTGCTGACCGCCGGCAATTCCTGCGACGTCGACGTCGCCGACCAAGTCGCCTACCTGGCCACCGACCCGCACTGCCGCGCCATCGCCTGCGTCTTCGAGGGCATGGCCGACCCCGGCCGCATGATCGCCGCGGCCGAGCGAGCCTGGGCGGCCGACAAGCCGCTGGTCATGTACAAGATGGCCACCGGCGAGGAAGGCGCCCGCGCCGCCCTGTCGCACACCGGCTCCCTGGCCGGGTCGGGGGCGGCCTACCGGGCCGCCTTCGCCCGCGCCGGCGTGGTCCAGGTCGACGACCTCGAGGCCCTGGTCGAAGCCGCCGCCTTCTTCGCCAAGGCCCCACCGCCCTCCGCGCCCGGCGTGGCCGTGATCGCCACCTCCGGCGGCGCCGTCATCATGGCCGCCGACAAGGCCGAGCGCCACAGCGTGCCCCTCCCGCAGCCCGGCCCCGCCGGCGCCGCGATCCTCGCCGCCCACGTCCCGGAATACGGCTCCACCCGCAACCCCTGCGACGTCACCGCCCAGGCGATCAGCGATCCCGCCGGCTTGGCCGCCTGCACCCAAGCCCTGCTCTCCGACCCAATCTACGGCGCCCTCGTCACCACCCAAGGCTACGCCTACGCCTCCGCCACCGCCCGCCTACCGACCTTCGCCGCCGCGGCCCAGAACAACGGCAAGATCGTCTGCAGCGTCTGGGTCCCGGAATGGCTCGGCGGACCCGGCGCCCGCGAGATCGAGACCGACCCGCATCTCTGCCTGTTCCACTCCATGGACCGCTGCTTCGCCGCCCTGGCCGCCTGGCACCGGCGGGCCGCCCAGCGAGCCGAACCGCGCCGCTCCGAACGCGTAACCCCGCCCGAAGCCGCCGCCCAGGCCCGCACGCTGCTGCAAGCGGCCGGCCGCACCCTGACGGAACGCGAAGCCAAGCGCATCGTCGCCCTCTACGGCATTCCCGTCGTCGCCGACGTCTCCGCCACCACCGCAGAGGCCGCCGCCGCCATGGCGTCCTCGATGGGCTTCCCGGTCGTGTTGAAGGGCGAGCATCCCGACATCCAGCACAAGACCGAGGCCGGGCTGGTGCGGCTCGATCTGCGCGACGACATGGCCGTCCGCGCCGCGGCCACCGCAATGCTGGAAACGCCGGGACTGGCCGGGCTCGTCGTGCAGCCCATGGTCGGCAAGGGCGTCGAGATCATGGTCGGCGCCCGCATCGATCCGCAGTTCGGCCCGTTGGTGGTGGTCGGCCTCGGCGGCGTCTTCGTCGAGTTGTTGCGCGACACCGTGCTGGCCCTCGCGCCCGTGACGACGCAGGAGGCCTCGGTGATGCTAAGCACCCTGAAAGCGGGGGCGGTGTTGGATGGATTCCGAGGGAGCGCTGCGGTGAATCGGGACAAATTGGCGGAAATCGTGGCGCGCTTCTCGGAGCTGGCCGCGGATCTGCGCGACGAGGTCAGCGAACTCGAGATCAACCCGCTGATCGCCAGCGGCGACCGGATCATCGCCGTCGACGCGCTGATCGTGAGGGCTTGATGCGCGCGTGGGTCGTCGAGCAACTGGGTGCGATGACGCTCGGCGAGCAGCCGGATCCCGCCGATGACGCCGCAGGCTACGTCGTCCAGGTGGACGCGGCGGGGGTGAACTTCTCCGACATCCTGATGATCCGGGGCAAATACCAGCGCAAACCACCGCTCCCCTTCACCCCCGGCGTCGAGATCGCCGGCACCATCCTGGCGGCAGGCGAGGGGGCGACCCTAGCCCCCGGCCAGCGCGTGTTCGCGAGCCTGCCCGCCGGCGGCTTCGCCGAGCGGGTGCTGGTGCCGGCCGCCGACGCGCGGCCGATCCCCGACGACGTGCCCTCCGAGGCGGCCCTGGTGCTGCTCGGCATCAACTACCCCACCTCGTATCACGCGCTGCAAGGCCGCGCCGCCATCCGGCCCGGCGAGACCGTGCTGGTGCACGCAGCCGCCGGCGGCGTCGGCAGCGCCGCGGTGCAGATCGCCGTCGCTTCCGGCTGCCGCGTCATCGCCACCGCCGGCTCAGCCGAGAAGCTGGAGACCTGCCGGGCCCTCGGCGCCGAACTGGTGATGGACTATTCCGCCGCCAACTGGGTCGACACCCTGCGCGCCACCTTCCCCGCCGGCGTCGACGTCGTCTACGACCCGGTCGGCGGCCCCGTCGGCGAGCAGAGCTTGCGGGCCCTGGCCTGGCGCGGCCGTTATCTGGTGATCGGCTTCGCCGGCGGCCCCATCACCGCCCTGGCCGCCAACCGCCTGCTGCTCAAAGAATCGACCGCGCTCGGCGTGTTCTGGGGCGAAACCCGCACCCGCGAGCCCGACACGGCGGCACGGATCGGTCGGGAGATCCTCGATCTCTACCGCGCCGGCAAGCTCGACCCCCTGATCGGCGGCCGCTTCGGTCTCGACCGGGCCCAGGACGCCCTGGACGAACTCGAGGCCCGCCGCACCGTCGGCAAGATCCTGATTACGCCAAAGAGCCCATGATGCTGACCTGGTCTGCTCCGTCGT
>CAZZVQ010000154.1:8216-10858 GCA_964657565.1 uncultured Acetobacteraceae bacterium
GCGGGTCACGCCCGCGGGTGACGGATCGAACAGTGTTCTAGAAAGGACCTAGCGTGGATTTCAGTCACAGCCCGAAGGCGGAGGAGCTGCTCGAACGGCTCCAGGCGTTCATGGACGAGCACATCTACCCCAACGAGAAGACCTACAAGGAAGAGCAAGCCGCCATGGCCGACCGCTGGCAGCCCGTCCCGGTGGTCGAGCGCCTGAAGCCGGCCGCGCGGGCGGCCGGGCTATGGAACCTGTTCCTGCCGCACAGCGACCGCGGCGCCGGGCTCTCCAACGTGGATTACGCGCCGCTGGCCGAGGTGATGGGCCGGGTGCAGTGGTCCTCCGAGGTGTTCAACTGCTCCGCGCCCGACACTGGCAACATGGAGACCATCGACCGCTACGGCACGCCCGCTCAAAAGGAGGAATGGCTGGAGCCGCTGCTGCGCGGCGAGATCCGCTCCTGCTTCTGCATGACCGAGCCGGACGTCGCCTCCTCCGACGCCACCAACATCCAGTGCACCATCACCCGCGACGGCGGCGACTACGTCATCAACGGCCGCAAATGGTGGTCGTCCGGCTCCGGCGACCCCCGCTGCAAGATCCTCATCGTCATGGGCAAGACCGACCCGGACGGCCCGGACAAGCACCGCCAGCAATCCATGATCCTGGTCCCGGCCGGCACGGAGGGCGTCAAGATCGAGCGCATGCTCCCGGTGTTCGGCTACGACGACGCGCCGCACGGCCACGGCGAGATCAGTTTTACCAATGTCCGCGTGCCGGCGGAGAACATCCTGCTCGGCGAGGGCCGCGGCTTCGAGATCGCCCAGGGCCGCCTCGGCCCGGGCCGCATCCATCACTGCATGCGCGCCGTCGGCCTGGCCGAGCGGGCGCTGGAGATGATGTGCCGACGCCTGGTCGGCCGCAGCACCTTCGGCAAAGCCATCGCCGACCAGGGCGTCATGATCGAGCGCATCGCCAACAGCCGCATCCAGATCGACCAGGTCCGGCTCCTCGTGCTGCATGCAGCCTGGAAGATGGACACGGTCGGCAACAAGGAGAGCCGCCGCGAGATCGCCGAGATCAAGGTCGCCGCCGCCACCATGGCCGGCGAGGTGGTCGACCGCGCCATCCAGGCCTTCGGCGCCGCCGGCGTCTCGAACGATTTCGGCCTCGGCTACATGTACAAATACGCCCGCACTCTGCGCATCGTGGACGGCCCCGACGAGGTCCACCGCCACCAGCTCGGCCGCCAGGAGCTCGCAAAATACCGCCCGGCCCGCAATCATGCCTGAGGGCGGGCCGGAGCTGGTCCCGGTCCTCCCCAACCACCGCTTCGACGAGGACGCCCTGCGGCGCTATCTGGCCGGGCAGCTGCCGGGCGTGCAAGAAGACTGCATCATCCGGCAGTTCCAAGGCGGCCAATCGAACCCCACCTTCCACCTGCAAACGCCGGACGCGGCCTACGTGCTGCGCAAGAAGCCACCCGGAATCCTGCTCGCCTCCGCCCACGCGGTCGAGCGGGAATACCGCGTCATGCAGGCGCTCGGCCCCACCGACGTACCGGTCCCCCGCATGCGGCTCCTCTGCGAGGACACCGGCATCATCGGCACCGCCTTCTTCGTCATGGATTACCTGCCCGGCCGCATCTACACCGACCGCTCCATGCCCGGGGTCGATCCCGCCCACCGCCGCGCGACCTTCATGGACATGGCCGCGGTGCTGGCCCGCCTGCACCGGGTCGAGCCCGGCGCGGTCGGCCTGGCCGATTACGGCCGCCCGACCCACTACGTCGCCCGCCAGATCGAGCGCTGGACCCGCCAATACCGCGCCACCAACCTGGACCCCGAGCCCGCCATGGACCACCTGATCGCCTGGCTCGAGCGCCACCCCACGATCCCGGACGAGACCGCGATCGCCCATGGCGACTACCGCCTCGGCAACCTCATCATCGACCCGGCCGAACCCCGCATCGCCGCCGTCCTGGACTGGGAACTGTCCACCATCGGCCACCCGCTGGCCGACCTGGCCTATTGCTGCATCCCGTGGCGGCTGCCGCCGGAGCAACTCGGCCTGCTCGGGCTGCACGTCGCAGGCCTGCCCACCGAGGCCGAGTTCGTCGCCGAATACTGCCGTCACGCCGCCCGCCCGCTACCGGCGACGCTCGACTATTTCGTGGTATTCTCCCTATTCCGCTGGGCCGCGATCGTCGCCGGCGTCTATCGCCGCGCCCTGGACGGCATCGCCGCCGACCCGCGCGCCATGCAAGCCGGCGAGCGTTTCCGCACCCTAGCCCGCCGCGCCTGGGCCATCGCCCAGGCAGCCTGAAGGAGTAGGGTGGGTGAGCGAAGCCTAACCCACCAGACGCCGAGCCGCAGCGTCCGCAAACAGGACGGACCAGTCCGAAACCAAGACGCCGGTCGAACCCAAGCTCGAATAAAAACGAGCAATCACAGCCACATATCCGCTGGCACACCCCTTGCTGTGTCTCCCGCAGTGCGGACCGACACGATCCGCCCAGACTGGAGAACGTCAATGAACATCCCCAAGCGCATGCGCTACGCCCTGCTGGCCGCTACCCTCGCGGCCACGACCGGCGGCATCGCCGTCGCCCAGAGCGCCGCCACCTACGACCCGGCCCAACTCCCGGCCACCAA
>CAZZVQ010000155.1:0-10748 GCA_964657565.1 uncultured Acetobacteraceae bacterium
GCCACGCGCATCCCGCCGCCCAGAGCGGATCGTCCAGCTCCGGCGCATAGTAGATCGCCACCCGCACGCTCATCGCTCGACCCCGCCTACTTCAACCCCGCCGCAGCGCACGCCTTCGACGTATCCCCCCCGAACAGCCCGTCCAGCAGGAACCCGAGCTGCTGCAGCCCGCCCGCATCCAACCCCCCGCTCACGTTGCGGAACGGTCCCTGCACCACCACCGGCACCGACACCGGCGACCCCGCCACCACCGCCATCGGCTGCAGCTTGAACGCCACCGTCTCCCGCCCGAGATCGACCTGCCCGACCCCTTCGAGCGACAGATACGTCGTCTCCAACGCGATCGTCTTGAATGTCCCCACGCCCCCCGCGAACGACCCGGCCAGCCCCAGACACCCCAGCGTCGTTTCCCCCTCCGCCGGCACCCTGATCCCCAGCGCATCCAGCGCCGCCGACGTCAGGCCGATCAGCGCCCTGTTGCTGAACTGTCCCCCCACCGCCGTGATCGAGAACGGCCCCTCCAACGTGCTCGCCAGCTCCCGAATTGTCTGCCCCCGCGCCCGCAACTGCGTGTTCACCGCCGCATTCCCCACGACCGGCCCCGGCACCCCCGCATACCGCGCCACCACCGCCAACGGCAGCGCCGGCGCCGCCACCGACAAGCTCACCGCCCCCGCCCGCGCATCCGCCGTCAGCCCCATTTGCATCCGCCCGCCCGCCATGGCCACCGACACCGGCCCCGCCTGCAGCACACCCCCCTTCAGCGACACCGCCCCGGCGACGTCCCGCCACACCTGCTCCTGGAACCGCATCTCCCCCACCGTCCCGGCCACATCCAGCGTCGCCCCCCGCAGCCCCGCCCAGGGCAGCGCCGTATTGGGGATCACCGGCCCCGTCGCAGCCCGCGCCGCGCCCGCACCCGACAGCCCGAACGCCCCCAGCACCGCATCCAGATCGAGCGCCCCCGACCGCCACGTGCCCGTCACCACCGGCACCGCGCCCACCTCCACGCTCACATCCCCTGCAACATCCCCCTGCTCCGTCCGCAGCGTCGCCCCGCGCAGCCGAACCGTCCCACCCCCCGCCGGAACCGCCACCTGCCCACTGAACCGAACCCCCGTCAGCGCCGGCACCCCCGACCCCAGCACCGGCCGCAACCCGGCCAGCGCCTCCGTCTCCAGCGTCGCCGCCGCGTCCAGCCCGGCAAACCGCAGCGTATCCAGCGCCAGCGTCCCTTTCAGCGTCAGCGCCGCATCCGCCGCGTCGAGCTTCAGCCCCACCGGCACGCTCGCCTTCCCATCCGGATGCACCGGCACCCCGACCCCGCCCGTCACATGGAACCCGGTCCCCGCATACTGCCCGACGCTGTCCACGCTCGCCTGCCCACCCGCCGCCGCCAGCGTCGCCCGCGTCGCCCCCAGCACCAGCCCCGGCACAAGGTCCCGCAGATCGGCCGACGCGAACTGCACCGTCGACGCCCCCACCACCGGGATGTCGCCCGGCCGGCTGCCGTTGCCGATCTGCGCCGACACCTTCACCTGCCGCAGCGCCGGCAACCCCATCTCCGGCAACAGCCCGTTCAGCTTCTCCAGCGCCCCCGCCACCCCCTCGACCCGCAGGTCGTACTGCCCGGCCACGTCCATCGTCCCTGTCGCCGTCGCGTCGGTATCGAACGCCGCGAAATGCAGCCGCGTCCGCCACGGATCCATCACGCCCCCGGTCGGGTCTGCCGTGACATCGAGCGCGAACGGCTTGTTGTCCCCATACACCAGCGTCGACTGCGCCTCGATCGGCCCGCTCCTCGTCGGCCGCCTGAAATCCAGCGACCTAATCCCAGCCACCTTCGTCCGCGCCGGCAGCTTCCACGTCACCATCCCGTTGCGCACATGCGCCGCCAGGATCCGCAGCTCGAACGGCCGGCTCGCTTCCGCCGCCGAAGCCGGGGCAGGGGAGGGGACCGCGGCCCGGTCGAACACCCAATTCGGCGTCCCGCCCACCTGCTCGAACAGGATGTTCGGCCCGATCAGCGTCAGCCGCGTGATCTCGATCTCGCGCCGCAGCAGCGCCAGCAGCGACAGCTGCCCCTCGATCCGCTCCGCATGCGCCATGTCCGCCCGCGTCCCGCCCGGCAGGTTCGACAGCGAGATGTCCGTCGCCTCCAGCGTCGGCAGCAGCGACCGCGTCAGCCGCAGCTCGCCCCCGATCGTCAGCGTCCGCCCGGTCGCATCCTGCACCGCCTCGACCAGCCGGCCTTTGTAATCGTTCGGATCCACCAGCATGACGGCGGCTGTGACCGCCACCACCCCCAGCGCAACCAGGGCACACACCGCGTTCAGGACGGCAGCCGCGCGCCTCACGACGGTTGTCTGACCTCCGGCACCCGCGCCCACACCCAGATCAGGTTGATCGTCAACAGCGTCGCCGTCACCAGGAACACCCACCGCACCCCCGCCGCCGCCGCGATCGCCCCGCCCGACAGCGGCCCCAGCGACTGCCCGAGGAACATCGCCGACGCCGTCGCGCCATACACCGCCCCGCGGTCACCCGGCGGCGCCAAGCGGCCGACCAACGCGTTGGCGGTCGGCAGGATCCCGCCCACGAACAACCCTAGCCCGAACCGCGCCGCCACGAACGCCCAGTAGTCGGTGACGAAGAACTGCGGCGCGCTCGCCAGCGCCGCGCCCGCCAGGCTGATCAGCAGCACCCGCCGATACCCCAGCGTGTCGCTCCGCCGCCCCAGGAACGGCGACGCCATCAGGTCCGCCGCCCCGGTGATCGAGAACGCGATCCCGCTCAGCGTCGCGATGTTGGCCCGGTCGCCTGCCCCGTTCGCAATCAATTGCTCGACGAACACCGTCACCACCGGCTGCACCGCCTGCACCGCGAACTGTGCCAGCAACAGCACCACGAACAGCGGCACCAACCCCGGCGAACGCCCCAGCACTGCAAAGCTCTGGATGAACGATCGCTTGCCCATCGCGATCTTCGGCGGCGTGAACCGCTCCCGCACCAGCCCCAACACCACCCCCGCGCACAGGAAGCAGACCACCGACGTCAGCACGAACGGCGCCCGGAAGCTCCCCGTCGCATCCGCCACCGCCCCGCCCACCAGCGGCCCGACCAACGTGCCCACCAGCTGCCCCGTGCTCAGCCAGCCCAGCGAATACCCCAGCCGTCCCGCCGGCACCTGCGTCGCCACCATCGCGATGCACGCCGCGTTGAACCCGGCGAACACCCCCATCCCCGCCCGCAGCCCCAGCAACTGCCACTCGTTCTGCACCAGGCTCATCAGCCCGATGAACGCCCCGATCGCCACGCACGACCGCAACACCATCAGCCGCCGCCCCCGCCGGTCCGCGACCCGGCCCCAGATCGGCGACATCACCGCCGCGAACAGCGGCGTGATGCACGCCAGGATACCCGCCCAAAGATTGATGCCTGCCGGGTCGCTCACCCCGATCTGCGGCAGGAACAGCGGCATGATCGGGGCCAGCACCGTGAACCCGGCATTCATCCCGATCTGCAACCCGATCATCACCGCCAGCGTCCGCCGCCAGTTCGCCGCCCCGTCCTCGATCGGTTCCGGAGGCTTGTCGGGCGGAGTCTCGCAGGGCGGTGTCGCAGGCATCGCCTATCCTACCCCGGCCGACGCCCCTGGCCAGGTCAAGGATGACCCTTGACCCGGCGTTATGCAGAAGTTTACGCCGCCATCCGATGCAGCGCACACAGCTTGTTGCCGTCGGGATCGCGCAGATACGCCAAATACAATTTGACCGAACCATCGCGCACGCCCGGCGGATCCTCCACCGCCGTGCCGCCGTTCTCGACCCCCGCCTTGTGCCAGGCATCCGCCTGCTCGGGACCGTCCACGGCAAAGCCGATCGTCCCCCCATTGGCCCCGGTCGCCGGCGCGCCGTCGATCGGCTTGCTGATCAGCAACAGCCCCCCGTTATGCGAGTAGACCAGCCGTCCTTTCGCGTCCTGCGTCCCCGGCTTGCCGCCCGTCGCGGCCATGACCGCGTCGTAGAACCTCTTCGAGCGGCCGATGTCGTTGCTTCCGAGCATCACGTGACTGAACAATGCGTTTCTCCCGATATCCTGGCGCCCAGGCCCGCCACGATGGCGACGTCGGTGCGCAATCCGGGGCTACCCCGGCGCCGGCGCCGCGACAACCCTCGTCGGCCCACCCGCAAATCTCAGCCCCGCCGCTTGCGGCTCATCAGCTGCAGGATCATCGGCGTGAAGATCAGCTGCATCGCCAGCGGCATCTTGCCGCCCGGGCACACGATCGTGTTCGCCCGCGACATGAAGCTCCCATGCAGCATCGACAGCAGATACGGCATGTCGATCCCCGTCGGATTGCGGAACCGGATCACCAGCATGCTCTCATCCGCGTTCGGCACGTCGCGCGACACGAACGGATTGCTCGTATCCACCGTCGGTACCCGCTGGAAGTTCACATGCGTCTCCGAGAACTGCGGGCAGATGTAGTTCACGTAGTCCGGCATCCGCCGCAGGATCGTGTCCACCACCGCCTCGTGCGAATACCCGCGCGCCTTCTTGTCGCGGTGCAGCTTCTGGATCCACTCCAGATTGATGATCGGCACCACCCCGATCAACAGGTCCACATGCCGCGCCACGTTGACCTCCGGCGTCACCACCGCCCCATGCAACCCCTCGTAGAACAGCAAATCCGTTCCCGGCGCGATATCCTCCCATCCGGTGAACGTGCCGGGCTCCTGCCCGTACGGCGCCGCCTCGTCCGGGTCATGCAGATACTTCCGCGACCGCCCCACCCCCCGCTCGCCATAGCTGCGGAACAGCTCCTCCAGTTCGGCGAACAGGTTGCTCTCCGGCCCGAAATGACTCATCACCTCGCCCTTGGCACTCGCCTGCCGCAGCCGTTCGCGCATCGCCGCCCGGTCATACCGGTGGAACGCGTCGCCCTCCACCAGCGCCGCATTGACGTTCTCGCGCCGGAAGATCTGCGCGAACGTCGTCGTCACCGTCGTCGTCCCCGCCCCCGACGACCCGGTGATCGCAATGACCGGATGCTGCCGCGACATCAGGCCGTCCGGAACAGCGACCGCACGTTGAACAGCGGCGCCGTCCGCACCGCATCCTCGCCGCGGTCGAACGCCGCGTGATACGCGATCAGCCGGTCCACCTCGCCCCGCGCCCCCATGATCGCCGGCACCGTCTGCTGCAGATCCGTCGGCATCAGCTCCAGGACCCGCTGCCGCCCGGTGCTCGCCGCCCCGCCCGCCTGCTCGACCACCATCGCCAGCGGGTTCGCCTCGTCCAGCAGCCGCAACCGCCCCCGCGGGTCCATGAACACGCCCCCGCGGATCAGCAGCCGATGCACGTCCGCCACCATCGAGGCGATCCAGCGTATCGTGAAATCCGCCTCCCGCGGCCCCTCCGCCCCCTCCAGGCACTCGTCGACATACCGTCGCACCGGCGCCTCCCAGAACCGCTCGTCCGACAGGTTCACCGCCAGCTCCCGGCTCTCCGGCGCGATCGTCATCCCCGGATGCGTCAGCACGAACGCGCCGATCTCCCGGTCCAGCGTGAACCCATGCGTCCCGTCCCCCGCCGTCAGCACCATCATCACGCTCGGCCCGTAGATCGCATACCCCGCCGCCACCTGCGCCGTCCCCGGCTTGAGGAAATCCGCCGCCTCCGGATCGCTCACCCCGTCCGGGCACCGCAGCACCGAGAAGATCGTCCCCACCGGCAGATCGATGTCGACATCGTCCGCCCCGTCCAGCGGATCGAACAGCAGCAGCAACCGCCCCCGCGGATATTGCCCGGGGATCGCATATGGCGCCGCCATCCCCTCCGACAGCATCCCCGCCAGCTGCCCGCCCCACTCGCACGTGCCCACGATGATGTCCCGCGCCGTCTCCTGCAGCGGCGCCGCCCCCTTGACTCGGCCCCGCGACACCGCCACCGCGATCAGCTTGCACGCCGTCTGCACGTCGTTCAGCAGCGACGTCAGATCCGGGTCCGGCAACCCGGTCCGCCGCTGATCCTCGATGATGAATTTCGATAGTGTCGTCTTGCGATACGGCACGGTTCATCCCCCGCCGCTGAAGACCCGGCTCGCCCGTATATCCTCCGCCGTAATGGTTTCCAACGCGCTCCGGTCCAGCAACTCGCCCTTCCTCGCAAACAGCCGGTTCGCCATCCGCAATCGCGCCCGGTCGATGCCATTACGGATACTCCGCGCATTGGAGAACCGCGGCTGCACCATCCGCCGCTCGATATACGCCCGCAACGCCTGCCGCCCCTCCTCGTCGAAGCGGTATTGCATCGAACTCGCCATCAGCTCCGCGATCCGGAACAGCTCATCGGCCGAGTAATCCGGGAAGTCGATATGGTGCGCGATCCGCGACGACATGCCCGGATTGCTCTTGAAGAACGTGTCCATCCGGTCCTTGTACCCCGCCAGGATCACCACCAGGTCGTCCCGGTTGTCCTCCATCACCTGCAGCAGGATCTCGATCGCCTCCTGCCCGTAATCCCGCTCGTTTTCCGGTCGATAAAGATAATACGCCTCGTCGATGAACAGCACGCCGCCCATCGCCTTCTTCAGGATGTCCTTCGTCTTCGGCGCCGTATGCCCGATATACTGCCCCACCAGATCGTCACGCGACACCGTGACCACATGGTTGCGCCGGATATACTTCAACCGGTGCAACACATCGGCCATCCGCCGCGCCACCGTCGTCTTCCCCGTCCCCGGATTGCCCGTGAAGCTCATATGCAGCGGCGGCGGCTCCGCCTGGATGCCCATCGCCCGCCGCGCGCTCTCCACCAGCAGTAGCGCCGCCACCTCCCGGATCCGCGTCTTCACCGGCACCAACCCGACCAGATCCTCGTCGAGCTGCCCGATCACCTCCCCGATATTGCTCTGCTCATACAGCGCCCCCAGATCGACGCGATCATCCGTCAGCGTCTCGCTCACGGCACATACCGCTCACCTGACGGCTTGCTGGTCGCGTAGCTCCGCAAGCTGTAGCGCATCGTCCGCCCCGGCCCTTCCTGGCGCACCAACTCGAACCCGGGCTCATGCGCCGGCCGCTGCACGATGAACGACATCCGGATCGTCTCGAACCCTTTCCGGCTGTCGAAGGCCAACACCTTCACATAATCCTGCGGATGCTCGGCCCGGCATGCCTTCACCTCCAACATCACCCCCGCCGCATCATGCAGGTCGAACATCGGCGTCCCCCACATCGACCAGTAGTAGTTCCGCGGATGTGGATCATCCGTATGCTCCACCGCCAACGACCACCCGTTCGACAGCGCATAGTCGATCTGCTTGGTGATCTCCTCGTCCGTCAGGTCCGGAAGGAACGAGAACTGCCCCTGCGTTACTTTCATTTCACTCTCCTTCGGTGGGCTGAAGCCCACCCTACGAGGACGCCTGCATATGGGCGTAGGGTGGGCTTCAGCCCACCACGGTCCGGGTTACGACGGCGTCGGCGTCGGCAACACATCGACCGAATCGGTCGACGCGTAATTGAAACTGACATCCTTCCACGTATCGAGCGCCGCCCGCAGCGGCTGGCACCACCGCGCCGCCGCGGTCAGGATCTCCGGCCCCTCGTTCCAGATGTCGCGCCCCTCGTTGCGCGCCTTGACCATCGTCTCCAGCGCCACCCGGTTGGCGATCGCCCCCGCCTGGATCCCCATCGGATGCCCGATCGTTCCGCCGCCGAACTGCAGCACCACGTCGTCCTGCAGATAGTGCAGCAACTGGTGCATCTGCCCCGCATGGATGCCGCCCGACGCCACCGGCATCAGCTTCTTCAAGCTCGCCCAGGGCTGATCGAAGAAGATTCCGTGCGACAGGTCCTTCGGCACGTAGGTCTCGCGGCAGGTGTCGTAGATGCCCCGCACCACCGCCGGGTCACCCTCCAGCTTGCCCACCACGGTTCCAGCATGGATGTGGTCCACCCCCGCCATCCGCATCCACTTGGCGATCACCCGGAACGAGACGCCATGGTTCTTCTGCCGCGTATACGTCGAGTGCCCCGCCCGGTGCAGGTGCAAGATCATGTCGTTCTTACGCGCCCATTTCGCCATCGACTGGATCGCCGTGTACCCGATCACCAGATCGATCATCACGATGACGCTGCCGAGATCGCGCGCGAACTCCGCCCGCTCGTACATGTCCTCCATCGTCGCGGCCGTCACGTTCAGATACGTGCCCTTGACCTCGCCGGTCTCTGCTTGCGCTTTACTGACACCCTCCATGCAATACAAATACCGGTCCCGCCAATGCATGAACGGCTGCGAATTGATGTTTTCGTCGTCTTTGGTGAAGTCGAGCCCACCCTTCAGCGCCTCGTACACCACCCGCCCGTAATTGCGCCCCGACAGGCCCAGTTTGGGCTTCATCGTCGCCCCCAGCAGCGGCCGCCCATAGATGTTCATCCGCTCCCGCTCGACCACGATCCCCGTCGCCGGGCCTTGGAACGTCTTCAGGTAGTGCGGCGATATCCGCATGTCCTCGAGCCGCAGCGCCTTCAGCGGCTTGAACCCGAACACGTTGCCGATGATCGACGCCGTCAGATTGCTGATCGAGCCTTCCTCGAACAGGTCGAGGTCATACGCGATATAGGCGAACCACTGATCCGCCGACCCCGGCACCCGCTCCACCTTGTATGCCTTGGCCCGGTAATACTCGCTATCCGTCAGCCGGTCCGTCCACACCACCGTCCACGTCGCCGTGCTGCTCTCCCCCGCCACCGCCGCCGCCGCCTCGATCGGGTCCACCCCGTCCTGCGGCGTCAGCCGGAACACCGCGAGCACATCCGTATCCTTCGGCTCGTAGTCCGGCTCCCAATACCCCATTTGCCGATACTTCAGCACGCCCGAAGTGTATCTCTCCTTCAGGTCCGTGATTTTCACGTCCAGCGCCTTGTTCACGAGCGGCCTCCCATCGTTCTTGTACCGACACTGGCCGCTCGACATCACGAGGTAAAGCGAGATAGTTTGCAGCAACAGGTGAGGAATCCCTCAACATCATGCGCGGCGTAACGATCCGGCAACTGGAGATCTTCGCCGCCGCCGCCGACCTGCAATCCCTCGCCCGCGTCGCCGAACGCATGCGCCTCACCCCGTCGGCCGTCTCCTTCCAGATCAAGCAGATCGAACTGCAAACCGGCTTCGCCCTCTTCGAGCGCACCGGCCGCACCGTCGCCCTCACCCAGCCCGGCGCCGTCCTCGCCTCCTACGCCCGCTCCATCCTCGGCTCGCTCAAACAAGCCGACCACGCCATGATGGCGCTCAAGGGCCTCGCCGGCGGCCGCATCCGCCTGGCCCTCGTCTCGACCTCGAAATACATCGTCCCCCACATCATCGCCCGCTTCCGCGCCGACCTGCCCGACGTCACGGTGGACCTCATCGAGGGCAACCGCGACCAGGTCCTCGCCCTGCTGCAAACCGGCAAGGCCGACCTCGCCGTCATGGGCAAACCCCCGGACGAAGCCGACGTTCTCGCCGAGCAATTCGCCCCCCACCCCTCGGTCATCATCGCCCCCGCCGGCCACCGCCTCGCCGCCGCGCCAGAACTCCCGCTCGCCGCTCTAGCCGGCGAACGTTTCATCATGCGCGAGCCCGGCTCCGGCACAAGGCGATGACCGACGCCTTCTTCGCCGAGGCCGGCTTCAAGCCGATCGTCGCCATGGTCTCCTCCAGCAACGAGACCATCAAGCAATCCGTCATCGCCGGCATGGGCCTGGCCCTCATCTCCGAACACACCGTCAGCCTCGAGCGCGCCCTCGGCCTGCTCCGCGTGCTCCCCGTCGAGGGCTTCCCGCTCATGCGCGCCTGGTTCGTCGTCCAGCGCCGCACCTTGCCTCTGCTGCCCATTCAGGCCCGCTTGCGTCAGTTCCTCATCGACGAAGGCCACGCTACCATCCGCCAACTCATCAAGGGCCACGCCGCCTATGCCGCTTGAAGCCCTCATCTTCGACGTCGACGGCACCCTCGCCGAAACCGAGGAACTCCACCGCGCCGCCTTCAACGCCGCCTTCGCCGCCGCCGGCCTAGCCTGGCACTGGGACATCCCCCTCTACACGCGCCTACTGGAAGTCACCGGCGGCAAGGAGCGCATCCGCCACCACGCCGAGACCGCCGGCCTCCCGGTCCCGGACGACATCGCCGCCCTGCACGCCGACAAGACCGCCCGCTACGTCGACCTCGTCCGCCCCGGCGCGATCACCCTCCGCCCCGCCATTGCCCAACTCCTAACGGACGCCAAAGCCGCCGGCCTCCGCCTCGCCATCGCCACCACCACGTCCCGCGCCAACGTCGACGCCTTGCTCGCCGCCACCCTCGCCACCAACCCCTTCGAGGTCATCGCCGCCGGCGACGAAGTCCCCGCCAAGAAGCCGTCCCCCGACATCTACCACCTGGCCCTATCCCGCCTCGGCCTGCCCGCCACCGCCTGCATCGCCCTCGAAGACACCCAAAACGGCCTAACCGCCGCCACCCGAGCCGGCCTCCGCACCGTGATCACCCCCAGCCTCTACGGCGGCCGCACCTTCTCCCCGCAGCCACTCCTGATCACCACCCAACCAACCCTGGCGGCGATCGTAAAAGCCCTCTCCCTCCGGGAGAGGGTTGGGTGAGGGCCCTTCGACCAGCCCCCACCCAAACCGACCTACCCCGGCGTGTTGGGCGCTGATGGGCAGAGTGGTGGGATACGGACTGATCGTGCTGGCGGTCGTCCT
>CAZZVQ010000156.1:0-10661 GCA_964657565.1 uncultured Acetobacteraceae bacterium
GGTGTTTCCCCACGTGCTCACCCCGGTGGACTGCGTGGTGCTCGGCCTGGGCGGGTTGATCGGCATGCAGGTGGCGAGCCTGGCGCCGAACGTGCCGCAATACGCCGAGGGGGTCGAGAAGAAGGTCGAGTCGGTGCGTGGGTATGCCGTCGAGCATCTTTCCTCGATCGTCAATCGGTTCCAGGAGACGAACCCCTCGAACGAAGCGGCCCCCGCCGCGCGACCCGCCGGGACGGCCCGGGCGCCGCTCGCCGTCCAGGTGGTCCAGCCGAGCCCGACGCCGCTGCAGATGGTCGAGCGTATCCTCGACCCGCTCGCCAGCCCGCTGTCGACCGCCGCCATCGTGTTCGTCTTCGCCATCTTCATCCTGCTGCAGCGCGAAGACCTGCGCGACCGCATGATCCGGCTGTTCGGCTCGGACGACCTGCATCGCACCACGCTCGCGATGGACGATGCCGGCGCGCGCCTGTCCAAATACTTCCTCGCCCAGGCGGCGCTCAACCTCCTGTTCGGCTGCGTCATCGGGGGCGGCCTCTGGCTGATCGGATTGCCGTCGCCCGTGCTGTGGGGGGTGATGAGCGGGTTGCTACGCTTCGTGCCGTATGTGGGGCCGGTGCTGGCGGCCGGCCTGCCGATCGCGCTGGCGGCCGGCGTGTCGCCGGGGTGGGCGATGGTGGGATGGACGGCAGGCTTGTTCGCCGTCGTCGAGGCGATTACCGGCCAGGTGATCGAGCCGTTGCTGTACGGGCACTCGACCGGCCTGTCGCCCTTCGCCGTCGTCGTCGCGGCGACGTTTTGGACGTGGCTCTGGGGGCCGATCGGACTGATCCTGTCGACGCCCCTGACCCTCTGCCTCGTCGTGATGGGGCGGCACGTCCAGCGGCTGGAGTTCCTCGATGTCATGCTCGGGGATCGCCCGGCGCTGACGCCGGTCGAGACCTTCTACCAGCGCATGCTCGCCGGCGACTCGGACGAGGCGCAGGAGCAGGCGGAGGCGATCCTCAAGGAGCAATCGCTCTCCTCCTATTACGACGACGTTGCGTTGAAGGGCCTCCAGCTCGCCGCCAACGACCTGGCCCGCGGCGTCTTGAACGACACGCAGATCGAGCGGGTCAAGGAGGCCATCACGCAGCTGGCCGAGGACCTGGACAAGCACAGGGACGTCGACCAGGCCCCCAAGCCAAAGAAGCCGGAGGATATCCTGGCGCCGGCCGACGCCCCCGCGAGCCCGCCGCTGCCGGTTCCAGGCCAGGCGCCGCCGGGATCTGATCTGCCCCCGCCCTGGCAGATGCCGGCGGCCATCATGTGCCTAGCCGGGCGCGGTCCGCTCGACGAGGCGGCGTCGACGCTGCTCGCGCAGTTGCTGCGCAAGCACGGGCTCGGCGCGCAAGTCGTGCGCTATCAGGACGCCTCGCGCGGCCGGATCACCTCATTGGACGTGACGGACGTGGCGATGGTCTGCGTCAGCTACCTCGACATCAGCGGCAGCCCGTCGCATCTGCGCTATCTGATGGAGCGGTTGCGCCGGCGGCTCCCGGGCAAGCCGATCCTGGTCGGACTTTGGCCGGTAAAGGACGAGGTATTGTCCAACGAGTCGATGCGGCATGTCATCGGCGCCGACTATTACACCACGTCGCTGCACGACGCGCTGGACTCATGCCTAGCGGAGGCACGCCAGAAAGCCGAGGAGAAGCAAGCCGCCTAGCCGGGGGCCGCACGAAGCGGCGACCGGCTAGCGGGTATTTACTTGCCCGGCACGGGCTCCGGAGTCGCGGCCAAGGTGCGCAGGTATTCGATGATGTCGGCGCGATCCTTCGGGTTGGCGACGCCGACGAACGTCATCTTGGTACCGGGGGCGTAGGCGGCCGGCTTGGTGAGCCATTGGTCGAGTTCGGCAAAGGTCCAGTTGCCCGTCTTGGCCTTCAGCGCGGCGGAGAAGGTGTAACCGTCTTTCTCGCCCTGCTTGGTTCCGACCACACCGTAGAGATTCGGACCGATCCCGGCCTTTCCGCCCTCATTGAAACTGTGACAGGCGACGCAGCCGAGCTTCTTGGTGTCCGCCTCACCCAGCTTGGGGTCGGCGGAGACGAGGCGCTCGGCGATCGGCGTGGCCGCCATGGCGCCGCCCCCCGGGTTGGCGTTGGGCTGCGCGCCACCACCGGCGGTCGCACCCGCCGTCGCCGGGTTGGCCGGCGCGGCGCTGGTGGCCGCCACGGCTTCGACCGGCGGCTTCGGCTTCGGGTCGTCGGACAGCGTGCGCAGATACTCGATGATGTCGGCGCGCTTCTTGGGGTCGCCGAGGCCGGCGTAGCTCATCTTGGTGCCGGGAGCATAGGCGCTCGGCTTGGTCAGCCACTCGTTCAGCTCCTGATAGGTCCAGGGGCCCTCCTTGCCCTTCAGCGCCGCCGAATAGCTGAAGCCCTCCATATGGCCGTGTACGTTGCCGACCGTGTTGTACAGGTTCGGACCAACGCCGGCCTTGCCGCCCTTGACGAAACTGTGACAGGCCACACAGCCCTGGGCCTTGGTCAGCCCCTCGCCGTCAGCGGCGCTGGCCGAGGCCAGCAGCACGCCGATCGGCGGCTCCGGCGCCTTGGCCGCCGCGACCGGCGCGCTCGCGTCGGCGGGAATCGGGAGATGCGGTTTTCCGGGGCTTGCGGGAGACACCAACGCCTGCCCCAGCAACCCGGAACCGACGAACGCAATGCCAGCCACCAGCACGGCGGCGGCGGCTTTGTTGAGTTCGAGGCTGTCCATACCAGTCGTCTCCGAGCGCAGTCTTCGTGTCCTTCAATTGCCATGCCTTGCGGCGCTGTCAATCGGCGAAGCACAAAAACCGCGCTCGAGTGTCCTTACGGCTTAGGCGTCGTCGTCGCCGCTAGCGTGGTCGGCCCCTGCAACTCAGGGAACGTCTGCACCATGCTGACCCCGAACAGCGGCTTGTAGACGCCGTTGTGGCAGGTCGCGCAGTTCAGCTTGGCGACGTCCCCGTGCAGTCCCTTGCGGGCCGGCGGGAAGACATCGCTCAACGACGCCAGGTACTGGTCGTTGAGATCGCGCACCATGTTGATGCCATACCAGGCGGTCACACGTTGCGGCGTGCTCTGCGACCAATCGCCGAACGCACGGGAATTGTGGCAGTAGGTGCAGTTGACCCCGAGCGACTGCGAGAAGTGGATCATCAGCGCGTAGGTCCACTCGGTCTGTTGGATCGACTGCCGGTCCGTCCCAGGTAGCGCCTGCTCCGACTGCACGCGGATGTTGGCCGCGTCCTTCAGATAGGGCGTGAAGGGGTCGTAGGGCAGCGAGCTTTGGTTGATGGCGGCGGTCGGGTGACCTTCGCCGGTGCTGGTGGCTGCCAGGCCGCCGCCGAAGCGGTTGGGCAGCGGGTCGGTGAACCAGATGTTGGCCGGAACCGGGTTGCCGCGGTGGCAGGTGTAGCAGGTCACGCCGGTGTTCGCGACGTGTTGCTTGTAGTCCGCGTTGACGTGCTGGACCATCTGGATCATGCGCCGGGCGACGACCTTGGTGTAGAGGCTGTCGTCGGCCATGTTGGCGGTGTTGTGGCAGTAGGCGCAGCCGCCCTGCGGCGCCACCCAGGTGGTGATCGACGCCATCAGCCGGGTGAACTGGCCGACGCTGAGGTTACCCAGCACCTGGACGTTCTTATAGACGGTGCCCGCCTTCGGCCCGGCCGCTGGCAGTTGCGGCAGCGAGGCGGGGATCTTGTTCTCCGCCAGATAGGCGCGGACCTCGCGCGGGTTGTAGACGAGGCCCATGGCGGTGCCGCGGAAGCCACGCTGGATGGTCTCCGGGGACGGCCGGTCGAAGGTGGTGACCACCACGACCGTCAGCAGGGCCGCCGCGATGACCGCGACGCCGGCCAGGGCCTGGGCGATGCCGAGCTTGGGGCCCAGCTTTTCGCCCAATTTGCCCTCGAGCCCCGGTTCGCGGCCCGGTGGGATACCCGGTTCGATACTGGCGCTCATCGCACGGCTCCCAACGCCGGGTCGACGATGGGGCCCCACATCGCCGGATACGGCGGTGCGATCCCGTGCTTGACGCCCCAGAGGAACCAATTGTCGACCACCGTGCCGGTCAGCAGGATCCCGATGCCGCCGCAGATCGGGCAGAGCACGGCGAACCACCAGGCCCAGCGGTGGATCGACTCCGCCGTGGCGCAGAAGCCCATCGTCCAGCGCCAGAACAGCGCCCCGCGTTCGAACGCCGTGCCGCGATCGAGGATCTGCTCGACCTCACGCTCGGCGCCGAACCGGCTGGTGGCCAGCACGGTGGCGCCATGCATGGCGAACAGCAGCGTCGCGCCGTAGAGGAACACGATCGAGAGCATGTGGAACGGGTTGTAGAACAAGTTGCCGTAGCGGATCGAGAACGACGCGGTCCAATCGAGATGCGGGAAGATGCCGAACGGCACCGCCTCGCCCCACGACCCCATCAGGATCGGCCGGATGAAGCCGAGCACGAGATAGAGCCAGATCGCCGCGGCGAACGCCCAGGCCACATGCGTGCCCATGCCGAGGGCGCGGGCCCGGGTGTAGATCCGCACCCACCAGAGGATGATCGACGCGGTCAGGAAGAAGCCCGCCATCAGCCACCATCCGCCCTGGGCGAGCGGCGGCATGATGGTCAGGCCGAGCGCCGGCGATGGCGGCTCGAGCGCCAACCACGGGAGCTGGCGGACGAACTGGACGATGTCCCAGTTCACCGACGCCCACATGTTGAGCCCGATGATCTCGAACGCGATGAAGCCGCAGATCAGCGACGTGATGCCGGTGACGCCGAGGTAGATCGGACCGACCTGCGCGTCGCCGAGACGGCCGAACAGATGCAGGAAGAACGGCGTGCCGGTGCGCGTCCAGCCGGTAGTCGCGAGCGGCACGCCGGCATAGGCCGGGCCGCGGACCTGAATGCGGGTGAAGATGTTTTGATATTGTGCCATGGCCCGCTCCCCCTTTCGTTACGAAGTTATGAATGTGCCCAGATCGGAAGATTGAGCCACCAGCCCCACCATTCCGGCCAGCCGCGGGTCCAGAACGGGCCGCTGATGACGATACAAATCGCGCTCCAGAACCCGGCCGATAGCGCCAGGAACAGGCCCAGCCGGTGCACGCCGAGCGTGCCGATCGACCAGCCGATGGTGTCGCGGAAGAAGGTGTTCTCATGCTCGGCCGTCTTGACCGACTGGCCCTTGGGCACGTTGACGGCCGAGAGCACCAGGCCGCCATGCATGGAGAGCGCGAGCACGGTGGTGAAGAAGAAGCTCACCGCGAGCATATGCGCCGGATTGTAGTGGAAGTGCAGGTATTGGTAGCCCGTGTTGGACACCCAATCGAGGTGGCTCAGGATCCCGTAGGGGAAACCGTGGCCCCAGGCGCCCATCAGCACGGGGCGGATGACCACCAGCGTGATGTAGGCGAACACGGCGACGCCGAAGGCGACGGGAACGTGGTAGCCCATGCCCAGCTTGCGCGCGATCTCGGCCTGGCGCAGGGCCCACGAGACGAAGGCGCCGATCGCGCAGATGGTGATGATCTGCCAAAGGCCGCCCTCGCGCAGCGGGGCGAAGCCGAGGCCGACGGAAAGGTCCGGCGGCGGGATATTGATGCGCCACACGTTCCAGGTGGGGCCGATCGCCGCGCCGTAGACGATCAGCAGCGTACCGATGATGCTGAAGAAGACGGTCGTGACGCCGAAGAAGCCGACGTAGAATGGGCCGACCCAGAAATCGAACAGGTCGCCGCCGACCAGGGTGCCCCCCCGGACGCGATACTTTTCCTCGAACGTTAGCATTGCCATGGGGGCTTACCTTTGAGCGACGTTGGTGGCGGGAGCGGACGGTAGGCGTCCGATCCCGCTACCGAGGAAGCGAAGTTATCTCGGCGCTGCAGTCGGCGCGGGTAGCGCTTGACCACCCGGAAGCGGCGTCATCTGCGACATCGCACCGGCGCGGGCCGGACCCTCGAGCCAATTGAACCGGCTCGTGCTGAGCAGGATGAAGTGGATCAGGAGTGCGAGAACGAAAAGAAAGGTGAACAACGCCACGAGTGCGCGGCGGGGATCGAACAGCAGCCATACACGCCACATGATTGTGTCTCCTAACCCAGGAACGATTTGGCGGCCGACACACCGTCCATCAGCATGGACGTCGTGTAGCCGTTGGGCCCGGGCAGCCAAGGCCGCCACATCCAGACCAGAATGTGCGCCACGACGGCGATCGCCACGAAGATGATGAAGCTCGTGACAAAAATGCTATGGAACTCGCGGGCCTCGGAATCTGTTAGGCCCGACGTCGAGCCTGTTCTCAGTTGAACATCCGACATTATGGGGTTACCTCCGTCTCTGTCGTCGCCGCGCTAACCCCGCGCGGCATGGGGTAGGTTGAGATACCGCGCGCACCCCGCGCGGCCGGGCCTGGGTGCCGGGTGGTCATGACACCCGTCCCCGCAGTTGGGCGAGCGTGCGGCGTACGCGGTCGGCGGTGATCCGCCCTTCCCTCGCGTCGCGCGCATCGCGCTCGATTTGTTCGCGCAGCCGCTTGGCTGCCGAGATCCGAACCAGGAACGGTTCCTGCTCGACATGTTCGTCGAGCAGGGTCGCCGCCGCTTCGTCCCAGGGTTCGGCATTCCAGGCGCTCTGCTGCACCAGCGTCGGATCGATCTTGTCCATCTCCGTCCCGAGCGGGAGGATATGAAAAAGGGCGTCGAACAGCGCGTTGCAGAATTCCTGCATGATGTACGTCGCCCCCGCGAACCCCATGTAGGGGGTCCCCGTCGCCCGACGGATCGCCGCGCCTGGAAACGACGCGGGAATGAACATCGAACGTCCGCCCGCCTCGGCGGCATACATCCGCTCGTTGTAGGAGCCGTAGACGATCAGCGGCTTCTTGCTGTGGATCGCCTCGCGGACGGCGGCATTGTCGGTCTTCTCGCCGGCGGTGCGGCCGAAGTGGAACACGCAGGGCAGGCCGAGCTCGCCCTCGAGGAACCCGACCAGCCCGTGCTCGTAGGTCCGGGTCGCGACGACGCCGAACGTGGCGGAGGCGAAGAAGTCCTGGGTGACGGAGCGCCACAGATCCCAGACCGGCTTGATCGTCGTGTGCTTCTCGCGCTCGATGAACGGCTCGGCGTCCAGACCGGTCAGCTCGGCCAGCTTGCGCAGGAAATTGGTCGTGGCGTGCAGGCCGATCGGCGCCTGGAGGTAGGGGCTGCCCAACTCCTCGCACAGCATGCGGCCGAACTCGCGATACAGGCAGATATTGACGTCGGCATTGGCGAGCTGGGCGACCTCGTCCAGGTGCGAGCCGAGCGGGAACACGAGGTTGACCTCGCAGCCGATGCCCTCGACGAGCCGGCGGATCTCCGCCAGGTCGGACGGCATGTTGAACGTGCCGTACATCGGCCCGATCAGGTTGACACGCGGCGCTTGGCCTTCCTTGCGGACGTATTTGCGCGCCCGCTTGGCGCCGAACTCGGTCCACAGCCAATACAGCGCCCGGTCGGCGCACTGCCACTGGTCTTCGTCGATGGTGCGCGGGATGAAGCGGAGCAGATTGCTGCCCTCGGGCGTCACGCCGCCACCGATCATCTCGGCGATGCTGCCGGTGACCACCACGCCCGGTAGTTCCTGGTCTTGGCTCCCGGCCGCGCGGCTGAGTGCGCCCTCGGTGCCGGTGCTCGACAGATTCTCTTCCGAGAGCCCGGTGACCACGACCGGCAACTCATGCGGCGGCAGCCCGTCGGTGTAGTGCAGCACCGCCGTGACCGGCAGGTTCTCGCAGCCGACCGGCCCGTCGATGACGACGCGCAGGCCGCGGATGGCGGTGAAGGCGTAAACCGCGCCCCAGTAGCCGCCGGCGCGATCGTGGTCGAGGACTAGCATGAGCCGTTCCCCCCCACGCGACCGGAGCCCTCTCCCCCCGGGAGAGGGTTGGGTGAGGGTCGTTCCGCTTGCCGCACCCTCACCCCGGCCCTCTCCCGAAGGGAGAGGGAGAAGAACACGGACGAGAAGGTCATCACGTCCCCACCGCCGACTGCGCCTTGACCTTCGCCGCGCGCAGCTTGCGCTGCCGGTCGCGGAAGCCGGCGGGCTCGGTCGGCACACCGGTCGTGCCGTAGCCCGCCGTCTCGGCGGTGCCGACGCCCTGAAAAAACGAGACCATGCGGGCGAAGCGCGGCGCGCTGCCGATCTGCGCCGCCACGATCGCCGCCAGCGACCCGGCGCCCGCAGCCCCGAACAACGGCCGGGCCGACACCATATTCGTGTAGTAGAGCGCCGGAATGCCGAGCTCCTTGGCCTTCTGCACCAGCGGCGTGGTGCCGACGGCGAGGTCGGGTTTGACCTCCAGCATCGCCTGCACATCCTGCTCCAAAGACGCGCGGAACTGCACATGCGTGCTCCGGCTTTCGAGCCAATCGCGGTCCGCTTCGGCCCATTCCGTCTTCGGACACGCCGTGCCGACATACGGGATCTCGGCCCCGGCCTCGACCAGCAGCCGCGCCGTCAGCAACTCGGAGCCCTCGTAGCCGGACAGCGTGATGCGGTTGCGGATCGGATTGGCCTCGAGCGCGGCACGGATCGCCGGCAATGCCCGGGCCCGGGCCGCATCGCGCTGCTCGAACGGGACGTTGGCAGCCAGGCCGATCGCCTCGAGCCACGCTTCGGTGCCCTCGAGCCCGACCGGGCCGGAGCCGACAATCGGCCGGCCAGCCGCGGTGAACTCACGGATAGAGGCCGTATAGAATGGATGCATCGCGCCGACGACGGCACAATCGAGCGCGCCATAGAGGTCGCGCCACTCGCGGGCCGGCGTGGAGGGCGCCAGCGCAAGACCCATTGGGGCCAGCATCGCGCCGATGCCCGGCGGGTCCGCGGGGAAAATCTCGCCCAACAGGGCGACGGTCGGCAGATCCGTGCTGGTGCGCGGCCGCGCGACCGGTCCCTGCTCGGCCTCGAGCCGGGCGAACCGCAGCATGGCGCCGGCCAGCACGTCCTTGGCCTCGGCATGGGTCGGCACGCCGAAGCCCGGCACGTCGATCCCGATCACGCGCACGCCGTCGATCTGCTTGGGCAACCGGTCCAGCGGCACGCCCGACGCGGTCGGCACGCAGAGATTGATCACGACGATCGCGTCCAGATCGGCCGGCTTGGCCAACGCATAGACGGCGTCGCGGATGTCTTCGTAGAGCTGGCCGCGGACCAGCGTCTCGGAATTGAACGGCACGTAGCCGACGGTCCGCCGCGCCCCATAGAAATGCGAAGTAAAGGTCAGCCCGTAAACGCAGCAGGCCGACCCGCACAGGATCGTCGCGACCCGGCGCATGCGCAGCCCCACCCGCAGCGACCCGAACGCCGGGCACATCGATTGCGGCTGGTCATGCGGTCCCTGCGGATAGTCCGAGGCGAGCCGCTCGAGCACGGCGCTCTTGCCGGCCGACCGCGCGGCCGACAGCATCGTCTCGCGGCCCGCGTGGCAACTTCCGGTGCTGGGAGGCAGCGCGTCCATGACCTTATGCGCCCTCGTAGATGACTTCGAGGGACGGACGGGTGATCGCCACGTCGGCGCACATATCCGCCTCGGTTGCGGCGATCAGCGTGTATCCGCGGCCGACGGCTTCGCCCTTGAATAGGCCGAGCAGCCCGTCCTGGGTGAGCGGGGTCGGGCGCAGCGGCGGGGCCGTCGCGACCTGCTCGGCGAGGTCCTCGAAGATGGAGGCCCACTCACCGCCGGGTCGGCCGACGATCTCGTAGTTGGCGGATTTGCGGCGGATGTCCTCGTTTGCCGGGATCGCGGCCAGGACGGGGATGCCGGCGGCGGCGGCGAAGGCCTGCGCCTCGCCGGTCCCGTCGTCCTTGTTGATGACCAGACCGGCCACGCCGACATTGCCGCCCATCTTGCGGAAGTATTCGACCGCCGAGCAGACGTTGTTGGCGACATACAAAGACTGCAGGTCGTTCGAGCCGACCACGATCACTTTCTGGCACATGTCCCGCGCGATCGGCAGGCCGAACCCGCCGCACACGACGTCCCCAAGGAAGTCGAGCAGGACATAGTCAAAACCCCAATCGTGGAAGCCGAGCTTCTCGAGCAATTCGAAGCCGTGGATGATCCCGCGCCCGCCGCAGCCGCGGCCGACCTCGGGGCCGCCGAGCTCCATGGCGAACACGCCGTCGCGGATGAAGCAGACGTCGCCGATCGCGACCTTCTCGCCGGCGGCCTTCTTCTTGGACGAGGTCTCGATGATGGTCGGGCAGGAGCGGCCGCCGAACAGCAGCGACGTCGTGTCGCTCTTCGGGTCGCAGCCGATCAGCAGCACGCGCTTGCCCTGCTGGGCCATCATGTAGCTGAGGTTGGCGAGGGTGAAGCTCTTGCCGATGCCGCCCTTGCCGTAGATGGCGATGACCTGGGTCTCTTTCTTGACCGGGCCGGTGGAGGGCGCATCGGGTTCGATCTCCGCTTCCGAGCGAAGGGCTTCCGTCATGGCGTTGGGCGTGATGGCGTTCATGCGCGAGACTTCCAATCCAGGACCATTTTCAGGCAGTCAGGGTTCTCGAAGGCGGTGCGGTAGGCGTCCGGCGCGGTCTCGGCCGGGGCGCGGTGGGTAATCAGCCCGGTGAGGTCGAGCGCACCGGAGGCGGCGAGG
>CAZZVQ010000157.1:0-10659 GCA_964657565.1 uncultured Acetobacteraceae bacterium
GAGGGCTTTTGCTCCCTCTCCCCCCGGGAGAGGGCCGGGGTGAGGGTTCCGCCGTTTGACCCCCGCGCTCCGCTTCGCCCGCCGCGAGCTCCGCACCGGCATCACGGGCCTGCGCATCGTGCTCGCCTGCCTCGCGCTCGGCGTCGCGGCCATCGCGGCCGTCGGCAGCCTGCGCGACGGGATCGAGCAGGGCCTGGCCACCGAAGGCCGCCGCCTGCTCGGCGGTGACCTCGAGGTGCAGGGTGGCGCCCAGCCGCTGCCCGACGCGCTGCGCAGCTTCCTCACCGGCCGCGGCGCCCACATCTCCGACATCGTCTCCATGCGCTCCATGGCCATCGCCGCCAACGGCGAGCGCCAACTCGTCGAGCTCAAGGCCGTCGACGCCGCCTATCCGCTCGTCGGCGCCGCGGCGACCAATGCGGGCGACCTCCAGACCGTCCTCGCCCGCGACGGCATCGTCGCCGACCCGCTCGTGCTCGATCGTCTGGGTGTCGCAGCCGGTGCGCCGATCCGCCTCGGTCAAGGCACCTTCACCCTGCGCGGCGGGCTGACCAGCGAGCCCGACCGCGTCGCCGGTCCCGCCATCCTGGGCCCGCGGGTCATGATCGCCATGGCGGCGCTGCCGGCCACCGGCCTCGTGCAGCCCGGCAGCCTGCTCAGCTACAATCTCCGCGCGAGCCTGCCGCCGGGCGCCGACCCCGCCGCGACCGCCGACGCCATCCGGAGCGCCTTCCCCAACACAGGCTGGCGCATCCGGCAAACGGCGGAAGCCGCGCCGGGCATCGGCCGCTTCGTCGACCAGACCGGGCTGTTCCTCACCCTCGTCGGCCTCACGGCGCTGCTCGTCGGCGGTATCGGCGTCGCCACCGGCGTGCGCGCCTGGCTCGAGGCCCGTGCCCGCAGCATCGCCACGCTCCGCTGCCTCGGCGCCTCGTCGGCCACCATCTTCGCCACCTACCTCATTCAGATCGGGGTCCTCGCCACCGCCGGGATCGTCGTCGGGGTGATCGGCGGCGCGCTGTTGACCGCGGTCGGCGTTTGGCTGTTCGGCGACGCGCTGCCGGTGCCGCCGCGCCTGGGGATCTATCCGGCGCCGCTCCTTCTCGCCGCGATCTACGGCCTGCTCACCGCCGGCGCCTTTGCGCTCTGGCCGCTCGCCCGGGCGGCCCAGATTTCCGGCGCCGCCCTGTTCCGCGACGCGCTGCTGCCGACGCGCCTGCGCAACCGCCCGGCGCTGCTGGCGATGAACGCGGCTCTCGCGCTGCTGCTCGCCGGGCTGGTGGTCGCCACCTCGCCGGAGCGCCGCTTCGCCGCGTGGTTCTGCGCCGCCGCCGCGGCGACGCTGGCGCTGTTCTGGCTCGGTGGCCTCGCGCTGACGGCGCTCTCCCGCCATCTGCCCGCGCCGCGCGCCGCGTGGGCCCGGCTCGGCCTCGCCAATCTGCACCGACCCGGCGCGTCCACCGGCCTCATGCTGGTCTCGCTCGGCCTCGGCTTGTCCACCCTGTCCGCCGTCGCGCTGATCCAGGCCAACATCCGCGCCGAGATCGTCGACCAGTTGCCTGCCGCGGCCCCGAGCTTCTTCTTCATCGACATCCAGAACGGCGAGATGGACCGCTTCCGCGAGATCCTCGCCGCCCAGCCCGGCGTCGAGAAGATCGACGAGGTCCCGAGCCTGCGGGCCCGCATCGTCAGCGTCGACGGCGTGCCGGCCGAGGAGGTCAAGGCGACACCCGACACGCAATGGGCGCTGCGCGGCGACCGCGGCCTCACCTATAGTAAGTCGCTGCCGGAGAATTCGAAGCTGGTCGCCGGCTCATGGTGGCCGGCCGACTACGATGGCCCGCCGCTGGTCTCGTTCGACGTCGGCCTCGCCCATGGCTGGGGCGTGCATCTCGGCAGCATCATCCGCGTCAACGTGCTGGGCCGCGACATCGACCTCAAGGTCGCCAGCCTGCGCGAGATCGCCTGGCGCAGCCTCGGCATCAATTTCGTCATGGTCGCCTCGCCCGGGCTGCTCGAGCGCGCGCCGCACACGCATATCGCGACCGTGCGCGCCGAACCGGCCCGCGAGGGCGCCATCCTGCGTGCCGTGACCGACGCGATGCCGAACGTCTCGGGCATCCGGGTCGCGGACGTGCTCGGCGCCGTGGCCGCCCTGGTCGGCAAGATCGCCGCCGCCCTGGCCGCCACCGGCTCCGTCACGTTGATGTCGGGCGCTTTGGTCTTGGCCGGCGCGGTGGCGGCTGGGCAGCGCCGGCGGATGGCCGAGGCGATCGTGCTCAAGACGCTGGGCGCGACTCGGCGGCAGATCCGCGCCGCTTGGCTGGTCGAGTTCGGCGCGATCGGGCTGTCCGCCGGGTTGCTCGCCGCCGTCGTCGGCACGTTGGCGAGTTGGGCCGTGGTCCGCTTCGTGATGCGCGCCGACTGGATCTTCCTGCCCGGTTCGCTGGCCGCGACCCTCCTGGGCTGCACCGTGCTGATGCTGCTGTTCGGCTATGCCGGCACCGCGTCGGCGCTGCGCGCCCGCCCGGGGCCGTATCTGCGCAACGAGTAACTCTCGATTTATCTTGATCGTGAGAAGGTTCTCTCCAACATAGCTTGGTAAGGGCATTTCCGCCCGCTGAAGAGGATTAAAGGAGCTATGGCTTTCGTCCCCGACTATCGGGCGTATTCGCCCACGGCCGCGGACGGCGCGGTAATCGACGCCGGTCTGCGCGGCTACATGCTGCGCGTCTACAATTGGATGGCATCCGGTCTGGTGCTGACCGGCGCGATTGCTTATGGCGTCGCCAACACCTCGCTGATCAACCTGTTCTACCACCAGGTCATGACCCCGCGCGGCGTTGCGATCCAGCCGACGTTGCTCGGCTTTGCCGCGATGTTCGCGCCGCTCGTGTTCGTCATGGTGCTGAGCTTCGGCGTCAACCGCCTCTCGCGGCAGACGACGCAGATGCTGTTCTGGGGCTTTGCCGCCGTCATGGGCGCGTCGCTCGCGAACATTTTCCTGATCTACGAGGGCACGAGCGTGGCCCGCGTGTTCTTCGTCTCCGCCGGCACGTTCGCCGCGATGAGCATCTGGGGCTACACCACCAAGACCGACCTAACCCGGTTTGGTAGCTTCTTGATCATGGGGCTGATCGGCGTCGTGCTGGCCAGCGTCGTCAACATGTTCATCGGCAGCACCGGCATGCAGTTCGCGATCAGCGTCATCGGCGTGCTCGTGTTCGTCGGCCTCACCGCCTACGACACGCAGCGGATCAAGAACGACTACACGCAGTACGCCTACGCCGAGGGCACCGACGGTGCCGCGGTCCGCAGCGTCTACGATGCGCTGAGCCTGTATCTGAACTTCATCAACCTGTTCATGCTGGCCCTGCAGCTCTTCGGCGTCCGCAACAGCAACAACTGATCGGAGCCTCGGCTTCACTCGACCCCGGGGCGCAATCCCCGGGGTTTTTTGTTGCCTACACCCGCTCGCTCACCGCGATCGCCACCTTGCACCCCGCCTTGATCACCCGCGACATCAGCCGGTAACCCGGCGCCAGCTCCGCCTCGTTCTCCAGCCCGATGTCGCGGTGCTCCAGCTCCTCCGCCCGGAACCGCTCGATCGTCGCCTTCAGCGGCGCCTCGTCCTCGCCCAGCGACTCCGCCTGCGCCTGGTAGTGCTCGTCGATCGCCTCCTCGACCGCCACCGTGCACGCCATCGCCGCGCGCGAGCCCATCGCCGCCGTCACCACGCCCAGCGCGAAGCCGGCGAGGCTCCACAGCGGCAGCAACGCCGTCGGCCGCACCCGCCGCTCGCCGATCAGCCCGGCGAATGTCTGCAGGTGCACGTCCTCCTGCGCCTTCATGTGCCGGATCAGCTCGGCCTTCTCGCCCCGGCCCAACACCGCGAGTTGCCCCGCATAGATGCGTGACGCCCCGAACTCGCCCGCATGGTCCACCCGGATGATCCGCTCGACGCTCTCCGACGCGGTCAGGTCGCCCGGCAGATTTGGCTTGTCGCTCATGATGCTCTCCTCGGCCTCGCCGCAGAGATGGCGAGATACACCGTCAGCGCCAGGGCGAGCAGCAGGTTCGCCATCGCCATGCTCACGGGAACCCCGGGGATCAGGTAAGTCGGCTCGTCGCACGGCTTGGCCGGGAACAGCGGCATCCGCGCCAGCCGCTCCGCCGCCGTGCCATGGCCCAAATCGGGCGCCGCGCATTCCGGCAGCGGGCTCGGCCACCAGCCGAACTCCACCCCCACATGCACCGCGCCCAACCCGGCCCCCGCCAGCAACACGAGCGCCATCAGCCCCACCATCCCCCGCCGCCCGCGGGCCCAGAGCAGCGCGAGCAATCCCGCCACGATCGCCACCCGGTACGGCCACCGCTCCCACAAGCATAGTGCGCACGGCACCAGCCCGAGCCCCCACTCCGACGCGAACGCCGCCCCCAGCGCCGCCGCGCTCGCCAGCGTGCCGACCAGTGCCGCGCGCCATTCCTCCAACAGCTTCATGCCATTCCTATGCGGCGCTTTTGCCGGAGCGGCAATCTGCCTACCCTCCGGCGCAAACGGAGACTCGTCATGCGTCAGCTTCTCGGCCGGGCCAATTCCAGCAATGTGATGAAGGTGATCTGGCTGCTCGAGGAAATGGGATTACCGTACGAACGCCGCGACATCGGCGGCGCGTTCGGCCGCAACGACACCGCCGATTACCTGGCGCTCAATCCCAACGGCGTCGTCCCCACGCTCATCGAGGACGATTTCGTGCTGTGGGAGAGCAATGCCATCCTGCGCTATCTCGCCGCCGCCCACGCCGCCGGCGACCCGTTCTGGCCGCGCGACCTGCGCGCCCGCGCCAGCATCGACCGCTGGATGGACTGGCTGCAGACCACGCTCGGCCCGCAGATGACGCCGGTGTTCTGGGGTTTGGTCCGCACCGCGCCGGAGCAGCGCGATTGGCCCGCCATCAACAAGGCCGCCGCCCGCCTGCGCGAGCTGTACGGCATGCTCGAGCGGGTGCTGACGGAGTCGGACTATATCGGTGGCCCCTCGCTGACGCTGTGCGACATCTCGGTCGGCGTCCACGCGCATCGCTGGTTCAGCTTCGAGGGGATCGACCGCCCCGACCACCCGCATCTCCGCGCCTGGTACGACCGCCTGCTCGCCCGGCCCGCGTACCGGACCCACGTGGCCCAGAAGATGACCTGATCAGCCCGCCGGCGCCCACTCCGCACGGCCGGAATCCAACGCGTCCGCGCTCCGGGCCAACCAGGTCCGGACGTCGGCCGAACTCCCGAACGCCTGGTCGACCCGCAGCCCGGCGCCGCCCAGCGACTGCGCCATCCGGATCCCGTCTTCATCGGTGACGTCGTCCCCGATGAAGATCGGCACCCGCCCCGCGAACGGCGACTCGGCACAGAGCCGCTCGACCGCGACGCCCTTGTCGATGCCGCGCGGCCTGATCTCCCATGCCATCGACGCCTCCAGCACCTGGAACGCCGCGTCCTGCTCGGCCACCAGCGCCGCCGCCGCTTCACGCAGCGCCGGGCCGGAGGACGGGGCCAGCCGGTAATGCAGCACGAAGCCGCGCCGCTTCTGTTCGAGCAGGCTGCCCGGATGCGCCTCGACCAGCGCGGCCGCGCGCTCGATCCAACGCTCCGGCAACTCCGGCAGGGCAGGGCGCTCGATCGCCGCGCCCGGCCGTCGCCGGATGGCGCCCCCGTGCTCGCCCGCCGCGGCATAGGGCACCGCCGCCAGCAGCGCATCCGCCTGTTCCACCGGCCGCCCCGTCACCACCGCCAGCGCGTCGCCCAGATGCCGCCGCAACCGCCGCAACGAGTCCAGCAGGCTCGGCGGCACCACGACCAGGTCCGGCGTGGGCGCGAGATCGAGTAGCGTCCCATCGATGTCGAGCAGCAGGGCCGAGCGCCCCGGCGGCGGCAGCGCTAGTGACATCCCATCAGCCGCAAATCGTACACCGGGTGCTCCAACTGCGACACCGCCGGCGTCTTGACCAACAGCCAGCCGTGGAACACGTCGCCGCCGTGTTGCCGGTTGTCGATGACCTCGACATACGCGGCGGCGTCGGCGGGCTGATCCGGCGGACGGATGACGCAACTCGTGACCTTGACGGTCATCGACCCGAACGCCGTGCTATCCCCGACCTTCACCGCCACGGTGCTGGGCTGCGCGCTGATCTTGTCGAGCAGCACGAGGTCAGCCGTGTCCCTCGGCACCCAGCCTTCCTGCGCGGCCGCTGGCCCCGCCGCGAGCAGGAGGACGATCAGGCCAAGCCTCACGGTCGTAGCTTCGGCGACTGTAGGCCGGCGACCAACCCGGCCAGCACGTCGCGCATGGCCTGCTCGTCGACGCCCATCAGGATCGCGTCCTCGAACGCGTCCTGCAGCACCTGGCGCGCCTCGGTCTCGTTCTCCTGCAATGTCCGCAACTTGTCCCGGCACGAGATCGGGGCGCCGTCTGCGCCCGGCCACAGCCGCTCGCTCATGGGGCCGGCGGCGACTTCTGTTGCAGTGATTTCTGCGTCGCGTCCGCCAGGCTGCCCACGTTGAAGATGAACTTGCCCAGCAGGTCCTCCAGGTTGGTCGCCGACTGCGTCAAGGTTAGGGTGCCGCCATCCTGCAGGTCCTTCGCCGCCCCGCCCGGCGAGAGCGTCACGAACTGGCCGCCGAGCAAGCCGCCGGTCGAGATGATCGCGCTCGTATCGGTGGGCAATTTGAGGTCCGGCCGCACCGTGAGGCCGAGCACTGCTTGGAACGAGCGCGGATCGACCGACACGCTCGACACGCTGCCGACCTTGACGCCCGCGATCCGCACGTCCGATCCGCCGACGATACCGGCGATGTTGTCGAATTGCGCCTTCAGATGCAGCCCGCCGGTGCTGTCACGCCCGGTGTTGACCAGCGCGTAGCCCAGGAACCCGAACGCGAGCAGAATGATGACGGCGCCCGTCGCGATCTCCGCGACGCTCCGTTTGGCTGTAGCCAACTCTCAGTTCTCCGGCGTCCAGGATTCGTAGTCGCCGGTGGCCGCCGGCGTCTTCCCGCCCCGGTAGTCGTGACCCGGCGGGCGATACGCGAATGGCGTGCCCGTCATGTTCGGCTGATGCGGCGTCTGCCACGGACGCCGGGCCGACATCGGACTGGGCTCGTCGACCATGTAATGCAGCCAGCCGTGCCATTCGGGTGCGACCGTGCTCGCTTCGGGCTCGCCCGCATACATCACCCACCGTCGCGCCTTGGCGCCGCGGCGCGCACGGCGTTCCTCGTAATAGGTGTTGCCTGCCGGGTCGCTACCGACGGCGCGCCCCGCGAACCAGGTGAACAGGCGAGTGCCGATGGTCATGGCCGACATATACCGGCGGGCCGGCCAAAACACTATCCCCACCGCTCGTGACAGGTTTCCGAACGCGAGAAAGCGCTCTAGCATCGCTTCATGGGCTTCACTCGAATCTGGCGCGGCGTGCGCATGCGCGACACCGAGGCGGGCGCCGACCCCGACGCCGCGCCCCGCGCACTGACGCTTCCGGCCAGTTGGGACGACCGGGCCGCGGCCGCATTGGCCGCCCTCGCTCCCGGCGGCGGCAAGGCCAGCCTGCCCCGCGCCGCCGAGAGCTGGATCCGGCCGCTCGCCACCAGCGCGCGCTTCGAGGGCGACCCGGCGCTGGCCGATCGGCTCCACGCCCTCCTGCTGCAACGCCAGGCCGCGCCCACCGCGCCGCTCTGGGGCGGCACCGACGAAGGCGCGCCGCCGGGCTTCGTGCTCAACCTGCCGGCCTTCTACGACGAGGCCGCCGGGTTCGACGTCGATGCGTTCATCGATGCGGTCCGCACCGCCGCGACGGCGCTCCGCCTCAGCGAGCCCGCCGCCGGCCGGGTCGCGATCGGATTCACCGACCTCGACGGACTGCTGGCGCGCATCGGCCTGGAGTATGACGGTGCTGAGGCGCGCGATCTGGCCGCCACGATCGCCGCCATCCTGCGCGGCACCGTGGACGTCGTGCTGGCCGGCGAACAGCCGGATCTGCTCTCCTGCCTGCCGAGTTGGCCCGAGCCGCCGAAGCTGCGCCGCATGCCCACGCTCGCCGCCGCCGCCGCCCGCGCCCGCGGCGAGGCCCTGCGCGGCTCGGCCTCCATGCCCAGCACCGGCATCGCCGTGCCCGGCCCGGCCGACGCCCTGCTCGGCGCCGAGACCGGCGGCATCGCCCCCGCGTTCTCCCCGGTGGACGCCGACGGCAAGCTCACGCGGGCCGCGCATGCCCGCCTGGCCGCGCTCGGCATCAGCGTCGAGGCCGCGCTCGGCCGCATCCTTGGCGGCGAGCAGGTGCTCACCCCGGCGAGCCTGCAGGCGCACCAGGCCATGCACGACGCGGTGGCCCCCTACATGCACGCCATGCCGCCGCGTCCGGTGACCGGCGCCATCCCCGCGCAGCCGCCGCCGCGCCGCGCCCTGCCGGCCCGCCGCCGCGGCTACACGCAGCGGGCGGCGATCGGCGGGCACCGGGTCTATGTCCGCACCGAGGAATACGCCGACGGCACGCTAGGCGAGCTGCACGTCACGCTGCCGCGCGAGAGCGCCATCATGCGCCACATGATGGAGAGCGTCACCGAGGCGGTCAGCCTCGGCCTGCAACACGGCGTGCCGTTGGAAGAGTATGTGCGTGCCTTCACCCTGACGCGGTTCGGTCCGGCGGGCGTGGTCGAGGGTGACGCCGATATCGGGCACGCCACGTCGGTGCTCGATTACGTGTTCCGCAATCTGGCGGTGAACTATTTGGGCGGCTGCTCGGTGCCCGAGGGCATCCCGGACGCCAAGCCCGAGGCCCTGCCGCTGCTCCCGCTCGATCTGCCGGTGCAGATGCGCGCCCGCAAACCTGGTCTACGATTGGTATCCAACGGATGAACATAGACGACCGTCTGCGCGAGCTCGGGATCGAGCTGCCGACCCCCATGGCGCCGATCGCGAACTACGTCCCGTTCGTCCGCACCGGGTCGCTGATCGTGATCTCCGGCCAGATCCCTGCCGTGGGCGGCAAGATCGCGTTTACCGGCAAGCTCGGGGGCGGCGTGACGGTCGACACTGGCAAGCAGGCGGCCGGGATCTGCTTCATCAACGTGTTGGCCCAGCTTCGCGCGGCCTGTGGCGATCTGTCGCGCGTCAGCCGGATCGTCCGTCTCGGCGGCTTCATCGCCTGCACGCCCGAGTTCACCCAGCACGCGGTGGTCATGAACGGCGCGTCCGATCTCGCGGTGGAGATCTTCGGCGACGCTGGCCGGCATGCCCGCAGCACGATCGGCGTGCCCTCGCTGCCGGGCGACGCCGCGGTCGAAGTCGAGGGGATGTTTGAGGTTCTGGCGTAGGTTTTCAGGACGCCGCCGCGCGCCCATATCCCCGGTCATGCCTGACGGTATGCCGACGTTCACCCTGACCCTGCATCCGCGGATTGCCGATATCCCGCCCGGCGAA
The DNA here is from genome assembly GCA_964657565.1 of uncultured Acetobacteraceae bacterium. Lineage (GTDB taxonomy): Bacteria > Pseudomonadota > Alphaproteobacteria > Acetobacterales > Acetobacteraceae > JAVVHH01. The sequence goes on from CAZZVQ010000157.1 coordinate 9,473, forward strand.
TGGGACCTTTGCGCCGGCACGCTCGGCGGCACGGGTAATCCGTTCGTCAGCCACGCCTTCCTCTCCGCCCTGGAGGATAGCGGCTCGGCCAACGACCGCACCGGCTGGATGCCGCAACATGCCGCCCTGCGGCAGGACGATGAAATCGTGGCTGTCGCCCCGATGTATGCGAAATCCCACAGCTACGGCGAATACGTGTTCGACCATGGCTGGGCGCAGGCGTTCGAGCGGGCCGGCGGCGACTACTACCCGAAGCTGCTGGTCGGCGTGCCGTTCAGCCCGGTCCCCGGCCCCCGCCTGCTGACCCGGCCGGGCATCCCCTCCACCGCCCTGGCCCAAGCCCTCGCGCAAGCCTGCCAAGAACTCGGCCTCTCCTCGGTCCATGCCACCTTCTGCACCGAAGCGGAGTGGGAAACCCTCGCCGCGGCCGGTTGGCTCCGCCGGCAAGGCAAGCAATTTCATTGGGAAAACGACGGCTACGCCGATTTCGACGGCTTCCTCGCCGCGCTCAGCTCGCGCAAGCGCAAGTCGATCCGTCGCGAACGCCGCGACGCCAATGAGTGCGGCCTGACCTTCCTGACCCTGCGCGGCGCCGAGATCACCCAGCGGCATTGGGACGCCTTCTACGGCTTCTATCACTCCACCGTGGACCGCAAATGGGGCAGCGCCTACCTGACCAAGCGCTTCTTCCCGCTGCTCTCCGAGCGTGTCGGCGACCAGGTCGTGCTGATGATGGCCGAGCATGACGGCAAGCTCGTCGCCGGGGCGCTCAATTTGCTCGGCGACGACGCGCTGTACGGCCGCAACTGGGGCTGCCGCGGCGACTGGCCGTTCCTGCATTTCGAGCTCTGCTATTACCGCGCCATCGATTTCGCGATCGCGCATGGCTTGAAGCGCGTCGAGGCGGGGGCGCAGGGCGAGCACAAGATCCAGCGGGGGTATCTGCCGAAGCCGACATTCTCGGCGCATTGGATCGAGCATCCGGGCTTGCGCTCGGCCGTGGCGGGCTTTCTGGAGCATGAGCGGCGGGCGATCGCGCGGGAGATGGCGGCGCTGGAGGAGTATTCGCCGTTTCGGCAGGAGTAAGGGCAGGGCGCTGCCCTGCACCCGGAAGGGGACCGTCGTCCCCTTCACCCCTGAAACCAAGGTGTCCAGAGGACGACCGTCCTCTGGTGGGGTTCGGGGCA
>CAZZVQ010000158.1:0-10392 GCA_964657565.1 uncultured Acetobacteraceae bacterium
CTTCGCAAAACTTGCCTCAATCAGGCAATGGATCAGCTTTGTCCACGCTACCTAGCACTTCAAGACAGGGCGGAACGTCGGGTCAGTCGACCTGTACGTGGGAGGATGTTGTGCTGAGGTATGCATCAAGGATGGCTGGGAAGACCACATTTTCGTCTACAATAAAATCCTCCGGATGTGGAATTCCATGCGGGGGCGCCGGGCTGTCACGCGGGGGCACCAGGGGGAGGTCTTTCACGTCGGACGCGGTATTGAAGAAAAGGTTTGTGTATGGCCTTTCCATGTGCTCCGAGCTGTCATAGGCATGCAGCAATAGACACTTTTCGAGGTTCGTTTGGCTGATGAGAACGTAACCTGGAACGTCAAGGGCCCAGCGCAGCTTAGCGAGGCCGCCGCCCATTGGTGCCACAAAGAAATCGGACTGCTTCATCCAAAATAGATTTTCCAAGATCGGCATGCCGACACAATTTATAATCTTCAGATCTAAATCCGAAAATGCGTCATAAAATTTATTCGCCCAATGCCGTTCCTCATCCAGTGCCTCTGACCCATCCCGTATTGTCTCGGCGAAAACGACACTTGAAGAGTTGCGACCATTGAAGACAAAGGTGGCGGCGGCAGCAGAATCGTTGCTTCCGTTGATCCCGTCTAGCACGAGAACATACGGTCCAATGTGCTGTCGGAGATACCGCGCCAGCCGCACATAAAGGTTGAAGAAATCTGCCGGGCGGCGATTTGTGAGCCGGATTCCAAACGTGAGCACCGGCAGAGGCGGATGGCCGGCAGGCTGAACTTGCGCGAGATTGCGCCACCAGCCGTTCAGCGTAGCTTCACGCATCACTGATGCATTGATCCGGCTGCGCGTCTTGTGCCGCACCGCTTGGCCGGTTCGCATCACGATCTCGACTCGGTTTTTGATTGCATCGGCAAAGACATCCCAGAAGCCAAGCTTCCGGATGACGCGTCCTTGGAATTCGGGATACAAGTCTTCGATAGGCCCGTATAGATCCATGCCCGTGAAGTCGGTTGACGCCAGCAGCCAAAGCGGTCGAGACCCATCGTATGCGCTATCGATGAAGCTTTCGAAGGCCTGAAACTCGTCCCAGATTGCGTGCCCGAAATTCGCGATGCCGTAGGTCATCAGCCCGGCACCCTCGACGCTGTCGGGCAGCGCAGCCACGGCCGCACGAACTAGTGCAGCCGAAACTTGCGTGAGTGCCGCGGTGAGCGGACCGAGCACCGCCCTACCGAAATCAGGCGCGACGGGACCCTCTGTTATCATCAAATTATCATTGGGGAAGTATAATGCTGTTGGCTGTCCAGGTTCTTGTATGAAGTAGTATGTGAGCCCGGCGCCAAGCTCTCGGCAGCGATATGACGCCTGGTCTTGCTTGGCAGAGATCGCCAGCGCCTGATCTGCCGTTCCGCCCGGCCGTGAGAGTGCCGGCATTTGGATGGAGCAATAGCGCCCACTTTCCATGCGCCCCGGCTTGTAACGGAGCAGTTCACCCAACGCCGCGGCTGAGGCTTGTATGAAGCCCGTCGAGGTTGTAAGTTCGATACCGTTATCAATCGCTCCGGTGGTGCAGACCTGGACCACGCTATCAGCGAAACTGCTGAAAGTGTTTAGCAAGTCGCCGCCGATGTGGAGAATGGTTTCCACTGCGATAGGCGATCGCACCAGAAGATCTCGACGCAACTCCCTTGCGAACTCGTCGGCCGCCCTGCGAACGGACCGATGGAGGGAAGCGTCGAGCTCGTCACTCAGCCAGGCTAGATCGCAGACGAAACACAAATCCACGGTCAGCACCCATCCGGCAGACACGCCATCATCGCTTCGAAGAAGCAGGATGAAACCACAGCCATCCAGATCAAGACATGAGACGGCTGTCCAATTGGGTAGAAGCGTTGCCGGAGTATTCTCGGCTGAATTTACAATCGTCCGCCACATGCCGTGCGATTTGACCAACCAGGCACTGCCGTGTCGCGCCAAAGGCCGGTACGTGCCGTATGACATGCGCTGGTCGCGAAAATTAGCTGGCGTGTGACGAACATCTAGGTTCTGCATCGTCTCCAAAGCCATCTCCACTGTGTTCGTAGGCGAGCGCAGCACGAATCGTGGCAACGGCCTCCTTAACGGCCGAGACTGCATCGGCTGCCTCGCGCATTTCGATCGCCGTCCAGCCACAATATCCTGACGCGGATAGCGTGCCGAGAAGCTTTGTGTATGTCGGCCCGTCTGTTTTCTCGATCGGCGTGAGCCCAGGCTTGGACAGGTGCACGTGTCCGAGGATTTCTGCGTTTTGCAGGACCAGATCGGGACCGCTTTCACCAGTCAGTGCGAGGCAGCCGGCGTCAAGATGGAGCCGAAGTGCCGAGTGATCGACGGTTCGCACCATGGCCACGCATGCCGCGGCGGTCGTGAGGAAATTCCCCCCGTATTCCGCTGGGGCCGCTTCCAAGGCGAGGACGAACCCATATGGCGCAACCGCCTCCGCCAACCTGCTGAGGCGCTCCGCCCCTAAATCAGCCGCCTCAAGTTCTGTGAGCGGCCCGCGCAGGCGGTTCTGTGGCGCCCCGAATACACCGGGGCCGCCCTGGCTCATTCGCTCGGCTAATTGCGCGACTTTCACGGTATGTGCTTTGAGCTTTTCGAACCCTTGCGCGTCGCCAAGAAGGTGGCAATCCGGGCGGCCGAAGAACAACGCTTGGTAAGAGGAAGCTTCAAGGCCGTAGGAGCGAAGAATATCGAGCTCACTCAGGATGGCCGATTCGTCGAGTAGCTCCCATGCTGCAATCTTTGTCGGTGCAATCTCGACTGCGCCAACCCCGTTTTCGCTCAGAAAACTAAAAATGGCGTGCCGGGACTCGTTGGACCAGGCGATGTTCGAGATCGAGAGGCGCACGGTCAAAGCCCCTCCGCAAGATAATCGCCGATCCCGTCCAGAACTGCCTGGCGGTCAAAGTGATAGCGACCGCTCCCGCCCAGCAGGTGAGCATATTTGGTCTGCATGTCATAACGACCGGGGATTTTGGTCTCGTCTGGTACGGACAATTTGCCTGGAAAGAAACGATCAGCAATTTCCGACATTTTTACTGGCTCGGCTGTGATGTTGACGACCGGCAAGCCGGTCTTCGCGATCGACGCGATATCGCGTTCAAGGCGTCGGGCATCATACCACTGGAAGCTACCCCGGGCGTCGATGGCCGCAACCATGTTATCGTGACGTAAGTCGTAGAGGGCATTCTTCTTCAGATTTCGGCCGTATAGTGCAGGGAGGCGCAGTATCAAGTGTTTTGGGAATGTGTCGGCAACGAGTCGTTCAAGTCTCGTGCGATGGACACCGTAGGCTGAACCGTCTTCGCTTGCCGGGTCGTCTTCGGTGACGTCGAACGGCGGCTGATAGACGTCTACTGTCGAGATTAAAACGAAACGGTTGGCCTTTAGATGCAGTAGATTACCGATAAGTGCAGATATCGCCGCCCAATCGGCTGCAGGATCCGCGTTAGCTTTCCATTTTACGGCAGACGCACCGGCGCAAACCACTTCCGCGAAGTTCTGGCCGCGCATCTCCATGCTGTTCGCGCTGTTGAACAGCGCGTCGTATCGCCCCTCCTGCAACAAATTCGATCCGACGAAGCCAGTGTTGCCAATCAACGCTCTCCCGCTCATCCGAGCAGCACTCCGATCTCATCGACTTTGGCTCGAATGGAGGCAAGCAGCGAGGACGGCACGTCTCGTGCCGTTCCGACCTGATCAGCTTCGATCGATGAAAGGATACGCTCGGTGGCAAAGAAGATCGTATCGATTTTGCCTGACATTACCGTGAAAACACGTCCATGTCGTGTCACCGAGCAACTCCGGTCGTCACTATTGCCAATAGGTTTGGTTTTGATCGCAATTTGCGGCCCGATAAAGCGGTAATGGTCATGGAAATCAGGTACGTTTTGCGTTGCCTGCTCGGTCATGACCCGCCGTTTCTGTTCGATTTGCATGGAATCGAGGCCATCGCGGATAGCGCAAGCTTCCTGAGCAGTATCAAACCGCCCAAGCGGCGTGTGCGGCACGCTTGAGAGCGTGTAGACTGTATCCACCTCGGTTGGATAGATGGAGTACAAGGGGCCATCGACAAACGTCAACGCTGGAAGTCCGGCTTCTGCCTCAAAGTAGAGCAGTAACGTCGGCTCGTAATAGGCTGCAGCAGCCATCCTATTGAAATGGCCCCAGGTAGCATCGACGACATAGTCGAAACGTTCACCGTTCACCAATACGTGTCGGTCTCTATGCTCGATATCAGCAATTTTTACAGACAGGCTGACGACATTGCGAAGGTGCATTTCGAAATAGTGACGTGCCTTTCCGATTAAAAGAACCCTTTCGCCCACACGCATCATGCCATCGATATTTTGCAATCTGATACTGCATTGCTCGACGGATTGGTATGGTATGCCGGTGGCGGTCATAATCAGCTTATAAGTGTCGAAGTCGATCAGCGATGTGTGGGTTGGAACGGCATAGATGTTATCGACGACCGGGAGGCTAAGGTCATTGTAGCGTTCCAAAAAACGAGAGAAGCCATCACGCGACTGAATGCGTGTTCCAGCATGACGTGGGTAATGGAAGCCGAGATGGAGTCGAAATTGGTTGTTCCCTGAGGCCTCGTGCAACAGACGATCGTGTTGCTCAAATAGCCTAACCGAAAACCCGAGCGCCATCAGCGAAGAAGCGATATGGCAGCCGTACCAGCCGCCGCCGATTATTGCGACGCGTCGAGTCATAATCCCTCCTTCCTTGGTGCACTAGAGTACCACAATCTACGGTCTGCAATAGAGTCCCTGAAACTTGCACGGGCATGCCTGACGGGAAGGGCTGCTGACCCCGGATGCTCTTAGTCACATTCTGTGCGTCAGGCTTGAAACTTCGAGCTCATGACACCTCCGTACACTGGGCCGAGCCGCGCCTTATAACGCTCCATCGAGAACTCCGCCGCCCGGACCAGGCCCCGGGCGCTCAACTCGGCGCAGAGCGCGTCCTCGGCGGCCAGCCGCTCGAGCGCGGCCGTGATGGCGCCCGTATCGTAGGGGTCGACCAGCAGCGCAGCGTCGCCGGCGATTTCGGGCAAGGATCCGCCAGACGAGGCCAGCACAGGCGTCCCGCCCGCCATCGCCTCCAGCAGCGGCAGGCCGAAGCCCTCGTAGAGTGAAGGGAACACCACCGCCCGAGCCGCGGTCATCAAGTTGCCCAGCACCTCGGGCGAGACGTAGTCGATCTGCCTGATCCGGCGGTCACCCTCCGGCCGGTGTTGCAACAGGGCCAGCTCCTGCTCCGCTCGCCAGGACCGGCCTCCGATCACGACCAGCGGCATCTGCAGTTCGGCCGACAGAAAGGCTTCGAGCAGCCGGCCGAGGTTCTTCTTCGGCTCGATCGATCCAAAGAAGAGGAAGTAGCGGCCAGGTTCGAGGTCGAAGGCGCCACGGACCATGCGCGTCACCTCGTCGCGCGATCGCCGTACCGCGGGAACCACGCATTGGAAGGTATTGGTGATGCGGTCCGGCGCGGCGGCAGGGAAAGCCTGCAGGATATCGGCGCGGCTGGTCTCGGACACGGTGACGATGTGGTCGCCGCAGCGGAGGCACTCGGCAATCAGCTTCAGATACGTGGGTTTATGGTCGAGCGTTGTGTACGGCAGCCGTACCGGAACGAGGTCGTGGATCGTATAGATGTTGCGCGCGCCGATGGCGTGGATCGGGATCGGATACGTCCAATGCATGATCGCCGGCGGGTCCGGCAGCCTGACCTTGGCAAAACGCCCAAAGCTGCGGAAGAACCGGTTCGCCCGATGGAACAGGCTGGTGCCATTGTACACGCGGTCGAACGGTGGCAGTTGCGCCACACTGGCCGGAATAACGGTCCCGGTGATCGGGATCGGGAAAGCCGACACGCCACGCCAGGTCTCCAGCGCCGACCGGAACCAAGCGGGCGAGGGGTATTTCGGCGTGCGCCCGGCCCGCTCGTTCTGCAGCAGGTCGAAGAACTCGACCTCGCGCAGCAGGGGCGAGGCCGCTTCGTCGATCGGCAGGCCGTACAGCGCGTCGACGGGATGCCCGAGCGCCGCCAACGCATGGACCAGCGAGCGGCCATAGGTCGCAATCCCCGTGCCCCTGGGCAGCGCGAGGTTGTATCCGTCGACACCGATACGCAGTCCAGCCGGATCCATCAAAGCGGAGAACTCATGCCGCCCGGCTTACCCGATGGCTGCGAGCGGAGCCAGCCAGCACCCGTCCTCCATGCGCCGGGTGCCGGACGGCGTAGACGGCACGCTTGCCCGGTCAACCAGAGCCGACTAGACAAGGTTAACAACGCGGCGCAGGCCGTTGCAGGAAAAGCGATGACGAAGAACAGCCGTGTTCGCATGCGGTTCCTTGCCGTGGTGCTCCTGCCACTGGCGGGCTGCAGCAGCTTGCCGACATCGGGTCCGTCGAACGGCCAGGTGCTGGACCAGGCGCTCGCAGCGGACAATCCGATGGGTCTGCGGATCATCGACGTGTCGCCGGCGACGGTCGCGCGGTTGCGCGCCAATCCTGAGCGGGAAATGAGCGTGGTCGACCGCTTGCGGACCAACCGAGCCGTCGACCTGCTGGGCCCGGGCGACGTGCTGACGGTGGCGATCTACGAGGCCGGAAGCGGGCTGTTCAACACGCGTCGGACCGCGGACCAGGATACGTCCTCGGCGTCCACGGCGGAGACGCTGCCGCGGGTGCAAGTCGACCGCAACGGCATGATCACGGTGCCGTTCGCGGGCGAGATCCGAGTCGCCGGGCGGACGACGACACAGGTGCAGAAGATGATCGAGGCCCGCCTGGCGGACAAGGCGGCACAGCCGCAGGTCATCGTCAGCCTCGTCACCAACGGCAGCAACATCGTCTATATCTCTGGCGACATGAAGTTGCCGGGGCGCTATCCGCTGTCGCTGGCCCATGAGAACCTGCTCGACATCGTCGCCCTGGCCGGAGGCCCGACGCACAGCCCACAGGACACGATCGTCAAGGTGACCCGGCGCGGGCACGAGGCCACGACCTCGCTGACGCGGATCCAGACCATCGCGGCAGAGAACATTCCGGTCGAGCCGGGGGACCGGATCCAGGTCGATTATCTGCCGCGCACCTACCTCTCGTTCGGGGCGACCGGGCAGGTGGCGCAGCGGCAGTTCGACACTGCGACCTTGTCGCTGGCCGAGGCGGTGGCGCGGGTCGGCGGGCTGGACGACAACCGGGCCAACCCCGAGGCCCTGTTCCTGTTCCGCTTCGAGCGCCCGGCCAATGCGAAGGTGCTGGGCCTGGTGCCGCCCAACACGGCGGTCACCGCGCCGCGGACGGTCATCCCTGGCGCCATGCCGCAGGGGATCCCGGTGATCTACCGGGTCAACATGCGCGACCCGCAGACGTATTTCGCGATCCAGCAATTCGCCATGCAGGACAAGGACGTGATCTACATCGCCAACGCGCCGACCGTGCAGATCTACAAGTTCCTCCAATTGCTCTATACCCTGGCGAGTCCGGTGGTCACGGCCAAGACGGTCGCCAACTAAGGTCGGCTGCCGCGTTGCCCGGCGTTGGCGGGCCGCTCGCGGGCATCGAGGCAGCCGACATGGAACGGGTTGGGCACGTGGCCCGGCTGTACCAGCTCGTGCACCGGCGCCGGGCCGACGCGGACGGCTTGGCAGCCTACGTGCGGGCGCTGCGCGAGGGGCGCCCGCTCGCGGCGCTGGCAGCCGACTTCCTCAACGCGGACGAGTTCACCGGGCGCGTTGCCGCGGGCGACGAGACGGCGGAGATTTGGCGGAACGCCGGACAGCCGGACGGATTGCCAGCCGCCACAGGCTGCCTGGCCGAGGATTTGGCCCACCTCGTCACGTGCGAGGCGGTCATCGCGCGATTGCCTTTGGTGCCGATGTTCTACCCCGACGGCGTGCCTCTGAGCGACGCGGCCGGTTACCGGCTCTGGCTTGCGCAAAGACGGCCAATGCCGCCGGCCGGTTCGCGGCGCGTCACCTTCGTGATGGCCGTCACACGCGAGGTGCCGCGGGCGCACGTCGTCGCCGCGGTCGCCTCCGTTCTGGGCCAGCACGGGACTGCGGAGCTCGTCGTCGTCTGCCGCCACCTGGTGCCGCGCTGGTTGCGGGCCATGCTGCACGGGAAACGTGGGGTCACGCTCCACGCCACTCTGCCCTGGTGCCGAACGGCGGACATGGTGGAGCGCGGGGTGGCGCTGGCCAGCGGCGAATGCGTGGCGGTGATCGGCGCCGACACCGTGCTCGATCCCTCGGCAGCAGCCTATCTTGCGGCCAGCCAGGCCGACATCGTGCTGGCCGACGACGATCTGCTCGGCACGGAGGGCCGCCATTCCCCGCGGTTCGGCAGCGCCTGGGACCCGGACCGGGTGCGGGAGGCGGGGACGACCGGCCTGGTGGCGATGCGCACCGGGCTGGCCCGGCAAGTCGGCGCCGAGAACCGGCTCCTGCGGGCGGCGGCGCTCACCGAGCCGGCGCGGATCGCGCACCTCCCCGAAGTGCTGCTGAGCCGGCGAGGGTCGGAGGCGGCCGTACGCCCGGCGCGCATCATCTACGCCCTGCCGAACCCGCCGCCGCGGCTGTCCGTGATCATCCCCACCCGCGATCGTGCCGATCTGCTGCGCGCCTGCACGGCCGGGCTGCTGCACCGGACCGACTATCCCGACCTGGAATTGGTGATCGTGGATAACGGCAGCGCCCAGCCGGAGGCGGTGCGGCTGCTCTCCGAGTTGGACGCCGACCGCCGGGTCCGCGTGCTGGCCCAGCCCGGCCCATTCAACTGGTCGGCCCTCAACAACGCCGGCGTGGCCGCCATGCAGGGCGAGGTCGCGGTGTTGCTGAACAACGACATCGAGGTGATCGAGCCGGGCTGGCTGCGCGAGATGGCGGCGCAGGCGATCCGGCCGGAGGTGGGGGCGGTGGGTGCGAAGCTGCTGTATCCCGATGGGAGGGTGCAGCATGCCGGCGTGGTGCTGGGGCCGCATGGGCGCGGCACGCATGTCTGGCGGTTCAGCGCGGCGGAGGCGCCGGGCTACCTCGACCAGCTTCGCGTGCTGCGCCGGGTCACGGCGGTGACGGGGGCCTGCTTGGCCATCCGCCGTGTCACCTACCAGCAGGCGGGAGGGTGCGACGAGGCGCTGCCGGTGACCTGGAACGATGTCGACCTCTGTCTGCGGGTGCGCAGGTTGGGCCTGCAGGTGGTCTGGACGCCGTATGCCCGGTTGATCCATCGCGAGCAGGCGAGCCGCGGCAGCGACGACACACCCGAACGGCAGGCGAGTTTCCGGGCGGCGGAAGCCATCATGCGGACACGCTGGGGCGACGCCTTGGACCGCGATCCGTTCTGGAGCCCCCATCTGCGCCCGGCCGAGGGACCCGACGAGATCGAGCCGCGGCTGGCGATCGATTGAGCGGAGCGCTGCGCATCGGGATCGATGGGCGCAACCTGATGCTGGCGCAGGGGACGGGAATCGCGACGCATGGCGCCGTGTTGGCGCGTTCGCTGGGGCTGATCGGGATGCAGCCAGCGGTGCTGCGGGCCGGGCCCCGTCAGCAGCGCGCGTCGCGTTGGCTGGCGGCGGCGCGCGGGGGGAGCAGCTGGGCGCAGCCGGAGCCCGGCGGATGGGCGGCGGACGATCTATTCCGCATCGCCCAGGTGCAATTCGACATGGGGCGCGGACTCCGCACGGTGCGCTTCATGCAGCCACCGGACATCATGCACTGGACCAGCCCGCTGCCGCTCCGGGCGCTCGGCTGTCCCGGCATCGTCACCCTGCACGATCTGATCCCGCTGCTGCATCCGGGTCTGACGGGCACCAAGCCGGGGCGGCAGCGGCGGATGCTGGGGCGGATCCTCGGCGCGGCCAGCCATATCCTCAGCGTCTCGGATGCGACCCGGGTGGAGGCGATCCGGGAATTCGGATTGCCGCCGGAGCGGGTGACGACTGTGTGGCAGGCCGTGGAGGTCGCCGGGGCTGCGGACAATACGCCGGCCGGGTTGGTACCGGGTGGCTACTGGCTGCATGTCGGCGCGCTGGAGCGCCGGAAGAACCTGGTCCGGCTGATCCAGGCGTGGCGGGCCAGCGGAGTGGCGGGGCCACTCGTGTTGGCCGGGCCGGAGGGATGGCGGGGGGACGAGGTGGCGGCCGAATGGGCCGGGGACCCGGGGGTCGTCCGCCTGGACTGGCTCGCGCGGCCCGACCTGCTGGCGCTGATCCGGGACGCGCGGGTGTTGCTCATGCCGTCGCTGGCCGAGGGGTTCGGCCTGCCGCTGGCGGAGGCGATGGCGTTGGGCACCCCGGCGCTGGTCGCAGGCGGCGGG
>CAZZVQ010000159.1:0-10271 GCA_964657565.1 uncultured Acetobacteraceae bacterium
AGGGCCGGGTCGGCGAGGAGGGCGGCGAGGTCGGCGGCGAGGGCGGGGGCGATGTCGGGGAGGGCGGCGAGGAGCCAGCCGGGGTGGCGCGGGAGGGGTTGGGCCGGGCTGGAGCGCTCGGCGATAGGGGCGGGCTGGGGGCGGGCCTTGGGGGTGGCGGACCGGGCTGGGGGGATGCCGAAGTTGTCGATGCGGATGAGGGTGATGACGAGGTGGTGGAGGCGGAGGAAGAGGGTTTGGGCGGCGTGGCTGGAGAAGGTCGGGGTGCTGGCGCCGCGGGCGATGGGGGCAATGGCGTCGACGAGGGCCATCAGGATGGTCGCGAGGCGGTCGGCGGCGTCGAGGATGGGCTGGGGGAGGAGCACGAACAGAAAGAGAACATTTTGGGGTGAGGTTGGCAAGGGGGATTGGGGTGGACACGCAAACCGCCTTCAAGCGCGGGGGTGACGAGTACATGTCGCTAACCGACAGCGCGGACGATTTCCGGGATCGCTTTGCGGATGCCGAAGAAGCCGCGGGTTGCGTGCGGCCAGGCTAGCGTGTCCCATTGGCGGCGAATGCGGATCGATTCTGGTAACGCGTCGGCCGTGGGGCCGACGGGCGCCCAGGCGGTGACGACGGGCAGGCCGTCAGCCCAGCCCGGCGCGGCCAGTGCCGCCTCGCAGCCGAAATGCGCCGCGGCCCGGGCCAGCGCGTCATCCATCGCGGCCCGATCCGCCGCCCGCACCCTGTCCACCGCGTCGGGCGCATGGGCGAGCAACCCGGCGATGCGGACGATACGGGCGTTGCCGAGCGCGAGGCTCTCCGGATTGAGGTCGTCGCCGTGCAGCAGCAGCGCGACATCGCCGGCTGGCGGGGTGTCGGCGCGGGGGATCGGCTCGGTGGCGGGGGGCCGCTCCTCCGAGAGCGCTTGCGGCCGCTCGTTCAGCCCCTTTGGTGCGTATCGGCCGCCGGTGTAGCGCTCGATGTTGCCGGCGGTGGCGGCGTAGGCCTTGCCGCGGGTGTGCAGTCCGGCGACCCAGCGCCAGGAGAGCGTGTTGCTGGCCGGGTCGCCGTCGATCAGGTGGCGCAGGAAGAAGTCGGCGCCCAGGGCCCAGGGCAGCTTCAGCGTGAAGATCCAGATCGAGGCGAACCACATGCGGACGTGGTTGTGCAGCCACCCCGTCTCGACCAGGGTGCGTGCCCACTCGTCGAAGCCGTCGATCCCAGCCCGGCCGGCGACGGCATCCTCGAACACCCGGCGTAGCCCGGCCTCGGTGGCAAGCCGGTCACGGCCCTGCGCTACGAGCGCGAGATAGCCGGTCCAGGCGGCGGGGTGGGTTTCGAGATAGCCCTTGAAGTAGGTGCGCCAGAAGACTTCGCTGACGAATTTCTCGGAGCGGTCGGGGCCGTGCGCTTCCAGGGCGGCGGCGACGGCTTCCTGTTCGAGCAGGAGGCGGCGGCGGAGGTAGGGCGACAGCATGGTGGTGGTGGGCGGCTCGCCGGGGCCGGGTTCGGCGTTGCGGTTGGCGGCGTAGTCGCGGCCGAGGCTCGGGGTGGCGCTGGCGAGATGCTGGAGGGCGGCGGCGCGGGTCAGTTCGAAGTCCATGGCCGGCATGTGGGGCCGGGACTGCTGGTGAGAAGCTCAGGGCGGGGTGCGCGCACCCTCACCCCGGCCCTCTCCCGGGGGGAGAGGGAGAAGATGGCGGGAGGAGGGGGTTAGACTTTTTCGACCTGGGCGTATTCCAGCTCGACCGGGGTGGAGCGGCCGAAGATGGAGACGCTGACTTTTACGCGGCCCTTCTCCTCGTCGATCTCTTCGACGGTGCCGTTGAAGCTGGTGAAGGGGCCGTCGGCCACGCGGACCTGCTCGCCGACTTCGAACAGCACGGCGGGGCGGGAGCGCTCGACGCCCTCGGCGGATTGCTTGAGCATGCGCTCGGCTTCGGATTCCGGGATCGGGGAGGGCCGGGTCTTGGTGCCGAGGAAGCCGGTGACCTTGGGCGTGTCCTTGATGAGGTGCCAGGTGTCGTCGGTGAGCTCCATCTTGACCAGCACGTAGCCGGGGAAGAATTTGCGCTCGGTGTTGATTTTTTGGCCGCGGCGGACCTCGACGACGTCCTCGGAGGGGACCAGGACTTCGTCGACGAGGTCGGCGAGGCCTTTCTGGGCCGCCTGCTCCTTGACCTGCTGGGCGATCTTCTTCTCGAAGCCGGAATAGACGTGCACGACGTACCAACGCTTGGCCATAACTTTTTCCTACGACCCCACCCCGAACAAGGCGCGCACACCGATGCCGATCAATTGGTCGGCCGCGAAGAGCAGAAGCGCGGCGATACCGGATAGAGCGAACACGAGTCCAGTGGTCACCATGGTCTCCTTGCGGGAGGGCCAGGTGATCTTGGTGACTTCGAGCCGCACTTCGCGGATGAACTTCGCCGGATTAACCGCCACTGAGACACCTAACATAAGGCTTAAGAGTTGGCAGGGGTGGAGGGTCTCGAACTCTCAACCTCCGGTTTTGGAGACCGGCGCTCTAGCCAATTGAGCTACACCCCTGCAGAACCGGCAGCCGCCCGCGTTGCGGGAAGCTTTCAGCGCAAGGCGCGTAGAAACGGCGCGCGGCGGTTCGTGTCAAGTGGTTCCGCCCTGAGCGACGTATCGAGCAATGCTTCCGTCGCTGGGGCGGGGACCATATATGAGGTCGCGATGATTTCTATCCGATGAAGCCGACGCCGCTCATGCCGGCCCTGCCCGAGGAGGGCGCCGGCCCGCGCTGGGGTCTGGCGGCGTCGGCGGTGGTGCATGCGCTGGTGCTGTTGGCGCTGGTGGGCTTCGCCGTGCGGCAGCTTCCGCCCGGCGGCGATCCATCGCCGTCGTACGACCTGGTGTTCGAGGGACCCAGCGGCGGGGCGCCGCCGACGACCGCGCCGCAAACGCAGAAGCTGCCGCCGGCGCAGCCCGCCGACGTGACGCCGCCGCCCGATGCGGTGTCGGGGCCGCCCGCCCCGACGCCGCTGTCGACGCCCGACCCGAACGCTGCGACGGCACCGCCGCCCGCGGCGGACGCCGCCCCGGCACAAGCGGCGGAGGCCACCCCGCCGCCGGCTCCGGCGACCGCTGCGCCCCCGCCGGTGGCGCTCGCCCCGCCCAACGAGACGGCGACGATCCCGATGCCGCTCGAGGTGCCGCCGACGCTGGAACCGCCGGCGGTGCGGTTGGAGGTGCCGCGCACCGAGACCGCGCCGGCCACGCCCGAGTCCATCATGCCGCAGCCGCCCCCGCCGCTGGAGCCGCCGCCGCGTCCGATTCGTCCGGCGGCGCGGCCGGCCCCCCGCGCGATGACGGGAACGCTCGCCAATCCGATGGATCTGAGCCTCGGTCCCGCTGCGCCACGACCGGCGGCGCGGGGGTCGGTGGCGTCGCGCTCGCTCGACCTGTCGCCGCCGCAGGAGCGGGACGGGCCGGCCGCGTCCGACCCGTATGCGCAGATCCGCGCGGCCAATGCGTCGGCGGACTGGAACCGCGGGCTGCTGCAATACTGGCTGCGGCACCGGTTCTATCCGGAGCAGGCGGCCGCGAATGGCGAGCAAGGGGCGGTGACGATCCAGCTGACGGTGAACCGGTCCGGCCGGGTCGAGAGCGTGGAGGTGTTGTCGCGGTCCGGCTCGCAGTGGCTCGACATGGCGGCCTTGGCGACGTGGCGGGATGCGCGGCTGCCGCCGTTCACCAACGAGATGCGGGAGGACCGGATCACGTTCCCGGTTCCGATCCAGTATTCGCTGATCCGCCGCTGAGCGTGGAGCGGGCGATGGGAATCGAACCCACGTCAGTAGCTTGGAAGGCTACCGCATTACCATTATGCTACGCCCGCGTTGGTCGGTTCACTGGGGTCCTCAATATTCCTCCGTTGGGATCCTCGCAAGCACGAGTTGTTGCCCACCAATCAGCTGCCGTTGCCTGAGTTTGGTGGGCTGAAGCCCACCCTACGTGGCTCGGACTGGGGCGCCGGTGGACCCCCGGGTCAAGCCCGGGGGTGACGGTTATTTGGGCCGAAGCGGGGTGGGGGTCAGCCGGTCGGCGGCGGCGAGGCCGCTGAGGTAGGCGCCGGCGACGGTGCCGGCGAGGCCGTCGGTGCAGACGGCTTCGCCGGCGAAGATCAGGCGGTCGGCGGGGAAGGCGGCTTCGAGGATGTCGCGTTGGCCGGAATCGCCGGGGCGGGCGTAGGCGTAGGCGCCGCGGTAGAGGGGGTCGGTGGCCCAGTCGCTCAGGAGGGGCGAGTCCTCGGCGCGGAGGCCGGTCATGGTGTGGAAAGCGTCGCGGGCGAAGGCGGCGGCGGCGGCCGGGTCGGGGGCGAGCGACCAGGCGAGGCGGCCGCCGACGAAGCCGGTGACGTAGGGACGCGAGTCGGGCCAGGCGTTGAAGGTGATGGGCTGGGTGCGGTCGAGCAGGAGCGAGTCCGGCGCGAAGTCTGGCGGGCAGGGGAGCGGCAGGGCGATCTTGCTGAGCAGGCCCATCGGCAGACGGTCGATGGCGCGCTGGACGGTATGCGGCAGCGCCGGCGAGAAGCGGATCGACCCGGCGGCGAGCACGCCGGTGGAGACCGTCACGATCGCGGCGTCGGCGCGGATCGTGCCGCGCGGGGTCTCGACGCGGATGCCGGGGCCGGCCCAGTCGAGGGCGGTGACGGCGGTGTCGAGAGCGGCGGGCGTCGCGAGGCGGCTTGTGATGTAGGCGCCGATGCCGGCGGCGGGTTGCAGGTTCGGGCCGTCGAGCGCGTTGCGGTGCCAGTCGCGCAGGCTGAGGTCGTCGGCGTCGGCGGCGGCGATGATGGCGCCTTCCCAGAGCGCGATGGTGGCGGCCCAGGGGTCGTCCGCCATCGGGGCCATGGCGGCGGCGAGGCTGGTGTCGGGGCCGGACAGGGCGGGGGCGACGACGCTGTCGAGACGGTCCCAGGCGGCGGTGTAGGCGGCGTGTTCGGTCGGGGTGGCGGGGCGGCCGGCGATGAAGACGCGTTCGGTGCGGGCGGCGTCGGTGTTGCGCAGGTGGTCGGCGGGTTGGGCGAGGGCGACGAGCGGGTTGCGCTGGGCGGCGTGCAGCCAGGTGGCGCCGAGGTCGAACGGGGCGCCGGCGAGCATGGTGGTGTGGGCGCGGCCGCCGATGCGGGAGGCGGCTTCGACGAGGGTGGTGGTGATGCCGGCGGCGCGCAGGCGCCGGGTCGCGGCGAGGCCGGCCACGCCGGCGCCGATGACGACGACGCTGCCGGGAGGGGGGGTCATAGGCGGCGCAGCTCCTGCCATTGCCAGAGGGCGAGGATCGGCACGCCCCAGCTGACCTCGCGGGCGCGGCGGAGCAGGGAGACGCCGAGGGCGAGTTCGGGCGGGATGCCGAAGGCGGCGCCGAGGCCGAGATAGCCGGCTTCCTGCACGCCGATCGCGCCGGGGATGAGGAAGGCGACCGCGACCACGGCGTCGAGCAGGCCCTCGAGCGCCAGGACAGGGATCACGGCGATGGGCAGGCCGAGCAGATGCAGGCTGAGCCAGGTGCCGAAGCCGGTGGCGAACCAGCCGGTCGTGTGGAGGCAGATGGCCCCGAGCAGGCGGAGGCGGTTGGCGTAGAGGCGCTGGGCTTCGTGGCCGAGGGTGGCGGCCTGGCGGGCCTGGTCGCCGAGCAGCCGGGTGGCGAGGGCGCCGACGATGCTGCCGATCCGGCCGCGCTGCGATAGGCCGGCGGCGAGGAGGACGAGCGCGGTGCCGATGCCGAGGCCGAGCGGCAGCACCAGGTCGGAGCCGGGGCGGGCGAAGAGCAGGACGAGGACGCCGAAGAGGGCGAAGAGGAGTTGGGCGGTGAGTTCGGCGGTGACGTCGACGATGGTGCCGGCGGCGGCGGTGGTCCAGGCCGGGCCGTGCAGGGCGACGGCGCGGATGCCGAGGAGGTAGCCGCCGACGGGCGAGAAGGGCAGGCAGGTGGTCGCGGCGTCGCGGACCATGCGGCCCCAGATGAGCAGGCGGGGGCGGATGCCGGGCTGGATGGTCGCCCAGGCGAGGCCGAGGAGGCAGAACAGGGCGGCTTGGAGCGCGAGCAGGAGGGCGGCGCCGGTCCAGCCGATGGACAGCATGGCGCGCACGATGTCGCGAGCATCGAAGTGCAGGACCAGGGACGCTGCGAGGGCGACACCGAGCATAGACAGCAGGACGGAGGCGCGGCGCATGGGCGATGGAGCGGCCACCCTCACCCCGGCCCTCTCCCGCCAGCGGGAGAGGGGGACAAAGCGGCGTGGTTGGTCTTCTGCGATTGCCCTTGGCGCATCGGGCTCGGCACTACACCAGGCGGGGTGGCTTGGGATATAGGGCGGGGGTGACCCACGATCCCGACTCGGCTGCTGCTCCCCTTACGCTCGTGACTGGTGCGACCGGCTTCGTCGGCTCCGCCGTGGCGCGGGCGCTGTTGGGGCGGGGGCATCGGTTGCGGCTGTTGGTGCGGCGGGGGGGCGATCGGCGCAACGTCGCGGAGCTGCCGGCGGAGCTCGTGGAGGGGGATCTGCGGGACAGTTCGACCTTCGCGGCGGCGGTCGCGGGGTGCCGGTATGTGATGCATGTGGCGGCGGATTACCGGCTGTGGGTGCCGGATCCGGGGCCGATGATGCAGGCCAATATCGATGGGACGCGGGCGCTGCTGCTGGCGGCGCGCGATGGCGGGGTGGAGCGCGTCGTGTACTGCAGCAGCGTGGCGGCGCTGGGGCTGATCGGGGATGGGACGCCGGGGACGGAGGAGACGCCGGTCGACCCGGCGAAGGCGATCGGGGTGTATAAGCAGTCCAAGTATCTGGCCGAGCAGGAAGTGCGGCGGCTGGTGCGGGACGAGGGGGTGCCGGCGGTGATCGTCAATCCGTCGACGCCGATCGGGCCGCGGGACATCAAGCCGACGCCGACGGGCAAGATGGTGCTGGACGGGGCGGCGGGGCGGATGCCGGCGTTCGTGGATACCGGGTTGAACGTGGTGCATGTGGACGACGTGGCCGAGGGGCACCTGCTGGCGCTGGAACGGGGGCGGATCGGCGAGGCGTATATCCTGGGGGGGACGGATATGCGGCTGGAGCAGATCCTGACGATGATCGACGACGTGGTGGGGCGGAAGAAGCAGCGGCGGGTGCGGCTGCCGCACAAGGCGTTGGTTCCGCTGGCGCTGGGGATGGAGGGCGCGGCGCGGGTGTTCGGGATCGAGCCGATGGTGACGCGCGAGATGTTGGGGATGGCGAAGAAGCAGATGTTCTTCAGCTCGGCCAAGGCGGTGGCGGAACTCGGCTATTCGCCGCGGCCGGCGCGGGATGCGCTGGCCGGCGCGATCGAGTGGTTCCGGGCGGAGGGACGGCTCAAGGCATGACCGTCGTCGCGGGGCTGGCGCTGCTGGCCTGGGTGTATCTGCTGCTGTTGCACGGCCGGTTCTGGCAGGCCGGGCCGACGCTGGGACCGGCCGTGCCCGCGATTGCCGCGGCGGTGGATGTGGTGGTCCCGGCGCGGAACGAGGCGGAGGGGATCGAGGCGGCGGTGCGGTCGCTGCTGGCGCAGGAGTATGCGGGCGCGCTGCGGATCATCGTGGTCGACGATCGGAGCGATGATGGGACGGGCGGGATCGTTCGGGCGATCGGGGATGATCGGCTGGTGGTGATCGAGGGGGCGGAGCGGCCGGCGGGGTGGAGCGGGAAGTTGTGGGCGGTGGAGCAGGGGGTGGCGCGTAGCGAGGCCGGGCTGGTGCTGCTGACGGATGCCGACATCCTGCACGAGAAGGCGCATGTCGCGACGCTGGTGGCCAAGGCGGAGCGGGACGGGCTGGATCTGGTGTCGGAGATGGTGGCGTTGCGGGCGGTGAGCCCGGCCGAGCGGGCGCTGGTGCCGGCGTTCGTGTTCTTCTTTCAGCTGCTGTATCCGTTCGCGCGGGTGAACGATCCGTCGGACCGGATTGCGGCGGCGGCGGGTGGGACGATGCTGGTGCGGCGGGAGGCGCTGGAGCGGATCGGCGGGATCGCGAGCCTGCGCGGGGCGCTGATCGACGACGTGACGTTGGCGGCGCGGATCAAGCGGGGCGGGGCGGTGTATTTGGGGCATAGCCGGCTCGCCCGCAGCTTGCGGCCGTATCCTGGGGCGGCGGATATCTGGCGGATGGTGGCGCGGACGGCGTATGTGCAATTGCGGTTCTCGCCGGTGCTGCTGCTGGGGACGGTGTTGGGTTTGGCGTTGATCTGGTTGGCGCCGCCGGTGCTGGCGCTGTTCGGGCACGGGGCGACGCGGTGGATGGCGGCGGCGGCGTGGGCCGGGTCGGCGGCGTCGTATCTGCCGACGCTGCGGCGGTTCGGGCAGTCGCCGGCTTGGGCGTTGGCGTTGCCGGGGATCGCGACCTTCTATCTGTTGGCGACGATCGGGTCGGCCATCGACCATCATCGCGGACGCGGGGTGGTCTGGAAAGGCCGGGCCTACCAGGAGGTCCAGACGTGACCTCGGTCGAGACGTGGTCCGGGAAGGATCGCGGGGACGAGAATTTTCCGGTGGGGTCGGTGCTGATCCGCAAGGCGCTGCGGCCGCATGTGCATGCGTTCTACGCCTTCGCGCGCAATGGGGACGACATTGCCGACAGTCCGGAGTTGGCCGCGGAGGAGAAGGTGGCGCGGCTGGATCGGATGGAGGCGGTGCTGCTCGGGCGGGCGGAGGAGG
Organism: uncultured Acetobacteraceae bacterium; assembly: GCA_964657565.1. GTDB lineage: Bacteria > Pseudomonadota > Alphaproteobacteria > Acetobacterales > Acetobacteraceae > JAVVHH01. Next base: position 8,688 of record CAZZVQ010000159.1, read on the forward strand.
GGTCGCCGAGTGCGGTGACGCTGCGGGCGAGCCTGGCCGAGACCGGGGTGTCGCCGGTGCATTCGCAGGAATTGCTGGTGGCGTTCCGGCGGGATGCGACCAAGACGCGGTATGCGAGTTGGGCGGAGCTGCTGGATTATTGCCGGTATTCGGCGATGCCGGTGGGGCGGCATGTGCTGGATCTGCATGGGGAGGACCGCGCCTGCTGGCCGGCGAACGATGCGCTGTGCGCGTCGCTGCAGGTGCTGAACCATTTGCAGGATTGCGGGAAGGATTTCTTGGGACTTGATCGGTCGTATTTGCCGCGGGACATGCTCGATGACGCTGGCGCGACCGTGACCGATGTGACGCGGTCGGCGGAGACGCCGGGACTCCGGAAAGTGTTCGGGCGGGTGCTCGATCGGGTGGATGCGCTGAATGCGGAGGCGGCGCGGTTTCCGCGGCAGATCCGGGATCGGCGGCTGCGGCTGGAGGTGGGGGTCATCGTCGGCCTCGCCCAGCGCTTGACCCGGCGGTTGCGGGAGGGGGATCCGCTGGCGCGGCGGGTGAAGTTGGAGAAGACGGATGTGGCCGGGTCGCTGCTGGGCGCGCTGCGGTGGGCGGCGTGACGCCGTTGGGGGCGGACCGGGAGGATATCAGGGCGGTCGAGGCGATCGTGCGGCGGGCGGGGACGTCGTTCTATCGCGGGATGCGGGTGCTGCCGCGGGACCGGCGGACGGCGATGTATGCGGTGTATGCGTTCTGCCGGCTGGTGGACGACGTGGCGGACGAGCCGGCGCCGATGGCGGACAAGCTGGCCGGGCTGGCGCAATGGCGCGAGCGGGTCGAGACGCTGTATGCCGGGCGGGCGAGCGACGCGGTGACGCGGGTGCTGCTGCCGGCGATCGCGGCGTATGGGTTGCGGCGGGAGGACTTCCTTGCCGTGATCGACGGGATGGCGATGGATACGGAGACGGCGATCGTGGCGCCGGACCTGGCGACGCTGGATTTGTATTGCGACCGGGTGGCGGCGGCGGTGGGGCGGCTGTCGGTGCGGGCGTTCGGGGACGACTCGGCCGATGCGGACCAGGTGGCCTGGCATCTCGGGCGGGCGCTGCAGTACACCAATATATTGCGCGACGTGGCCGAGGATGCGGATCGGGGGCGGCTGTATCTGCCGCGGGAATGGCTGGAGGAGGCCGGGATGCCGACCGATCCGGAGGCGGCGCTGGCGCATACGGCGCTGCCGGCGCTGTGCGCGCGGATGGCGGCGGCGGCGCACCGGCACTTCGCGCAGGCCGAGGCGGCGATGGGGCGGTGCATCCCGCGGGCGATGAAGCCGGCGCGGCTGATGGGCGCGACGTATGCGGCGCTGCTGGAGCGGATGCAGGAGCGGGGGTGGTCGAACCTGCACGAACGGGTGAGCCTGTCGAAGTTCGAGAAGCTGCGGATCGCGCTGCGCTTCGCGCTATGACGTGGTCGCATGTGCACGTGGTCGGGGCCGGGTTGGCCGGGTTGGCGGCTGCGCTGACGCTGATGGAGCGCGGCGTGCGGGTGACGGTGCACGAGGCGGGGCCGGCGGCGGGCGGGCGATGCCGGTCGTAT
>CAZZVQ010000160.1:0-10114 GCA_964657565.1 uncultured Acetobacteraceae bacterium
GCCGCCGCGCCGGTGCCGCCGTCGCCCAAGCCGCTGCCGCCCAAGCCACCGGCCCCGCCGCTGGCGGCCGTCGAAGACATGCCGTCGATCCCGACGCTCAGCAAGCCGAAGGTCAACCTGCGCAAGCCCGAGCCGCCGGTGCAGACCAGCCTGCCGCTGGTCGTCGAGAGCGGCTGGCAGTTCCCGCCGATGTCCCTCCTCCGCGCCGCGCCCGCCAAACACGCGACCGGCCCGTCCGAGGACGCGCTGCAGGCCAATGCCCGCCTGCTCGAGAGCGTGCTGAGCGATTACGGCGTGCAGGGGACGATCCGCGAGATCCGGCCGGGTCCGGTCGTCACGCTGTACGAGCTCGAGCCGGCCCCCGGCATCCGCAGCGCCCGGGTGATCGGGCTGGCCGACGACGTCGCCCGTTCGCTGTCGGTCACCGCCGTGCGCATCGCCACCGTGTCCGGCCGCAACGTGATCGGCATCGAGGTGCCGAACGAGAAGCGCGAGACGGTGTACCTGTCCGAACTGCTCGGCAGCGCCGACTGGAGCACCAACACGGCCAAGCTGCCGCTGGCGCTCGGCAAGGACATCAGCGGCGCGCCGATCATCGCCGACCTGGCGCGCATGCCGCATCTGCTGATCGCGGGGACCACCGGGTCGGGCAAGTCGGTCGGCATCAACGCGATGATCCTGTCGATCCTGTACAAGATGTCGCCGGACCAGTGCCGGCTGATCATGATCGACCCGAAGATGCTCGAACTCTCGGTCTACGAGGGCATCCCGCATTTGCTCGCGCCGGTGGTCACGGAGCCGGCCAAGGCGGTGGCGGCGCTGAAATGGACCACGCGCGAGATGGAGCGGCGCTATCGCGCGATGAGCCAGTTGGGCGTGCGCAACGTCGGCGGCTACAACGAGAAGGTGGCCGAGGCGCTGGCGACCGGCAAGGTGCCGACCCGGCAGGTGCAGGTCGGGTTCGACAGCGAGACCGGCAAGGCCATCTACGAGAGCCAGCCGCTGGCGCTGAACCTGTTGCCCTATATCGTGGTCGTGATCGACGAGATGGCGGACCTGATGATGGTCGCCGGCAAGGAGGTCGAGGCCGCGGTGCAGCGGCTGGCGCAGATGGCCCGGGCCGCCGGCATCCACGTGATCATGGCGACCCAGCGCCCCTCGGTCGACGTCATCACCGGCACGATCAAGGCCAACTTCCCCACCCGCATCTCGTTCCAGGTGATCAGCAAGTTCGACAGCCGCACCATCCTCGGCGAGCAGGGGGCCGAGCAGCTCTTGGGCATGGGCGACCTGCTGCACATGGCGGGCGGCGGCCGCATCTCGCGCGTGCACGGTCCGTTCGTGGCCGACAACGAGGTCGAGCAGATCGTCGAGTTCCTGCGCGGCCAGGCCGACCCGGCCTATGACGACGAGATCACCGAAGGGCCCGACGAGGCCGCCGGCGGCGGCAACGACGGCAGCAACAGCGCGCTGTCCGGCATCGCCGGCGCCGGGGACAGCGACAAATCGCTGTTCGACCAGGCCGTCGCCTTCGTCTCGCGCGAAGGCAAGGCCAGCACCAGCCTGATCCAGCGGCACCTCCGGATCGGCTACAACCGGGCCGCCACGCTGATCGAGCAGATGGAGAAGGAGGGCGTGGTCAGCCCGGCCAACCATGTCGGGCGGCGGGAAGTGCTCTGCCGGGTCAGCCGCGACGACGACGATTGAGTTTACAGTTGCCAGTCGTCAGTTGACAGTCGCGGCAGGCGGGCGCAGGGGGCACCTCCTGCGAACTGACGACTGATGACTGTGAACTATCCACGCTGGTTGCCGCTGCTGCTCGGCTTCCTGACCGCTGTCGGTCCGATCTCGACCGATATGTATCTCCCGGCCTTTCCCACGATCGAAGCCTCGCTGCGCTCGGGCGAGGGCTCGGCGCAGATCACGTTGGCGACCTGGTTCGTCGGGCTGGCGGTCGGCCAACTCACGCAGGGGTCGCTGTCGGACCGGTTCGGGCGGCGGTCGCCGCTGATCGTGGGGACCGCGATCTACAGCCTGGCCAGCGTCGGCTGCGCGCTGTCGCCGAACCTGTTCACCCTGTCGTTGATGCGGTTCATCGCCGGGTTCAGCGGGTCGGCCAGCATGGTGATCCCGCGCGCCGTGGTGCGCGACCTGACCGACGGGCACGACGCCGCCCGGCTGATGTCGCGGCTGATCCTGGTCATGGGCGCCGCCCCGATCCTGGCGCCGACGCTGGGCGGCCTGGTGCTGACGGTCGGATCGTGGCGGAGCATCTTCTGGTTCGCGGCCGTCTACGGGGCGATCTGCACCGTGCTCGTGATCGTCAAGCTGCCGGACACCATCGCCGCGCACCACCGGGTCCGCCTCGGCGTCGGCGGCCTGCTGCATCGCTATGCCGACGTGCTGCAGGACCGGATTTTCCTCTGCTACGCCGTGCTGGGCGGCTTCTCGATGTTCGGCATGTTCGCCTATATCGGTGGCTCGTCGCCGGTCCTGATCGAGCGGTTCCACTTCACCCCGACGCAGTACGGCATGGTGTTCGGCATCAGCGCCGGCATGTTCATCGCCAGCAGCCAGGTCGGCCCGACGCTGGTGCGCCGGTTCGGCACCGCGCGCCTGCTTCGCGCCGCCACCTCGGTGTATCTCGCCGCCGCGCTGGTCATGCTCGGCTGCGCCCTGCTCGATGTCGGTGGCGTCTTCGGGATCGTCCTGCCGGCCATGTTGCTGATGGGCTGCATGGGGCTGATCATGCCCAGCGCAGCGGTGGGCGCCCTGTCCAGCCATGCGTCGCGCGCCGGGACCGCCTCGGCGATCCTCGGCACGCTGCAATTCACCCTTGCCGCGATCTCCGGCGCGCTGGTCGGCCTGCTGTCCGACGGCACCGCCCGGCCGCTGGCGATCCTGCTCGTCGTCGGCGCGCTCGCGGCCATCACGGCCGACCGTCTGCGGCCGGCGGCGGCCAAGCGGAGCATGACCCGGGTCGATTAGAACTCATTCGGGATCGTTATGTCTAAGTTTGAAACGGACGCCCATAGCAACCAATCTCGCGTCCGTTCCGCGCCTCCTATTATATGATTAGCGGACAGCAACTGGGATGATGTGAGATGGACCTTCCGTCACATGGAGAAATCGAGCTTGCGCTCCGTCGTCTATTGGTTGATCGGGGTAATAAGCCCCTTTCTGCCAGGCAGGCTTATGAGATTTTAGGCGATGACGTTTTCAAACTCAGCTTAGAGCAAAAAGCGTTGATGATTGAAACAGCTGACGGGCGAGAGCGCGCCTGGCACAATAGGTGCCGCACGGCACGTAATCATCTCGTTAAGGCTGGCGTGATGAACGCAGGGCCGCACAATACCTGGGCACTTGTGGACAGCGTTTTTTTAAGCGCACCAAAGACCCCCGAAGAAATGGGGCTTTTTCTGATGCGAAGCAGGCACCGCTCCGCCGCCGTGATTGGGCGAACTCCCTCTTGCCTACCAGCTAATAGTCCAGACTGCTCCATCATAGGTCTGACACTGGCCACTACCGTGTCCCATCGTGCTACTCGTTCCGCGGCACAGAATATGAGTTTTCGGCCCATTTGCAACGAACTGCACCGGTCCATCGCTTATCACTAGGGCGGAAGCGGATTGAGTGCCCGAGAATGCAAAGCCTTGAGCACTGCCGAACGCCACGCGATATCTTCCCGTAAGAACTTCGCCATCCCCCATTGTAATCGTCACCGGCCCGCTTCCGACCCCAGTTCTGACAAACGACACTTTGAGGGGACCACTTTGCTTTGCAGTGGCATTTAAGGGGAACGTGTCTGCAGTGTCGGTGCAAGCGTTCAGCAACATAGAAGATAAGGATGACGAGCGCCAAAGTATGCCTTGATGCCCCGACCATAGTCGACTCGCCTCTGTATTTCGGGCCAAGCTACTTACCTGAAGGGTGCTTTGGCAATCGTCAGTTTAAAATGAGACGCTGCCCGCGAAACGCCTCGCTTGCGGGCGCGGCAGGAAAGCGCAACAGTCCTCGCGCCGTTGCCGTGAAGTCAGTCGCTATATTCGGCTGAGCACAGCCTTCGTCGGAGAGACTCGCCAATGTTGAACTTGACCATCAATGGGCGGACGCACGCGATCGATGCCGATCCGGAGACGCCGCTGCTCTGGGTGCTGCGCGAGTATGTCGGATTGACCGGGACGAAATACGGGTGCGGCATCGCCCAATGCGGGGCGTGCTCGGTGCATGTCGATGGGCAGGTGGTGCGGTCGTGTTCGGTGCAGGCCGGGTCGGTGGGCGATGCCAAGATCGTCACGATCGAGGGCCTGTCGAGCGACGGGCTGAGCCATCCGGTGCAGAAGGCATGGCTGGCGCTCGAGGTGCCGCAATGTGGGTACTGCCAGTCCGGGCAGATCATGGCGGCGGCGGCGCTGCTGGCGGGGAACGCGAAGCCGACGGATGCGGACATCAATGACGCGATGAGCAATATCTGCCGCTGCGGGACCTATAACCGTATCCGCACGGCGATCCATACCATCGCCGCCAACGGCGCAGCGTAGGGAGCGGGGCCATGCAGCTCGATCGCCGGCACTTCGTCATCTCGGCCGCCGCGGGCGCGTTCGCGCTCGGCATGAAGCCGCCTTCGGTCTCGGCGCAGATGGCGGCGACGCCCGGCGAGGTGGGGGTCTGGGCCGTGGTGCATCCCGACGACACCGTGGTGGTGCGGATCGCGCGCTCCGAGATGGGACAGGGCACGCTGACCGGGCTGGCGCAGCTGGTCGCCGACGAGATGGATGCGGATTGGAAGCATGTCCGCGCCGAATATGTCTCGCCGGAGGAGAATCTGGCGCGCAAGCGGGCGTGGGGCGACATGTCGACGGGCGGCAGCCGCGGGATCCGGAGCTCGGTGGATTACGTGCGCAAGGGCGGGGCGGCGGCGCGGGCGATGCTGGTGCAGGCGGCGGCGCAGCAATGGGCGGTGCCGGTCGGTGACTGCAGCGCGGCGGCCAGCGTGATCACGCACGGGCCGACCGGGCGGACGCTGCGGTATGGCGAGGTGGCCGCGGCGGCGTCGCGCCTGCCGGTACCGGAGAACGTGTCCGTCAAGGACCCGGCGCAATGGACCATCATCGGCAAGAAGGTGAAGCGGCTGGACACGGTGGACAAGCTGAACGGCCGCCAGGTGTTCGCGATCGACCTGCAGCTGCCGAACATGCTGAACGCGACGATCGCGCAGAGCCCGGTGTTTGGCGGCAAGCTGAAGAGCTTCGAGGCCGATGCGGTCAAGGCGATGCCGGGGGTGCGGCATGTGGTGGCGGTGGGCGACAATGCGGTCGCGGTGGTGGCGGACAAGTTCATCCAGGCCAAGCTGGCGATGGAGAAGCTGCCGATCGTCTGGGACGAGGGCGGCAATGGCGGCGTGACGAGCGCCAGCATCGCCAAGGTGTTGGCGGAGGGGCTGGAGGCCCAGCAGGCGGGGGTCGGGCTGAAGCAGGGGGACGTGGCGGCGGCGTTGGCCGGGGCGGCCAAGACGGTCGAGGCGACGTACGGCACGCCGTTCCTGAACCATGCGACGCTGGAGCCGATGAACGCGACGGCGCTGGTCGACGGGGACCGGGTCGAGGTGTGGGTGCCGACGCAGAACGGGGATGCGTCGCTGGCCGCGGCGGCGGAGGCGGCGGGAGTCGCGCTGGCCAATGTGAAGGTGAACAAGATCAGCCTCGGCGGCGGGTTCGGCCGCCGGGGGCAGCAGGACTACACGCGGCAGGCGGTGATGCTGGCCAAGCAGGTGCCGGGGCGTCCGATCAAGCTGATCTGGACCCGCGAGGAGGATATGCAGCACGGCTTCTACCGGCCGATCACCCAGTGCAAGCTCACCGGCGGCATGGATGCGCAGGGGAACGTGACCGGGATCCACATGCGGCTGTCGGGGCAGTCGATCCTGGCGTATCTCTCGCCGTCGTCGATCAAGGACGACACCGATCCGATCATGTTCCAGGGCATGAACGCCGCGGAATACGGCTACATGGCGGTGCCGAACCTGCTGATCGACATGGCGATGCGCAACACGCATGTGCCGGTCGGGTTCTGGCGCGGCGTCAATGTCAACCAGAACGCCATCTATATGGAGTGCTTCGTCGACGAGATGGCGGCGGCGGCGGGGAAGGACCCGCTCGATTTCCGCCGCGCGATGATGGGCAAGAATCCGAAGCACCTGGCGATCCTGAACGCGGTGGCGGACAAGGCGGGCTGGGGGACGACATTGCCGGAGGGGGTGTATCGCGGCATCTGCCAGAATTGCGGCTTCGGGAGTTATGTGGCGGCGGTGGCGGAGGTCACGGTGTCGGCGAAGGGCGAGCTCAAGATCCTGCGCATCGTGGCCGGGACCGACCCGGGGCATGTCGTCAATCCGGACCAGGTGGACGCGCAGGTGGATGGGTCGTTCGCCTATGGGCTGTCGGCGCTGCTGTATAGCGAGATCACCATCGACAAGGGCCGGGCGGTCGAGGGCAATTTCGACAGCTACCAGGTGGCGCGGATGGTGGACATGCCGAAGGTGGAGACAATCCTGCAGCCCTCGGGTGGGTTCTGGGGCGGCGTGGGCGAGCCGACCATCGCGGTGGCGGCGCCGGCGGTGCTGAACGCGATCTACGCCGCGACCGGCAAGCGCATCCGGCAGTTGCCGCTCAAGGACCAGGATTTGCGCAAGGCCTGACGCGATGCGGCGATTGGCGCTCGTGGCGATGGTGTTTCTGGGGGCGGCGGCGCCGCCTCCGGGGGCGGCGACGTGCTCCGGCTGCCACGGTCCGGCGGCGCTGCCGATCAACGGACAGAGCGCGGCCTCGCTGTCGGCGGCGATGCTGGCGTTCCGCGGCGGCGAGCGGCCGTCGACGCTGATGGGACGGCTGATGCAGCCGTTGACGCCGGAGGAGATCGCGGCGATCGCGGCGTGGGTGTCGGAGCAGAGCGGATGATCCGGCGGCGGCTCGTCCTCGGCGCCAGTTTGGCGATGCCGTTCGTGGCGCGGGCGCAGGCGGGCCCGCACGTGGTCGTGGTGGGCGGCGGCTTCGGCGGGGCCACCGCGGCGCGGTTCGTCCGCCGCTACGGACCGGCGATCCGGGTGACGCTGGTGGAGGCGGAGGCGGAATACGTCGCCTGCCCCTACAGCAACGAGGTGATCGCCGGGCTGCGGGACCTGTCGGCGCAGCGCTTCCGCTTCCAGGCGGCCGACGGGGTCACACTGGTGCGGGGGGCCGCGACGGGGGTGGACGCGCGCGCGCGCCGGGTCACGCTGGCGGATGGGACGGCGCTGGCGTACGACCGGCTGATCCTGTCGCCGGGGGTGGAGATCGCGTACGACAAGCTGCCGGGCTACAGCGTGGCGGCGGCCGAGATCATGCCGCATGCGTGGAAGGCGGGCGCGCAGACGGAGCTGCTGCGCCGCCAGTTGGAGGCGATGCCGGATGGGGGGACGGTGGTGATATCGTCGCCGGCCAACCCGTATAAATGCCCGCCCGGGCCGTATGAGCGAGCCAGCCTGATCGCGTATTACCTCAAGACCCGGAAGAAGCGGTCGAAGCTGCTGATCCTGGACGCCAAGGACGCGTTCTCGAAGCAGAAGCTGTTCGAGGCCGGGTGGGCGCAGTTCTATCCGGGGCTGGTCGAGCGGATCGCCCAGTCGGACGGCGGCACCGTCACCAGCGTCGACCCGGCCACGCGCAGCTTCAAGACCGATTTCGGCGACCATGCGGCGGACGTCGCCAACGTGATCCCGCCGCAGCGCGCCGGCACGATCGCCGCGGTGGCTGGCACCGTGGACCGGACCGGCTGGTGCCCGATCGACCCGGTGACGTTCGAGTCCCGCCTGGTGCCCGGCATCCATGTCATTGGGGACGCGGCCATCGCGGGGGCGATGCCGAAATCCGCCTTTGCCGCCAACGCGCAAGCGAAGGTGTGCGCCGCCGCCGTGGTGGCGCTGCTGGCGGAGGGCAAGCCGGCCGAGCCGCTACTGATGAATACCTGCTACAGCATGCTGGCTCCGGAGGTCGCGATCTCCATCGCCGGCGTCTACCGGCCGAAGGATGGCGTGTTGACGGACAGCCTCGGGGCGGCCGGGATGAGCCCGCTCGGGGCGCCCCCCGAGTTCCGCGCCCAGGAGGCGGCCTACGCAGATGCCTGGTTCCGCACGATCACGTCCGAGACGTTCGGTTAGCGGGCTCTTGGCCGCGGCCCTGATGCTCGGCGGCGCTGGCGAGCTCGTGTCGTATCGCGTCGAGGGCGACCGGATCGACGCGTCGCTGACCGGTCAGCCGGGTGACCCCGGGCGCGGCCGGGCGATCGTGCTCGACCTGCATGGCAGCACGTGCCTGCTGTGCCATGCGGGCCCGTTTCCCGAGCAGCGCTTCCAGGGCACGATCGGCCCGTCGCTGGCCGGGGTTGGCGATCGGCTCAGCGAGGGCCAGATCCGCTTGCGGCTGGTGGATGCCAGCGTCGCGAACCCGGAGACCGTGATGCCGCGCTTCTATGCCGTGACTGGGCTGACCCGGGTCGCGCCGGCCTATGCGGGGCGGCCGGTGCTGGAGGCGGAGCAGATCGAGGATGTGGTCGCGTTCCTGACCACGCTGCGGGCGCCGTGATCGGGCGGCGCCGCGTGCTGATCGGCGCGTCGGGCCTCGTGCTGGCCGGGGTGGGGCCGGCGCGGGCGACGCCGGCCGAGGTGGCGGCGCTGATTCGGGAGCTGGTCGGGGAAGGCACGCTGGCGCCGGGCCGGGTCAAGCTCGACCTGCCGGAGTTGGTGGAGAACGGCAACGCGGTGTCGATGACGGCGTCGGTGGAGGACCGGTCGGACCGGGTGGTCAGCCTGTCGGTGTTCGCCGAGCGCAATCCGTTGCCGCATGTGATCACGGCGAGTTTTGGGCCGCGTTCCGGCCGGCCGTGGCTGCAGACGCATATAAGGCTGGCGACGTCGCAGACGGTGATCGCGGTGGCGAAATGTGCGGATGGGCGGTGCTGGAGCGACAGCGTGGACCTGCTGGTCACGCTGGCGGCCTGCATCGAATAGGGGCGGCGATGGCGCGGGTGCTGGTCAACGTTCCGAAGCAGGTGACGAAGGGCATGCCGTTCGACGTCAAGGTGCTGGTCTCGCATCCGATGGAGAGCGGGCAGCGGCGCGGGGTCGACGGCGCGGTCATCCCGCGCAAGATCATCAACCGGTTCGTCTGCGCGCTCGATGGCGAGGAGGTGGTCAGTTTCGACCTGTATCCCGCGATCGCGGCGAACCCGTTCCTGGCGTTCTCGGTCACCGCGGAGGCGAGCGGCACGCTGAGCATGAGCTGGGTGGACGATGACGGCACGGTGCAGACGCAGTTGGCGGCGATCACCGTGGCATGACCCGGCTGATGCTGCTGGCCGTCCTTTTGCTGACCGGCGGGGCGGCGCCGCATTCCGGCTACCAGGACGCGAGCCCGCCGATCCGCGCGATGCAGGACGACGACGCCGCGAACCCGGGCTTGCTCTGGGTGCAGCAGGGCGAGGCGCTGTGGCAGGATGCGGGGGTGGCGTCGGGGCGGAGTTGCGCGAGCTGCCATGCGACGATGCGTGGGGTGGCGGCGCGGTATCCGGCGTTCGATGCGGCGGTGGGCCACCCGGTGACGCTGGAGCAGCGGATCAATCAGTGCCGCACGCTCCGACAGGGGGAAGCGGCTTGGGGGGCGGAGAGTGACGAGTTGCTGGCGGTCAGCGCGTTCGTGGGGGAGCAGTCGCGGGGGTTGCCGGTGGCGGTGGACGTGTCCGGCCCGGCGGCGCCGTTCGCCGCGCATGGGCAGACGCTGTTCACCACGCGCATGGGCCAGCTCAACCTGTCCTGCGCCCAGTGTCACGACGGGCTGGCGGGGCAGCATCTGGCCGGGGCGCTGATCCCGCAGGGGCAGCCGAACGGCTATCCGCTGTATCGGCTGGAGTGGCAGGCGCTGGGGTCGCTGTATCGGCGGCTGCGGAATTGCCTGACCGGGGTGCGGGCGGAGCCGTTCGCGGCGGATTCGGTCGATTTGGTCGATCTCGAGTTCTATCTGGCCTCGCGGGCGAACGGCCTGCCGGTGGAGACGCCGGCGGTGCGGCCTTAGCGTTTAGCCCT
>CAZZVQ010000161.1:0-9975 GCA_964657565.1 uncultured Acetobacteraceae bacterium
GGAGAGGGATGGGGTGAGGGTCATGCCATCTGGACCGCCCTCACCCTGCCCTCTCCCGGGGGGAGAGGGTTCAAAGGGACAGCATGACCCCGACCGAAGAGATCAACCGCCGCCGCACCTTCGCGATCATCTCGCACCCGGATGCCGGCAAGACCACGCTGACCGAGCGCCTGCTCCGCGCCGGCGGCGCCATCCAGCTCGCCGGCAACGTGCGCGCCAAGGGCGAACGCCGCCGCACCCGCTCGGACTGGATGGGCATCGAGCGCGACCGCGGCATCTCGGTCGTGACCTCCGTCATGACCTTCGAATACGGCGGTTGCGTGTTCAATCTGCTGGACACGCCGGGTCACGAGGATTTCTCGGAAGACACCTACCGCACGCTGACCGCGGTCGACTCGGCCGTCATGGTGATCGATGCCGCCAAGGGCATCGAGGCCCGCACGCGAAAACTGTTCGAGATCTGCCGCCTGCGCGACATCCCGATCCTCACCTTCATCAACAAGATGGACCGCGAGGCGCGCGACCCGTTCGAGATCGTCGACGAGGTCGCCAGCACCCTCGCGCTCGACACCGCGCCCGTCACCTGGCCGGTCGGCCGCGCCTCGACCTTCGCCGGCACCTACGACGTCCGCACCCGTGACCTCCACTTGACGGAACCGCTCGACCAGAGCGACGAGCGCATGATCCAGCTCGGCGAGGAGCTCGAGCTGGTGCAGGCCGCGCTGCCCGAGTTCGACCGCGCCGCCTTCATGGAAGGCACCCTCACCCCGGTGTTCTTCGGCAGCGCGATCAAGGAGATCGGCGTCTCCGACCTGCTCGACAGCCTCGTCGCCTTCGGCCCGCCCCCGCGCGATCAGCCCGCCGACAGCCGTGTCGTGCACGCAACCGAGGAGAAGCTGACGGCGCTGGTGTTCAAGATCCAGGCGAACATGGACCCCAACCACCGCGACCGCATCGCCTTCGCCCGGGTCTGCTCCGGCCGGCTCGAGCGCGGCATGCGGCTGCGCCAGGTCCGCACCGGCAAGCAGATCCCGCTGCACGCGCCGCAATTCTTCTTCGCCCGCGACCGCCAGATCGCCGAGGAAGCCTTCGCCGGCGACGTGGTCGGCATCCCCAACCACGGCACGCTGCGCATCGGCGACACGCTGACCGAGGACGAGACGCTCAACTTCGTCGGCGTCCCCTATTTCGCCCCCGAGATCCTCCGTCGCGTCCGCCTCGACGACGCCATGAAGGCCAAGAAGCTGCGCCAGGCCCTGCAAGAGCTCGCCGAAGAAGGCGTCGTGCAGCTCTTCCGGCCGCAAGATGGCAGCCAACCGATCGTCGGCGTCGTCGGTACGCTGCAGCTGGACGTGCTGCAGGCCCGGCTCAACGGCGAATACGGCGTGGCCATCGGCTTCGAGCCGGTCCCCTACGCGCTGGCCCGCTGGATCGCCGGCGACAAGGCGGCCATCGCCCGCTTCCTCGGCGAGAACCGCTCCAGCATCGCCGACGACGTCGATGGTGACCCGGTCTATCTCGCCAGCTCCGCCTTCATGATGCGCCGGACCGCCGAAATGAACGCCGACCTCACCTTCCGCGACATCAAAGACGTACGGGCGGACGTCCTGGCCGCCTGAGTTCCGTTTTCTCGCAATCCGCTCTACAGCGGACGGATGGACAAGACCGACCGGAAACTCCTGGCCTTGCTGCAAGAGGACAGCACCCTCTCGATTGCGCAGCTCGCCGATCAGGTGAACCTCTCGCAGACCCCGGCGTGGAAACGCGTGCAGCGGCTGGAGGCGACCGGGGTGATCGAGCGCCGGGTCGCGTTGCTCTCGCCGGAGAAGCTGGGGCTCGGGCTGACGGTGTTCGTGTCGATCGAGGCCGGCGATCACTCGCCGGAATGGCTCCAGCGGTTCGCGTCCGCGGTGTCGGCCTGTCCGGAGGTCGTCGAGGTGCATCGCATGGCGGGCGACATCGACTACATGCTGCGCGTCGTCACCCGCGACATCCCGGCCTACGATTCGTTCTACAAGCGGCTGATCGCCGCCGTGCCGATCAAGAACGTCAGTTCGCGGTTCAGCATGGAGCGGGTGAAATACACCACGGCGCTGCCGCTGAGCGAGATGGCCTAGACAATGTCGACCACCACCGATGCGTTCGTCCCCGGCCCGCGCGTGGACATCGCGGGAACACCGGGCGGCGTCCTCGCCGGCCTGACCTTCGCGGTCAAGGACCTCATCGACGTGGCCGGCGTGCCGACCGGTGGCGGCAGCCCGGACTGGCCCCGCTACAACCCGGTCCCGACCCGGCATGCCGCCATCGTCCAAACCCTCCTCGACGCCGGCGCCTCCGTCATCGGCAAGACCATCACCGACGAAGTCTCGCTCGGCATCCTCGGCGAGAACGCCCATGACGGCACTCCGCTCAACCCGGCCGCCCCCGACCGCGTCCCCGGCGGCTCCTCGAGCGGCTCCGCCTCCGCGGTCGCGGCAGGGGCCTGCGACTTCGCCCTCGGCACCGACACCGGCGGTTCCGTCCGCGTGCCCGCCAGCTTCTGCGGGCTTTACGGTCTGCGCCCGACGCACGGCCGCGTGGACTTCACCGGCATCGCCGTGCAAGCCCCCGCGTCCGACACCTGCGGCTGGTTCGCCCGCGACGCCCGCACCTTCGCCCGGGTCGCGGAGGCGATATTCGGCGCCGCGCTGCCGCCGGCCCCGCCCACCACCTTGCTCGTCGCCACCGACGCGTTCGGCTTTGCCGACGAGGCGGTTGCGTCAGCGCTCACGCCCCTGGTCGACCGGCTCGCCGCCTGCATCGGCACAAGGCGGGACGTGACGCTCGCCCCGCCCGGGCTGTCGGTCTGGCAGCGGGCGCAGCGCGTGCTGCAGGGCAGCGAGGCGTGGCAAACCTTCCAGCCCTGGCTCGACGAGTGCAATCCGCGCCTGGCCTGGAACGTCTCCCGCGGGCTCGTGCAGGGGTCGATGTTCACCGATCCGGAGCGGGTGGCGGCCGGGCTGATGCGGAGCGAGGCCCGCGCCAGGCTGCGCCATCTGCTGCCGCCCGGCACGATCCTCTGCCTGCCGACGACGCCCTTCCCCGCGCCGCTCAGGGGCCTGCCGGTCTCCGCGCTCAACCCGATGCGGGAACGGATCTCGTGCCTGACCAGCCATGGCGGCCTGACCGGCGTGCCGCAACTCAACATCCCCGGGGCGACCGTCGATGGCGCGCCGGTCGGACTGTCGATCATCGGTGGCCGCGGGACCGACCTCGACCTCATCCGCGTCGCAATCGCCCTGGAGGCATGATGGACACCACCCCGAACCGGCCCGAGATCGTCGCGGAAGTAGCCGCGCTGTTCGAGCGCTACGAGCAGGCGCTGATCGACAAGGACGTCGATGTGCTCGACTCGATGTTCTGGAACAGCCCGCACACCATCCGCTACGCGCTGAAGGACAATGGCTACGGCTTCGACGCCATCCACGCCTCCCGCGTCGGCGCTGCCCCCGGCGGCAACAAGGCGGAGCGGATCCGGCTGGAGATCCTCAGCCTCGGCCCCGACCTGGCCACCATCAACCTCGAATACCGCCCCCGCATCCAGGACGGTATCGGCCGGCAGAGCCAGACCTGGGTCCGCTTCCCCGACAGCGGCTGGAAGATCGTCTCCGCCCACGTCTCCATCATGCCGCATGGCGGCTGGTAGCCCTCACAACGCCTGCGTCCACGGCTCCGGCACCAACCGATAGCCGTCCGCCTCACGGGCGACATGCGCGTAGCCGGGGAAATGCAGGTGCGCGCCGGCGACGAGTTGGCGATCGGCCGCGGTCTGCTCGAGAATGCGCCGGCGCGACGCTTCGGCCTGCGCCGGATCGACGTCGAACATCACCGTGACGTCCGGCCGCGGAATCTGGACCTCCGGCACATGCGTGATGTCGCCCCAGATCAGCAGGCTCTCTCCGCCCGACTCGACGCGGTACCCGGTATGACCCGGCGTGTGGCCCGGTAGGGAAACCGCCACCACCCCCGGCACGACCTCGCCCTCGCGGAACAGCCGCATCCGGTCGCGGTACGGCGCCATCTGCTGCTGCGCCATCGCGAAATACGGGAGCCCGTTGCCGCTGCGCTCCACCTCGGCGAGGTTGGCGTCATCGCTCCAATACGCCCATTCGGCCTCGTGCATCGCCACGCTCGCGCCGGGGAACACGGCCCGACCCGACGGGTCGCTCAGCCCGTTCGAATGATCGCCATGCATGTGAGTGAGCAGGATCGTGTCGATCGCCTCGGGCGCGACGCCGGCGGCAGCAAGGTTGCCGAGCAGCTGGCCCGTGCTCGGCTGCATCGTCACGCCGCAGCCGGTATCGATCAGCACCGTCCGACTGCCGGTGCGGATCAGGAAGCAGTTGACCGAGGTCTGCCGCGGCACCGGCCGGAATGCCGCCGTGATCATCGCGGCCGCCTCCGCCTCGGTGATGTGGCGCAGGACGCTCAGCGACCCGACCAGATAACCGTCGCTCAGGGCGGTAACGACGATCTCGCCGACGTGGCGATGGATCACGCCGGCAATCTGCTGGGTTGGAAGCGGCATCGGAAACCTTTGTGGCAGTGGAGTGCTTCAGTTGCGGGCGATCTCGTCCACGGCGTCCCAGCCAAAGCGCAGCAGCGGCATGGCGTGCTCGGCGAAATCGACGATCTTGGTGGCGAGCGCCCTGCCCTGCACGGTCCGGTCGGCGAGCGGGCGACGGACGATGAAGTTCTTCAGCCGTAGGAACGGGTCGATCGCGCTGCCCTTGAGGTCCTCGAACCCTTTCGGCATCCGGCTCAGCCGGTCCGATTCCTCCAACGCGAGCTTGCCCTGGCGCAACTCGTCCTGCATGGCCGCGAACCGATCCGGATGCACCCGGATCCGCTCGCGGATGCTGTCGAGCACGTCCGGTTCCGGATGCCAGAACGCCGCGGCAACGAAACAGCCCGCAGGATCGAGATGGAAGTACAGCACCCCCGGCCCGCCTTTCGAACTTCCCTGGCGGAACCAGACCGCCCCGACATTGCTCTTGTACGGGCGCTTATCGTTGCTGAAGCGTGTGTCGCGGTGCAGGCGGAACATCGATCGCTTCGGGTCGCCGTCGAGCGGTAGACCGCGTTTGGTCAACTCGGTTGTGACGGAGGCGACGAGCGCCGCCACGGGACCGCGGACGGCGCTCTCATACGTCCCCCGGTTCGCCTCGAACCACGGCTTCTCGTTGTTGGCTGCCAGCTCCCGGAGGAACTCGACGGCGGCAGCCGGGATCAAATCAGGCGGCGGCCTGGTGCGGCACGCCCTTCTCCTTCATCAGCCCCTCGAGCTCACCGGACTGATACATCTCGGTGATGATGTCGCAACCGCCCACGAACTCGCCGTCGACATAGAGCTGCGGGATGGTCGGCCAGTTGCTGAACTCCTTGATGCCCTCGCGCAGCCCGGCATCTTCCAGCACGTTCGCCGTCTGGAACGGTACCCCCATATGGGTCAGGATCTGCACCACGCGGGCGCTGAAGCCGCATTGCGGGAACATCGCGTTGCCCTTCATGAAGAGCATGACCTTGTTGCTGCTGATATCGCTCTGGATGCGGGCGGAGACGGGGTCGGACATCGGAAGCTCCTATTCGGGAAGGACAGTGGTCAGGGCGAGCGCGTGCAACACGCCGCCCATCCGGCCTTGTAACGCGGCGTAGACCATTTGATGCTGCTTGACGCGGGAGAGGCCGCGGAAGGCTTCGCTGACGACGGTCGCCGCATAATGGTCGCCGTCACCCGCGAGATCCTGGATGTCGACCGCCGCGTCAGGCAGGGCGGCCTTGATCATCGCTTCGATTTCGCTCGCTACCATGGCCATCGGTCAGCTCCGCATCCAGTCTGCAAAGAAGCGCTCATGTGCCTCCCGCAGCGTGCCGACCGATATGGGTTCGATGCCATCCAGTGTCAAACCGAGGCCGCCCGCATGCCCCATCAGCCGCGCCGGCACATGCGCCGCCTTGGCGGCCTTGATCGTCGCGTCGGCGTCGGCCACGGCCAGCACATACCGCCCCTGATCCTCGCCGAACCAATAGGCATGCGGCACGGCCTCCGCCGGCGGGGGCAGCAGCGTCGCGCCGACGCCGCTGGCCAGCACCATCTCGGTCACCGCGACCAGCAATCCGCCATCGGACACGTCGTGGCAGGCGCGGACCCGGCCGGCGATGATCTGCCCACGCACGAACTCCCCGGCCAGCCGCTCCGCCAGCAGGTCGACGGGCGGCGGCGGCCCTTCCTCGCGGCCCGCGATCTCGCGCAGCCAGAGCGATTGCCCAAGCCAGCCGCCCTCATTACCGACGACGACCAGTGCGGCTCCGGCGGGAAGCGCGATGCCCACCGCCTGCGCCGCGTGTTCGAGCACGCCCACGCCGCCGATCGCCGGGGTTGGCAGGATGCCGGTGCCTTCGGTCTCGTTATAAAGAGACACGTTGCCGCTCACGACGGGGAAGTCGAGCGCGCGGCAGGCGGCCGACATACCCTCGATGGCGGCGGCGAACTGGCCCATGATCTCCGGCTTCTCCGGATTGCCGAAATTCATGTTGTCGGTGATGGCCAGCGGCCGGGCGCCGACCGCGCAGAGATTGCGCCAGGCCTCGGCGACGGCCTGCTTACCGCCTTCGGCCGGGTCGGCCTGGCAGTAGCGGGGGGTGCAGTCGGTGGTCAGCGCCAGCGCGAGGTCGTGGTCCTCGATCCGGACCACGGCGGCGTCGGCGGCGCCGGGCCGGCGGACGGTCTGGCCGCCGATCGTGCTGTCATATTGGTTCCACACCCAGGCCCGCGAGCAGAGGTCCGGGCAAGCAATCAGCGTCAGCAGCGCCGGCCCGATCCCGACCGGGTCCGCCACATCGCCCAGCGGCGAACGGCCCGGCGTCGGCGCCGTCGGGCGATGATACAGCGGCGCTTCCTCCGCCAGTGGGTCCAGCGGGATGTCGGCCTCGATTGCGCCGTGGTGCTTGACCACGATGCGCCCCGTGTCGGTCAGGTGCCCGACGACGGCGAAATCCAGCTCCCACTTCTCGAAGATCGCCCGCGCCACGTCCTGCCGGTCCGGCCGCAGCACCATCAGCATGCGCTCCTGGCTCTCGGACAGCATCATCTCGTAGGCCGTCATCGCCGGCTCGCGCTGCGGCACGTGGTCGAGATCGAGCTCGATGCCCACCCCGCCCTTGCCCGCCATCTCGACCGATGAGCTGGTCAACCCGGCGGCGCCCATATCCTGGATGGCCACGATGGCGTCGGTCTGCATCAGCTCGAGGCAGGCCTCGATCAGCAGCTTCTCGGTGAATGGGTCGCCAACCTGCACCGTCGGGCGCTTCTCTTCCGAGTCGGCGCCGAACTCGGCCGACGCCATGGTGGCGCCATGGATGCCGTCGCGCCCGGTCTTGGAGCCGACATAGATCACCGGATTGCCGATGCCCGCCGCGGCGCTGAGAAAGATCTTCCCCTTCGGTGCGATCCCGACCGTCATCGCGTTAACCAGCGGGTTGCCGTTATAGGCCGCGTGGAAGTTCACCTCGCCGCCCACCGTCGGCACGCCGACGCAGTTCCCGTAGCCGCCGATCCCGCGCACCACGCCATCGACCACCCGGCGCGTGCGCGGGTCTGACGGCAGTCCAAAGCGCAGCGCGTTCAGATTAGCGATCGGCCGCGCGCCCATCGTGAAGACATCCCGGAGAATGCCTCCGACCCCGGTCGCGGCGCCTTGGTACGGCTCGATGAAGCTCGGGTGGTTGTGGCTTTCCATCTTGAACACGGCGACGAGCCCTTCGCCGATATCGATGACGCCCGCGTTCTCGCCAGGCCCGTGCACGACCCAAGGCGCCGTCGTCGGCAGCTTCTTCAGCCACACGCGGCTGGATTTGTAGGAACAATGCTCCGACCACATGACGCTGAAGATGCCGAGTTCCGTCAGCGACGGCGTGCGGCCCATGATGGCCAACACCTTGGCGTATTCGTCCGCACTCAGCCCGAACGTGCGGGCGAGGGCCTGATCGACCGTCTTGCTCACGCCGCCATGGCCTCGACCATCCCCTGGAACAACGGCAGCCCATCGGTGCCGCCCATCAGCGGGTCGACCAGGTCCTCCGGATGCGGCATCAAGCCGAGCACCCGCAGGTTCGGCGAGTAGATGCCGGCGATGGCCCGCGCGGACCCGTTCGGGTTCGGCCCCTCGTAACGGAATGCGACAAGCCCCTCGCCCTCCAGCCGGTCCAGCGTCGAGTCGTCGGCAAAGTAGTTGCCATCGCCGTGCGCCATCGGCGCGCGGAACACCTCGCCGGGTTGGTAATGGCCCGTGTACGGCGTGTCGGACCGTTCGACCCGCAACTGGCAGTCCTGCGACAGGAACCGAAGCGACGCATTGCGCAGCAGTGCGCCCGGCAGCAGCCCGGCTTCGGTCAGGATTTGGAAGCCGTTACAAATCCCCAGCACATGCCCGCCCTTGGCCGCAAACTCCCGCACCGCGCCCATGGCCGGCGACCGCGCCGCCATCGCGCCACAGCGGAGGTAATCGCCATGGCTGAAGCCCCCGGGCAGCACCACCAAGTCGAGGCCGGCGATGTCGGTCTCGTGATGGAACACCATCCGAGGCGCCCGGCCGGTGACGTGTTTGAGCGCGAGCGCGACGTCGCGCTCCCGGTTGGTGCCGGGGAAGACGACGATGCCGGCCTTCATTGCACTACTTCTTCTGCTCGCCCGAACATGTGTAGCTGTCGTTCAACGCCCGCATCGCTGCCTGCGCGGCTGGCTGACGTTGCGCTTCGGCGTGCTCGCGCAACCAGGCCACGTAGGTCTGGCGCAGTTGCGGACCGGTCGTCGGGCCCGGCACGCAGACATAGTCCGGCAGCTTACCCTTCGAACCGTCGGCCGGCATCAGGTGCTGGTAGAAGCTGATCGCGTCCGAAATGCCGTCGAGATAAGCGCTGCACGTCTCGAGCTGCGCGGCGGACTTGCTGATGCAGATGTCGCCCAACTTGGCGCCAGTGATGTTGGACAGCCGCTGCGCATGCGCCGTACCGACGAGCGCGATCAGGCCGATCGCCGCTAAACCAACTGATTTCATGCCGATACCTCTACGCGGAAACTTTCGATCACCGTGTTGGCGAGCAGCTTCTTGGCCATTTCCTCGGCTTGCGTCTTGGCGCGCCCCGGGTCCGATTCTGCCAGATCCAGCTCGATGACCTTGCCGGCCCGCACATCGGCCACGCCATCGAACCCCAGATTTTGCAGCGCATGGCCGATCGCCCTGCCCTGCGGGTCGAGCACCCCATGCTTCAGCATGACCGTCACCACAGCCTTCATTACTGCATCAACTCCGGTCCCTTGAGGTCCGCATTGCCCGCTTCCGGCAGAATGCCGAGCCGCCGCGCCACCTCCTGATACGCCTCCTCGACCCGGCCCATGTCGCGGCGGAAGCGGTCCTTGTCCATCTTGTCGTTGGTCCGGCTGTCCCACAGGCGGCAATTGTCCGGGCTGATCTCGTCGGCCAGCACGATCCGCATGTCCTCCTCCTCCCACAACCGGCCGAACTCGACCTTGAAGTCGACCAGCGTAATGCCGACTCCGAGGAACAGGCCCGAGAGGAAATCGTTCACTCTCAACGCCATGCTGACCATTTCGTCGAGGTCCTGGGTGCTCGCCCAGCCGAAAGCGGTGATGTGCTCCTCGGCGACCATCGGCCGGTTCAGCTGATCGTTCTTATAATTATACTCGATGATGCTGCGCGGCAGCCGCGTGCCCTCGGGAATGCCGAGCCGGGTCGAGAGGCTGCCGGCCGCCACGTTGCGCACCACGACCTCCAACGGGATAATCTCCACCTCGCGAATGAGCTGCTCGCGCATGTTCAACCGCCGGACGAAATGCGTCGGCACACCGATATCGGCGAGCTTCATCATCAGGTATTCGCTGATCCGGTTGTTCAGCACGCCCTTGCCGGTGATGAT
>CAZZVQ010000162.1:0-9722 GCA_964657565.1 uncultured Acetobacteraceae bacterium
TCTGGCGCCGGTCGCGGCTGCGACGCCGGTGGAGCCCGTGGCGGTGCCGCCGCCGGCCGAGGACGTGGCGCCGGCCGGGGCGATCACGAGCCCGATGGTGGGCGTGGCTTTCCTGTCGCCCGACCCGGGCAGTCCGCCCTTCGTGACGCAGGGGCAGAGCGTCACCGCGGGGCAGACCGTGATGCTGATCGAGGCGATGAAGACGTTCAACCAGATCAAGGCGGCCAAGGCGGGCGTGGTCGGCAGGATCCTGGTGACGAACGGCCAACCGGTCGAATACGGGCAGCCGCTGCTGGTCATCGAGTAGTGTTCGGTAAAATCCTGATCGCCAACCGCGGCGAGATCGCGCTGCGGATCCAGCGCGCCTGCCGCGAGCTGGGTATTCCCACGGTGGCGGTGCACTCGACGGCGGATTCCAACGCCATGCACGTGCGGCTCGCCGACGAGAGCGTCTGCATCGGCCCGCCCCCGGCGCGGGACAGCTACCTGCACATGCCGGCGATCCTGTCGGCCGCCGCGGTGACCGGGGCGGACGCGATCCATCCGGGCTACGGGTTCCTGTCGGAGAATGCGCGGTTCGCCGAGATGGTCGAGGCGCATGGGCTGACGTTCATCGGGCCGTCCCCGGCGCATATGCGGATGATGGGCGACAAGATCGCGGCCAAGGCGGCGATGGCGTCGATCGGGGTGCCGCTGGTGTCGGGCTCGGACGGCGCGGTGGAGGACATGGCGCAGGCGCGGGTGATCGCGGCGGGGATCGGCTATCCGGTGCTGATCAAGGCGGCCGCGGGCGGCGGCGGGCGCGGGATGAAGGTGGCGCATTCGGCGGACGAGTTGGAGGAGGCGTGGACGGTCGCGCGCACCGAGGCGCGGACGGCGTTCGGCGACGATGCCGTCTATATAGAGAAGTACCTCGACCGGCCGCGGCATATCGAGCTGCAAGTGCTGGCGGACAATTTCGGCAATGTGGTGCATTTCGGCGAGCGGGATTGCAGCTTGCAGCGGCGGCATCAAAAGCTGGTGGAAGAGGCCGGGTCGCCGGCGCTGAATGCGGCGGAGCGGGATGCGATCGGCGCGGTAGTGACGTCCGGGCTGCGCAAGCTCGGATATCGCAACGCGGGGACGCTGGAGTTCCTGTATCAGGACGGGCAGTTCGCGTTCATCGAGATGAACACGCGGCTGCAGGTCGAGCATCCCGTCACCGAGATGGTGTGCAACGTCGATCTGGTGCGCGAGCAGATCCGGATCGCGGCGGGCCAGGCGCTCGGGTACGAGCAAAAGGACGTGACGTTCCGGGGGCATGCGATCGAGTGCCGGGTGACGGCGGAGGACCCGGTGACGTTCATGCCGACGCCGGGCCGGGTGGAGCTGTATCAGCCGCCGGGCGGGCTGGGGGTGCGGGTCGATAGCGCGCTGTATGCGGGCTATGTGGTGCCGCCGTATTACGACAGCATGGTCGCCAAGCTGATCGTGCATGCGCCGACTCGGGACGAAGCGATCGCGCGGATGCGGCGGTCGCTGATGGAGTTCGCGATCCAGGGCATCAAGACGACGATCCCGCTGCACCGGCGGATCATGGAAGCGCCGGAATTCCGGGCGGGGGACTATACGATTCACTGGCTGGAGCGTTTCGTCGGCGCGGGGTGACCTTTTCTTTTCTCGGCTGACGATGTTTTGAGGTTGGCTTCGAGGGCTGCGCCCCGCAACATGCAGCCATGTCACGCCGAACCATCGAGGTCACGCCGGAGCTGACGCTGCGGGCTTACCGGGTCGGCCTGTTCCCGATGGCGGAGACGCGCCGGGGCTCGCGGCTATACTGGCTGGACCCGGAGCAGCGGGGGATCCTGCCGCTCGACTGCTTCCACATGTCGAAGCGGCTGCGGCGGACGGTGCTGTCCAACGAGTTCCGGGTGACGTCGAATCGGGCGTTCTCGCAGGTGATCGCGGGGTGCGCGGCGTCGGCGCCGGGTCGGGAGGATACCTGGATCAGCCCGGACATCGAGCGGCTGTTCCAAGACCTGCATCGCCAAGGCCACGCCCATTCGGTGGAATGCTGGCAGGGCGAGCGGCTGGTGGGGGGGCTCTACGGCGTCTCCATGGGGGGCGTGTTCTTTGGCGAGAGCATGTTCAGCGCGGCGCGCGATGCCTCGAAGGTGGCGCTGGTGCACCTGGTCGTGCGGATGCGGATGGGCGGCTACGTGCTGCTCGACACGCAGTTCGTGACCAGCCACCTGGCGCAGTTCGGGGCCATCGAGGTGCCGCGCGACACCTACAAGGCGATGTTGGCGACGGCGGTGCAGGTGCAGGCGCGGTGGCTGCCGGAGCCGGATCCCGAGATGTTCGAGGCCGAGGTCAAGTCGCTGTATCGGCCGGTACCGCTTGACGTGGTGCCGGAGCGGGGCTGATGCGGCGGCTCGGAGTGTTCATGGCCTTGCTGGCGGCCGGGCCGGTGCTGGCGCAGCCGGCCGTGCCGACCTTGCCGCAACGCGACGTCACCGTGGTCTATCGGCTGCAGGGGGCGGCGCGGGACTCGGTGCCCGGCGGGCTGCCGGAGACGGTTCGGCTCCTGTGGGACGCGGCGCAGCGACGGTTGCGGGTGGAGCCGCAGGGACGCGGCCAGACCTTGCTGGTCGATCTCGTGGCGCCACGGGCGGAGCTGATCGATTCCGGCCTGCACGGGGTGATCACCCTGCCGATGCGGGCCAAGGATATCGAGCCGATCACGCTGCAGGATGCGCGGTTGACCCCGCGTGGTCGCGCCGTGGTGGCCGGACTCGCCTGCACGGATTACGATGTGGCGGCCAAGCGGGGGCATGGGATGGTGTGCCTGACGCCGGACGGCGTCGCGCTGCGCGGCTCCGGGACGGTGGACGGCAAGCAGGGGAGTTTCACGGCGGTCTCGGTGTCGGCGGGGCCGTTGCCGCCGGGCAGCTTCGAGGCGCCGCCCGGTTACATGCGTCTGGCGATCCCGGGCCTGGGTCAGCTGCGATGAAACTCGTTCTGGCCGCGCTGGTTCTGATCAGCGTGCCCGCTTTTGGACAAGAGCGACCCGTGACCCGGCCGACCCGCGACGTCGACGTCGTGTATGTCGCGACGGTGGGCGGCCAGCCGGTGCAGCAACGGATGCGCACCGCGGCCGATGCCGCCGAGATCCGCATCGATACGCCGTCGCCGGGGCTCTACATGATCCTCGACCGCGCCGCGCATACGATGGACATGGTCAGCGACGGGGATAGGGGCGTCATCCAGATGCAATACGACCCGGCCAAGGCAGGCATCGCGGCGTCGGACAGTGCGGAGTACCGCCGCCTCGGCGTGGACACCGTCGCCGGGCTCGGCTGCACGGAATGGGCGACCACGGATACGGCCGGGCACCCGGTGGTGGCCTGTTTCACCGACGATGGCGTGATGTTGCGGGCCCGCGCCGCCGACCGCGTGCTGGTGACGGCGGCCAAGGTTGCCTACGGACGGCTCGACCCGGCGATCTTCGCGATCCCGCCGGGATACCAGCGCACCGTGGCGCCGGCCGGACCTCCGGCCCAGCGGTGAGACAGCGGCGGCGCGCATGGGCAAGCTAGCGGCGCCGATCCCGCGTTGGGTGCAATGGGCGCCCTGGACCGACAAGAAGGGCCGGTTCGACGGGATACGCACGCTGGCGCTGGCGCTGCTGCTCCTGCCGGCGGGGTGGCTGGCGATCCGCTTCGGGCTGCACATGCTGGGCGCCCGACCGCTCAACGCGGCCATCCACAGCACCGGGTATTGGGCGGTGATCTGGCTGGTGGTGTCGTTGATGGTCACGCCGGTCAAGGCGGTGTTCGGGATGCCGAGCATCGTCGTGCTGCGCCGGCTGATCGGCAACGCGGCGTTCGCGTATGCGGTGCTGCATTTGGGGCTGTATTGCGCCGATCAGAACTGGCGGATGCTCACGGTGGTCAGCGAGATCGTGGAGCGTTTCTACCTGACGATCGGCTTCGTGGCGTTGAGCGGCCTGACCGTGCTGGCGGTGACCTCGACGGACAATGCGATCAAGCGGATGGGGCCGCGGTGGAAGCGGCTGCACAAGCTGGTCTATGGCATCGCGGTCCTGGGGCTGATCCACTTCATCCTGCAGACGAAGGCGGACGTGTCGGTGCCGCTGCTGTTCGTCGGCATGTTCTTCTGGCTGATGATCTGGCGGGCGATGCCGGTGGGACGGGATCGCTCGATGCCCGGGCTGCTGCTCGCCGCCGTAGGAGCGGCGGTGCTGACGCTGGCGGCGGAGTGGCTGTGGTATCGGTTCGGGACGCATATCGACCCGAACAAGGTGGTCCGGGCGGAGGCCGACGTGACGTTTGGGCTGGGGCCGAGCGATCAGGTGGCGGTGGCCGGGCTGGGCGTGATGCTGGCGCTGTGGCTGCGGCGGTTGTCGCAGGGGCGGTGGGGGGCGTCGGCGGTGTTCTGGGTGGTGTCGTTTGCGCTCGGGGCGGCGATCAACGAGCTCGTGGTGTTCGCGTTCGGGATCGACCGGTTCATCGAGCCGGGGGACTGGATGTTCCTCTATCAGGATCTGGCCTGGGCGGTGCTGCTGGGCGTGTTGGGGTTCGTGCACTGGCGGTGCCGCGATGGCGGGAAGCAGCGCATGGTGGATGCGCTGGCGGTGTGCTGCATCGCGTTCCAGATCATGCTGTCGGCGAGTTCGCTGCGGGCGGCGGAGACGGTGTTCGCGGTCGCGATCGCGATGCTTTGGGCGGTGCTGGCGTGGCAGACCTGGCGGGAGACGAAGCTGGCGGCGCTGAGCCTCGTCCCGCTCGGGCTGGTGATGGCGTACGGGCTGGCGACGCAGATGTAGCTCAAAATCGGTATTGTGGCAGGTTGACTGGAGACAGGCCCAAACTCGTCACCCGCGGACTTGATCCGCGGGCCCAGGGTGCCGGAGGACTGCCCTGCTTGGCCTGGGCCCCCGGGTCAAGCCCGGGGGTGACGAGTATAGGCGGATGGCGTCGACCTGGACCGATACTGATCTACAGGCTCGACACCGCCTTCATGACGTCGGCGGCGTGGCCGGGGACTTTCACTTTGCGCCAGATCTTGGCGATCTTACCGTCCTTGCCGACCAGGATCGTGCTGCGGTCGATGCCCATGTAGTTCTTGCCATACATCGATTTCTCGACCCAGGCGCCATAGGCCTCGACCACTGCGCCGTCCGGATCGGAGGCGAGCGGGAAGGTCAGAGCGTATTTCTCGGCGAACTTCTCCAGCGCCTTCATCGGGTCCTTGGACACGCCGATCACGTCGACGCCCGGTGGGGATTCCTCGAAGGCCTGGGCTTCCTTGGTGCAGCCGGGCGTGTCGGCCTTGGGATAGAAGTAGAGCACGAAGGGTTTGCCCTTCAGGGCGGCCAGGCTGACGGTGCGGCCGCCGGTGGCGGGGAGGGTGAAGTCGGGGGCCGGGTCGGCTTCGGCAATGCTCACTCGATGTCTCCCACGAGGGATTGGAACGCGCGGCCCACATCGGCCGCAGTCCGTTCCATCCTGGCGCGCAGAGCGTCGAGGTCAATAGCATCGTTGGCAGCGCGCAGCAGCGGGGCGATGGCGGTGGCGGGGAGTTCGGCGGTGGTGCGGCCGACGAGGATGCGCAGCATGCTCTGGATGGTGCGCCAGAGCCGGTCGGCGTCGATCAGGCACTCGGCTTCGGCGGCGGGGATGGCGCCGATCGCGGCGAGATGGGCCAGCGCGTCGGCGGTATGCTGCAGCCCGGGCGGGACGCCGCAGACCAGCAGCAGCGTCTGCGCGATGAACTCGACGTCGATCATGCCGCCCGGGCGCAGCTTGACGTCCCAGGGGCCGGTCGGCGGATGCTCGCGCAGCAGGCGGGCGCGCATCTGGGCGGCGTCGGCCTTGGTGCGCGCGCGGGATTGATCGTGGGCCAGGGCGGCGGCGACCGCCCGTTCGACCAGGCCGGCCATCTCGCCGGTCGGACAGTCGCAGGCGACGACCCGGGCGCGGGTGAGCGCCATGCGCTCCCAGGTCCAGGCGTCCTGCGCATGGTAGCGCCGGAACGCCTCGAGCGAGACGGCGACGGGGCCTTTGCTGCCCGACGGGCGCAGGCGCATGTCGGCGGCGTATAGCGGGCCGTCGACGCCGGGCGCGGTGAGCGCGGCGACGAAGGCGTGGGCGGCGCGGATGAACCAGGTGCTGACCGGCAGCGGCTTGGCGCCGTCGCTTTCGGCGGCGTCTGGTGCATGATCGTAAATGAGCATCAGGTCGAGATCGGAGCCGGCCATCATCTCGCGGCTGCCAGCCTTGCCCAAGGCGACGACCGCGATGGCCCCGCCGGGGACCTTGCCATACTTGCGCTCGTGATCGCGCAGGACAGCGTCCAGCAGCACGGCGAGCGCCGCGTCGGCCAGGGCGCTGCGGGCGAGGCCGGCGGCATCGACGTCGAGCCAGCCCTCCATCTGGCCGACGCAGAGGCGGAACTCCTCGGCGCGGACCAGGGCGCTGGTGATGGCGACGACGTCCTCGAGCGAGCGGGCGTCGGCGAGGCGGGCGTGCAGCAGGCGGTGCGGGTCGGGGTCGAGCGCGTCGGGGGCGAGTAGGCCTTCGAGCGCCATGGGGACGGTCGCGAGATGTTCGGACAGGGATGGAGCGGCGCCGAGCACGGCGGCGACCCGGCGGACGAGCGCCGGGTTGCGCTGCAGCATGGACAGGATCTGCACCCCGGCGGGAAGCCGCTGCAGCATCTGGTCGAAGCGCATGAAGGCGGCGTCCGGGTCGGTCTGTTCGCCGAGGGCGGCCAACAGCGTCGGCAGCACGAGGTCGATGAGCTCGCGCGACCGGCTTGAGCGCAGCGCGCGGAGCCGGCCGGTGCGCCAGGACCGGAGCGCCGCGATGACGCCCGCCGTGTTCTGGAAGCCGAGCGCGTGCAGGGCGGCTATGGTGGCCGGCGGGTCGTCGATGCCGCTCAGATCGAACGTGGCCACGCCGGGCGGCGGCTCGGGCACGGTCTCGAAGAATTCGGCATAGCGCCGGCGCACCCGGTGCATGTGCCGCTCGAGCCAGAGGGCGAAGGCGGCGGCGTCGGGGCAGCCCAGGAAGATGGCGAAACGCTCGATGTCGTCCGGCTTGGCCGGGATCGCGTGGGTCTGGCGGTCGGCCACCATCTGCAGCCGGTGCTCGACCATGCGGAGCGCGCGGTAGGCGACGATCAGCTCGGCCGCGGCGCGGCGGTCGAGCTTGCCGGCGCGGACGAGACGGCGGAGGGCGCCGATGGTGGTGGGGTCGCGCAGGGTGGGGTCGCGGCCGCCCCAGACGAGCAGCAGGGTCTGGGCGGCGAACTCGATCTCGCGGATGCCGCCGCGGCCGAGCTTGACGTCGAGGCCGGCGATTTCGTTGTGGCCGTCGAGACCTTTGTGATGGTTGATGCGTTGCTTCATCGCGTGGATGTCAGCGATGGCGGCGAAGTCGAGGAAGCGCCGCCACACAAAAGGCCGGATGTGTTGCAAGAAGTCGCGGCCGCGAGCGATGTCTCCGGCGAGCGGGCGCGCCTTGATCATGGCAGCGCGCTCCCAGTTCTGGCCCATGCTCTCGTAATAGGCTAGGGCGGCGGGCAGGGCGACGACGGGGGGTGTGGCGGCCGGGTCGGGGCGCAGGCGTAAATCGGTACGGAACACATACCCGTTCGCATCGCGGGCCTCGAGGATGGTAACCAGGGTGCGGGCGATGCGTGTGAACGTGGCGCCGAGCCCGTCATGGTCCTGCTGCGCGGCGGGATCGTAGAAGAGAATGAGGTCGATATCGCTGGAATAGTTCAGTTCGCCCGCCCCGAGCTTCCCCATCCCGAGCACGATCAGGCCACTGTCGCGCCCGGGATCGGCGTTGCCGTGCAGGGTGAGCTTGCCGGTGGCCGCGGTGGCGAGCAGCAGGTGGTCGATCGCCTTGCGCAGCGCAACCTCGGCGAGCCAGGACAGGGTCGCGGTCACGCGGGCGAGGGACCAGGCGCCGCCGATATCGGCGATGGCGCACAGCAGCGCGGTGCGGCGTTTGGCGGCGCGCAGCCCGGCGGCGATGGTGGGTTGTGCGGCGGCCGGGTCGAGCGTGTCGAGTTTTGCGCGGATATCGGCAAGGGCGGCGTCGGGGCCGTCACGCCAGCAGGTCAGCGCGGTCGCGTGTTCGCGCACCAGCAGGTCGGACAGATAGGGGCTGCCGCCGCCGAGCGCGTCGAGCATGCGGCGGCCGGTGTCGCTGGCGGCGAGGGCTTGCTCGGCCGGCCCGAGTTCGGCGAAGCGCTCGGTCAGCCGGGCGGCGGCATCCTTGTCGGCGGGTTCGGGCCAGCATCTGGAAGGCATCATCGGGCGGCAGCGTGTCCGCTGTAGGCGAGACGCGTCAACCGGGGAGAGCGGGGTGGCGAACGGCCTGGCAGGTCGCGAGCTGGCCGGCCCGGATGGTACGCGTGCTGCTCGGGCTGGTGCTAGTGGCGTGCGTCGTGCTGGCGGTGGCGGCGACCGGGCTGGCGTGGCGGCTGGCGCAGGGGCCGCTCGACGTGACTTGGCTGGTGCGCAAGGCCGAGACGCTCATTGGGTTGGCCGACGGTGCGGCGCGGATCAGGGTCGGGCAGGCCTCGATCGCTTGGAACGGCTTCAATGGCGGGGCGCCGAGCGGGCTCAAGGTGCGCCTCAACGACGTCCAGGCGGGCGCGACGGATGGAGCCCCGGGCGCGCGCATCGGGCGGGCGGAGGTGACTCTGGCGCCGATGCCGCTACTGGCCGCGACCATCGCCCCGCGCAGCATCGTGCTGGACGAGGTGCGGCTGCGGGCCGTGCGCGGCACGGATGGCGCCATCCGCTTCGATGTCGGCGGCGCGAACGAGACTGCCGGTGGCGGCTTCGGCGATGTCCTGGCCGAGTTGCGGCGGCCAGCCGGGAGCGAAGGGGCGGACTCGGCGCTCGGGGCGCTGGAGCTCGTGGTGATCGAGCGGGCGCAGGTGACGCTGACGGACGAGGCGTCGCAGACGTCTCTCGACGGGGAGATCGCCGACCTCGAGCTGCGGCGGCGCGAGGGCGGCGGGATCACCGGCGGCGCCAACGGGCGCTTCACCGTCGGCGCCGGGACGCTCGCGCTGGCGATGACGGCCGTGCTGC
The DNA here is from genome assembly GCA_964657565.1 of uncultured Acetobacteraceae bacterium. Classification (GTDB taxonomy): domain Bacteria; phylum Pseudomonadota; class Alphaproteobacteria; order Acetobacterales; family Acetobacteraceae; genus JAVVHH01. The sequence goes on from CAZZVQ010000162.1 coordinate 9,119, forward strand.
TCCCCGAAGGCGGCACGCATTTCGAGGCGACCCTGGCTCCGCTCGGCACCAGCGGCATCGACACGGCCTTTCTCGCGCGCCTCGACCCGGCGCTCGCAATCCTAGGCGGGGTCGATGCGACCCTCACGGCGCAGGCGAGCCTCGACCTGTCCGCCGCGCTGCGGCCGCAGCAGGCCGCCCTGGCTGCATCCACCGGGCCGGGAACATTGACGGTTCCGAACAGCGCCACGGTCAGCTTCGACCGCGTGGCGGTGAAGGGCACGGCGACGTGGAACGACACGTCGTGGCGCCCCAAGACCGTGACCATCGACCCGGCCGAGGCCGTGCTCGTGGCCGGCGGAACCCGCAAGAGCACCGCGCGGATCACCGTCGATGCGACGCGGCAGGAGGCACAGTACGAGGCGAAGGCGACGCTCGGGCTCGACGAGGCGTCGTTCGCCGATCTTCCGGCGCTCTGGCCGGTCGCGTGGGGCGGCCACGTGCGGCCCTGGCTGACCGAGAACGTGACGGCCGGGCTGGCGCATGACGCCGCGATCACGGCGACCATCGCCATCCCGCTGACCGATCCGGGCCAGGCCAGCGTGGTGACGGCCGGCGGGACGAT
>CAZZVQ010000163.1:0-9503 GCA_964657565.1 uncultured Acetobacteraceae bacterium
CGATCGCCACCGTGCCGATCACCACCGTCACCGCCGGCTTGCTGCGCAACGGCTGGAACACGGTGACGAAGAAGGCCAGCCCGACCACCGCCATCACCGCCAGCATCCCGACATAGGACGCAGCGAACCCTGCACCGGCGAAGGCGCCGGACTGCGTCAACGCCAGCGATGACGCGCCCACCAGGGCGCCCACCACCACCAGCTGCCCGGTCGCGAAATTGACCACGCCGGTCGCCTCGTAGGCGATCTCGAAGCTGAGCGCGATGACGGCGTAGATGCAGCCGATCGCCAGCGCGTTGACCAGGAGTTGGAGGAACTGGGCGGCCATCGGTCAGGCAGGCTGGCTCGGGTAGTAGCTCACCAGCTTCAGGTTCTTGGTGCCCGGCGTGAAATCGACCAGCGCGACATTGTGCGCCATGTCCTGCCGGTCATCCGTCGTGAACGTCCGCGTGACGCCCTCGTACGATTTGATCGCCGCGAAGTAGTCGCGCAGCTTCTTCTTGTCGGGGCCGACCTTGCGCAGGCCGTCCGCCAAGATCATCGCGGCATCGTAGTAACACGAACCGAACGGGTCCGCCTTCATCTTGAACCGGTCCAGGAACCGGTCGGCATAGGCGACGCTCGCCGGGCCGCGCGGGGTGCCCAACACGGCGTCCATGACGCTGTAGATGCCCTCGACGTCCGCCGGCGTGACCAGGTCCAGCAGCGACGGCACGACGAAGGAGGTGTTGCCGATCATCGGGATGCCGAGACCCAGCGAGCGGCGCTGCGTCAGCACCAGCGCGCCGTCGCGTGTATAGGAATAGGCCACCAAGGCCTCGGCGCCCTTGTTCTTCAGGCTCAGCAGCTGCGCCGAGAAGTCGTTGTCGCGCGCGCTATAGCTCTCGCGCGCCGCCACCTTCACGCCAGCCTTCGCCAGCGCCGCTTCGAGCGCGCTGGCCGAACCGTTGCCGTAATCGTCCTGCACATGCAGGATTCCGATGTTCTTGGCCTTCATCGGGCCCGACAGCGCCGCGGCGATGGCCTCGCTGGCCAAATTGTCCGGTGGCCGGATGCGGAACATCCACGGATTCTTCTTGTCGGCGATCCCGGGGCCGCCGCCGGCGTACGCCACCGGCACTTCGGCCTTCGCGACCGCCTGTTCGACCGCGAAGTTCTGGATCGTGTAGCTGCTCAGGAACACGAACACCGGATCGACTTGCTGGGTCAGCTTGATGAACGCGTTCACCGCGACGCTGTTGGACGCCTGCGTGTCCTCGAACACGATCTTCAGCTTGCGGCCATCGATGCCGCCGGCCTTGTTGATGTCGTCCTGCGCCATCTGCAGGCTGTCGTAATATTGCAGGCCCGACCCGGCCAGCGGCCCGGTGATCGGCACCGTCGCGCCGACCACGATGTCGTCGGCCGCCCGTCCGATCCGCGGGGAGAACAGGGCCGGCAAGGCCGCCGCACCCGCAATGAGCGTGCGGCGTGGCAGGACTGGGTTTACCATAGGCGCCTCCTTCAGAAGGGTGGGTGGATCAGGCGGCTTCCTGCTGCGCGCACGCGGCCATCAGGGCAGCGAGGTCCATCAGGTCGGCGTATTTTTGGCCCATGTCGAACAGGTTGGCCTCGTGCGGCCCGATGGCGCGGTCGCCCACGCAATCGGTCACGACGATGGGCCGGTAGTTGTGCGCGCTGGCGTCGATCACCGTGGCGCGCACGCACCCGCTGCTCGTGCAGCCGGCGACCAGCACCGTGTCGGCCCGATGCAGCGTCAGCCAGCCCGAGAGCGGCGTCTCGAAGAACGCGCTGGCGTGCCGCTTGCGGATCACCAGCTCGCCCGGCGCCGGGGTCAGTTCCGGCACGATCTGCGAGAGCGGGCTCGTCTCCGTCAGCGTCAGCAGGGCCGGGACCTTGCGCGCGAACACGCCGGCATCGCTGCCGTCATCGGCATACACCACCCGCGTATGCGCCACCGGCCAGCCGAGCCGCCGGCCCAGACCGAGGAGATGGACGGTCTGCGCGATCGCCGGCCCGATATTGCCGCCGCCGAAATGGTCCGGATCGGTGAACCCGTGCACGAAGTCGACGACGACGACGGCTGGCGCCCGCCCCAGCCCGAGCTTCTGCGCGAACCCCTGCCGCCGATAGATGTCGAGCTCGCTCATTCCGCTGCCCGCGCCTCGGTGCTGGCCGCGTCGCTGCGCGCCGCCCATTCCGCCTCGAACGCCCACGCATCCGGGAACCCCATCAGCTCGCACATGCGGCCGAACCCATAGCTCTCCGAAGCGGGCAGCCCATTGCTCGACCCGGTCTTGTGCACGTGGCCATAGACACGCTCCAGCGCCGCCGTCACCGCCAGGAACCCGACCGCCGGATAGATCGCCAGCGCGTAGCCGAGCTCCTGCAGCCGGGCCGCCGGCAGCATCGGCGTGCGCCCGCCCTCGACCATGTTGGCTAGGAGCGGTGCCTCGATCTCGCCGCCGATGCGGGCCATCTCGTCCTCGGTCTCCGGGCTCTCGACGAACACGATGTCCGCCCCGGCGCTGGCAAAGGCCTTGCCGCGCCTTATCGCCTCGTCCAGCCCGAGCGCAGTCCGCGCGTCGGTGCGGGCGACGACGAGGAAATCGGTGCTGCGCCGCGTCGCCACCGCGACCTCGATCTTGCGCAGCATGTCCTCCAGCGGCACGACCCGGCGCCCGGGCGTGTGGCCGCACTTCTTCGGCGTCTCCTGGTCTTCGATCTGGATCGCCGCCACGCCGTCCGCCTCGTAGCCGGCCACCGTGTGCCGGATGTTGAGCAAGCCGCCATAGCCGGTATCCGCGTCGGCGATCACCGGCGTCTTGCACATGCGCGCGAACGCGCCGACCCGGCCGACCATGTCGGTGTAGGTCGCCAGCCCGACATCGGCCAGGCCGAGATGCGACGCCACGGTGCCGTAGCCGGTGGCGTAGAGGGCGGTGAACCCCATCGTGTCCGCCAGGCGCGCCGAGATCATGTCGAAGATGCCGGGAGCGGCGAAGAAGGTCTTGGACGCGAGCGCATCCCGCAACCGTGAATCAGCCATGGACGGGTTCCCTTCTGGTTTGTTGCGCGAGGTCGTGCCGAACCTTGGCCAGCAGACTTCCCGCCGCGAGGATTTCGAGGACTTGGGCGCCGAACGGAGCCGCCTGCCAGACCCGGTCGCCCTGGGTGATGGTCGGGCCCGCCGGGTCGATCGTCGCCGGCAGAGCGTCGTCGAGAGCCGCGACCGCCTCCGGGCAGACCAGCACCGGCAGGCCGAGATTGATCGCATTGCGAAAGAAGATCCGCGCCGCGCTGACCACGACCAGGGCGGCGACGCCGGACGCCTTCAGCGCGATGACCGCGTGCTCGCGCGAGGAGCCGGTGCCGAAATTGCGCCCGCCGACCACGATGTCCCCCGGCTGCACACGCGCGCGGAACTCGGGGGCCAGCGCCTCGAGGCAATGCGACGCCAGCGCCGCCGGATCGCGCAACGCCAGATACTGACCCGGCAGGATCGCATCGGTATCGACGTTGTCGCCGAGCCGATGCAGCCTGCCGGTGATGATGCCAGAGCCGCTCATCCCAGCATGTCCGGATGCACGATCGTGCCGGCCACCGCGCTCGCGGCCGCGACCCAGGCATTGGCGAGGAACACTTGGCTGGCCGGGTCGCCCATACGGCCGCGGAAGTTGCGGTTGGTGGTGGCGATGGCGGTCTCGCCGGCCGCCAGAATACCCATATGCCCGCCGAAGCATGCCCCGCAGGTCGGCGTCGAGATGGCGGCGCCGGCGGCGGCGATGATCTCGAGCAGCCCTTCGGACAGCGCCTGCCGCCAGATCGCCTGCGTCGCCGGCACCACGATCATCCGAACGTTCGCGGCGATGCTGCGGCCCCGCAGGACGGACGCCACCTGGCGCAGATCGGTGATCGTGCCGTTGGCGCAATTGCCGACATAGACTTGATCCACCACCTGGCCCGCCAGGCTGCCGACCGGCACCGCGTCACCGGGGGAGGGGGGCCGGGCCACCAGCGGCTGCAGCCGGCCCAGATCGATCGTGACATGGTCGCGATATTCGGCGCCGGCATCCGGCATGACCGCCGGGCGCGGCGCGATCCCGCGCATCGCCATCTGCGCCGCCGACCGCGCATCGCCCTCGAACGCGCAGGTGTCGGCGCCGGCCTCGACCGCCATGTTCGCCACCGCCATGCGCTCGTCCATGGCCAGCGAGGCGAGGCCGGGTCCGCCGATTTCCAGCGCCGCATCGTTGGCGCCGTCGACGCCGATGCGGCGGATGATCTCGAGGATCACGTCCTTGCCGGTGACGAACGGCCCGGGCGTTCCGGTCAGGTCGACGCGGATCGTTTCCGGCACGCGCATCCAAAGCGCGCCGATCGCCAGGCCGGCCGCGAGATCGGTCGACCCGAACCCGATCCCCAACGCGTTGAACGCGCCGGCGGTGCAGGTATGGCTGTCGGCCCCGAACACGATCGTTCCATGCCCGACCAGGCCCAGCTCTTCCAACAGCGTATGCTCGATCCCGCCGCGGCCCGGCTCATAGAGATGCGCGATGCCGTGGCGCTGGGCGAAGCCGCGCAGGCTGCGCAGCGCCTCGGCGCTGACGATGTCCTTGGCCGGCGCGAAATGATCGGCCACCAGGACGACGCTGTCGGGTGCGAACGGCCGCGTCGCTCCCATGGCCTCGAACTGGTCGAACGCCAGCGGGCCGGAGACGTCGTTCAACATGAGGATGTCCGGCCTGACGGTGGCCACCCCACCGGCACGGACGATGCCTTCCTGCGCGTGGGCAGCCACGATCTTTTCGGTAATCGTCAGAGCGGTCGGAGCCATTGAGCCCTATTTTGTGCAAGCGGTAGCACAGCCTAATCTGCTCGCCACGCCCATGACAAGCGGAAACATTCCAGATGCCGACCACAAGAAAAGGCTTTTGGATGCACACGTGAGCGCGTAAGCTCGCCACGGTCTTGGAGTTCTCATGGCAGACGGCGATCACACCGGCATGACGGCCATCCCCCAATCCGGACGCGAGACGGGACGCGAACGCGTCACCGTGGTCACCCTGGCGCGCTGCGCCGGCGTCGCCGTCTCCACCGTCAGCCGCGCCCTCAAGGGCGACATGCGCATCTCGCTCGAGACCCGGCGCCGCATCACCGATCTCGCCACCGAAGCCGGCTACATGCCCTCGGCCATGGCGCGCACGCTGTCCGGCGGCCGCAGCGGGCTGGTCGGGCTCGTGCTGGGGTCCAACGACAATCCGTTCTATGCCGAGCTGATGCATGAGGCGGTTACCCAGGCCGCCGAGCGCGGCTTGCGTCTCCTGCTCCTGCACGCCGGCGGCGGCCCGATCGAGGACCGCACCGCCGAGGCCCTGATGCACTACCAGGTCGATGGCTGCCTGATCACCTCGGCCGAACTCTCCTCGCGCGCCGCCGAGATCTGCAACGACAACAAGGTTCCGGTCATCATGGTCAACCGGGTGCCGCATCTGCACTCCAGCGCGGTGGCCTGCGACAATTTCGGCGGCGGCCACGTGATGGCCGAAATGCTGCTCAAGGCAGGACACCGCCGCTTCGCGATCGTGCGCGGCAACGCGACGACGTCGACCAGCCTGGAACGCGAGCGCGGCTTCACCGACGCCGTCGTTGCCGCCGGTGGCGGGATCGTTCTGAAGGTGAACGGCCTGTCGTCCTACCCGGGCGGCTACGCGGCCGGGCAGCGTTTCGCCGCCCTGACCGGCGAGCAGCGTCCCGACGCCGTGTTCGCCGTCGCCGACATCATGGCCATGGGCGTCATCGACGGGCTGCGCAGCGCGGGGCTCGCAGTGCCGCAGGACATGTCGGTGGCCGGGTTCGACGGCATCGCAGCAGGGGAATGGCCGCCCTACGCGCTGACGACCATCAAGCAGCCGGTCGCGGCCATGGTCGGACGCGGACTGGACCTGCTGGTGGCCCGGCTCGGCAACGACGCGGTCCCGGACGAGGTCATCTCGTTGCGCGGCGAATTGGTGGTGCGGCAGTCGGCGCGGCTGACCGCTGGAAAGGAGAGCCCATGATGGCCGGTTCGATCGACATCGTCTGCAACCTGTTCACCCCCGAGGAGGTCCGCAACAACCAGACCGGCCTCGACGAGACCTTCAAGACCCAAGTCCGCATGAGCGACGACATGCGCGGCGGCGTCACCATCGAGGACTACATCGCCAAGATGGACCGTTCCGGCATCGAGCGCTCGCTGCTGATCGCCGTGCGCTGTGGCGATTTGGCCGTCCGCGGCTCGTTCGAGCTGCCCTACGCCCGCGTGGCCGAAATCTGCGCCGCCCACCCCGACCGCTTCTCCGGCCTGGCCGGCATCGATCCGTTCCGCGGTATGCAGGGCCTGCGCGACCTCGAGGCCGCGGTCAAGCAGCACGGCTTCGTCGGCGCCCACCTCTATCCGCACTGGTTCGGCCTCGCCCCGGACGACGCCAAGTATTACCCGTACTACGCCAAGTGCTGCGAACTCGACATCCCGATCATGATGCAGGTCGGGCAGAACCTCGTCTACTCGCGCGAACGCCGCCTGCCCAGCGTCGGCCGGCCGATCTGCCTCGACAAGGTCGCGATCGACTTCCCGGAACTGAAGCTGCTGGGCATCCATATCGGCGTGCCCTGGACCGACGAGATGATCGCCATGGCGTGGAAGCACGAGAACGTCTTCATCGGTGTCGACGCCTACGCGCCCAAGCATTGGCCCAAGCAACTGGTCCGTTACTTGGACTCCTACGGCCGCGACAAGGTGCTGTTCGGCACCGATTGGCCGGTGATCGACCCGGAGCGCGCGGTCAAGGAGATCGACGAACTGAAGCTCCGCCCGCAGACCATGCAGAAGCTGATGCGCGACAACGCGCTCCGCGTCTTCCGCCTGCCGCAAAGTGCCGCCGCTGCCAAGGCTGCTGAATAGCATGCGCACCGCCACCCTGCCGGGCAGCTACCGGCCCATGACCATGGCGTCCGGCATCCGCGCCAACCTGGCCCGCGCCCCCGGCAAGGTGGCGATCATCTGCGGCGAGCGCCGGCTCACCTACGCGCAACTGGTCGACCGCATCGACCGGGTCGCGTCGCTGGCGGCCGGGCTCGGGCTGCGGAAGGGCGACCGGGCGGCGATCGTGGCCACCAACTGCCTGGAATACATCGAGATCGTCGATGGTTTGGCGGAGGCGGGGATCGCGGTGGCGACCCCCAACCCGAAGCAGACCGCGGCCGAACTCGGCTACATCCTCAACGATTGCGGCGCCCGGGTCGTCTTCGTCGCCGCCGCGCTCGAGGCCCTGCTGCGCGCCGCAGACTGCCCCGCCATCGAGCGGGTCATCGTCATCGGCCCGGCCTATGAAGACCTCCTGGACCAAGCCCGCCCCGGCGCGCGCCTCCCGCTGGTCGAAGAGTGGGATGCCTTCTCCATCCCCTACACGTCGGGCACCACCGGCAAACCGCGCGGCGTCGTCCTGCCGCATCGCTCGCGGGTGCAGGTCGGGTTCTGCATGGCGTCGGAATACGCCTGCTACGGTCCGGACGATCGTTTCTTGGCCATCACGCCGCTGTTCCACGGTGCCGGCTACAGCTTCGCCCACGCCGCCGTCTTCTTCGGCGGCACGGTGGAGATCCTGCCGTCCTTCGAACCCGAACGGACCCTGCGCGCCCTGAGCGAGGGCGGCGCGACCGGCACCTTCATGGTGCCGACGCTGTTCAACGCCATCTTCAACCTCGAACAGCCCATCCTGGACCGCTGGCGCAAGATGTCGCTCAAGGCGCTGGTGTCCAACGCCGCCCCGCTGCCGCAGCGCACCAAGGAAGTCATCATCGACTATTTCGGCGAGGGCCTGCTGCACGAGTGCTACGGCTCCACCGAGGGCGGCATCGTCTGCAACCTCCGTCCCGCCGACCAGCTGCGCAAGCAGCAATGCGTCGGCCATCCCTTCATGATGAACGCCGTCAAGCTACTCGACGACGCGGGCCAACCGACCCGGCCGGGCGACGTCGGCGAACTCTACAACAACTCGCCCTGCCTGTTCCTCGGCTACTGGAACAATCCGGAAGCGACCGAGGCGGCGATGCGCGACGGCTGGTTCTCCGCCGGCGACCTGGCCTGGCAGGACGAGGACGGCTGCTACTATATCGTCGACCGCAAGAAGGACATGTACATCTCCGGCGGCGTGAACGTCTTCCCGCGCGAGGTCGAGGAGCTGCTGTTCCGCCTGCCGGGCGTCGCCGACGCTTCCGTGGTCGGCGTTCCCGACGAGTATTGGGGCGAGGCGGGCAAGGCCTTCCTGGTCATGCGACCCGGCGCCACCATCGAACCGGACGCCGTCCTCGCCGCCTGCAAGCAGAGCCTGGCCGGCTACAAGGTCCCCCGCCACGTCGCCTTCGTGGACGGGCTCCCCCGCAACGCTGCCGGCAAGGTGCTGAAGACCGAGTTGCGGAAGCTCGCCTGATGGACACGCCAATCCGCTCCAGCATCGCCGACCTATTCCGCGCCGACGGCATCGACGTCGAGACGGACCCGGCGGAATGCGCCTTCTGGTCCGCCGACATCGCCGGCGCCGCGGCCGAGCCCGCCCGCGCGATCCTGCATCCGGCCGACACCGACCAGGTCCAGCGCATCGTCCGGAGCGCCCGCGCCGAGGGCATCGCGCTATTCCCGCGCGGCGGCGGCTGGTCCTACACCGGCGGCTTCCGCCCGCACGGCGACCGCAGCGCCATCGTCGAAACCAGCCGCTTGCAGGAGATTGCCATCGATCGCGCCGGCGGCACGGTCGAGGCCGGCGCGGGCGTCACCTGGGAGACGCTGGACACGGCGCTGGCTGCCGCCGGCCTGCGCGTCTGCAGCTTCGGCCCGCTCTCCGGCGCCGGCGCCACGGTCGGCGGCGGCGCCGCCCAAAACGGCGGCTTCTTCGGCAATGCCGGCCACGGCGCGCTCGGCGACGGCACGATCTGCGGCGGCACCCTGGTCACCGGCACCGGCGACCTCCACCGCCTCCAACCCGGCGACCGCATCGACGGCATCCGCGCGCCGCAGCCTCTGGTGGGCGATTGCGGCGCCTTCGGTATCCGCACCTCGGTCGTGCTCAAGACCATGCCCCTGCCCAAGACGACGCTGTTCTCCAGCTTCGACTTCGCCACCGGCGCCGCAGCGCTAGGCGTGCTCGCCGGACTGTCGGATCTGCCCTGCCTGGGCGAGGCCTACGTATTCGATCCCGGCACCCACGCGAACCTGGCCAAGACCGGCTTCTCCGTCATCGAGAGCGCCGGCATCGCCGGCGACCTGCTGACGGGGCGGGGCAGCGGCCTGTTCGCGCGCCTCGGCGGCCTCGTCCGCACCGCACGCGCCGGCAAGGCCTTCGTCGGCGACCTCCAGTGGTCGCTGCACATCTCGTTCGACGGCGACCCGGACGCCGTGGAGCAGGCGCAGGCCGAGGCCACGCGCCGGGCCGTGGCGGCCGGCGGCGACATCATCCCCGACATCA
>CAZZVQ010000164.1:0-9419 GCA_964657565.1 uncultured Acetobacteraceae bacterium
CGTGTCCCGGCGTGAACGCTGGGACACGACAACCTCGCGCCCGCCCATCATCGCGACCGAACCGTGCGGCCCCGCCTGCAGCACCGCGTCGGCAGCGATCACCGTGACCGTGACACCGGTCGTGGCCAGTTCGACTTCCGTACCGTCCACCGCCACGATCCGGATCTGCCCGTTGCCGGTGGCACTGATGCGGTTGCGCGCCGATCCCGGGTTCGACGCGATCTGGTGGACTGCCAAATCTGCGCCGGGACCCAGCACGATGGACGAGCCGTCGGAGAACACGACCTCCGTCCAGGATCTCGGCGGGCTCACGACGCGTGATCCCAGCACCAGGCGAGCCGACCCACCCGCGCCGCCGGACAGGGACGCCCCCGACAGGACGGTGCCGGTCAGCGCGGATTGCGCGACCGACCCGCCCGGCGAGATGCCGGTCAGCAATGCGGCCACGCCAACGCCGAATGCCTGCTGGCGCCAGGACATGCTCATAAGTTCCAACGGATGCCGAGGGTCACGTAATGATCACCAAATCGGTAAGCGGGATAGTTCGAGTTGTCCCGTGTGAATTCATACTGAGCCACTGCCCAGAGAAGCCGCTGGTAGATCGGGGTGGATACGGCGAAACCGGCCTCCACGATAGGGTCGCTCCGCCGATCAGGCAGTCCGAATAGCGGATCGGCGGTGCGATAACCGATCTGCTGGATTCCGGCATGCACGGTCAGCACAACTGGCCGGTTGGCAACCGTCTGCTCGCTCGCGACGACCAGGGCGGTGCCCGGACCACTCCGGGCGTTGAAAGCAGCATGAGCATTGGCATGATAGTAGGTCAGGCTGAGCGCGACGCGCGTGCGCGCGGTCACCGCGTAGGCGATCGTGCTCGCCGCGGACGCTTCGACGCCGGTATATAGTTCAGCCGAGGGGCGGAAGCTGCTGTTCTGATAGCTGCCGAACCGTGTCGTGCCGGTTAGGTCCACGCTCCAGTCTTGGCCGACGCGCGCGCGCAATGACGCCCCGCCGCCGTAGAGCGCGGCGAAGGTCTCGTCTCCATAGCCAAGCCACGACGCCGTCGCGAATGGCCGGGCAGACATCGCAATCCCGTCCGATAAGCTGAAACCGATCCTCGGTCCGGTGTCGACCGTTGCCGCGGTCAGATCATAACGGTGGTTGATACGGAAGAAGCGTTGATCAAGGCCGGATACATTGGTCTCCCAATCGCCATCCCGCTGCAAACCGAGGTCATAACTGTGCGAGAGTTGGAGGTTCAGCACCGAGCTCCAATCAGAGCTGGCGCGGACTGGGGTCGGGACTTGGACGTTTCCCACAAAGGGGCTGAACACGCCGATCGTCGCCAACGAGGTCGCCTGGTTAGCGTCGCTGTCGTATCGCAGGCCCGCCAGTACGGAACCGGCGAATTTGGATCTGCTGGCCGCAGAGTCGGCCGTGCTCACCAGGGCGCGCCCTTGCTGGGCGGCATCTTGCGGGATGTCCTCGGCGGTCAACGCTTGCTTGGCGTAGACGGAGGCGAGCGCCGGGTTGTTCTCGGCATAGTAGAGCGACGCGAGCGAAAGCCGGATATTGTCCAGCTCCGGATGTAAGCGGAGGACGCGCTCGAGGGCGGCGATCGCCGCCCGGGTCTGACCGTGCTCCGCCGCGACCCGGGCATACCTCACCGCAAGATCAGGGTCGGCCGGGTGCGCCATCATGGCAGCGAACGCCGCTGCCACTGGTGCCGTAGTCTCGGTCGCAGCCCAGGCGTGCCGGCCGACACCGGACGCCAGCACGAGGGAGGCTAGAGGAAGAAAGAAGGCCGGGCCGCCGCCGCCGCGGTGACTCACCGCGCCGCCGCGCGGTCGTAGGCAGCGATGTCCGTCAGCCCCGCCCGTTCCAGCAGCGCACTCCTGGTCTGGCGCAGCGCCCGATCCCCTGGCGCATGCCGAATGGATTGCGAGATCGAGTCCACCTCGTCATACCAAAGACTCTCTGCCGGCTGCGGCACCCGTTCGATCAGGCCGCCCGCGACCAGGGTTCGCGATGGATCCTGCTTGGACACGACCACGGTCAGCGACCATTTGTAGGTGGTCTCGCTATTGATCCGCCCCTGCGTGCCGCTCAGCGGGAAAGAATTGATGCCGGCTGGGAACGGACCCGGAATGGTCGCTCGAAGAACGACCCGGTCGGAAAAATCGTCGACTATGGTGATCGAAGCGCTGCCTTGGATGGGAAGCGAGTTGTACCAATACAACCTGGGTTGCTCACGGGCGGTGAGGCCAACGTCGGACGGCGCCAGAGCCGCCAGCTGCATCGTGTCCGCGCCCCTTGTCGCACCGCTGACCCGGTTCTCGGGCGAGCCGAGCCGAGGCGGCACGAAGCGGCGCGGGGCAGCCTCCGGCTCGGCGCTGTCGGCTTTTGGTGCTTCGACCGCCGTACCAGCCCGCGCCGCGCCCACTCCGGACACGAGACTCAGTAGAACCAAGACCCAATGAACGGCACGCGCACCCATGACGACGTCTCTTCGATCGTTACATTAATTATAGCATAAAACCGAGGCCTTGCGACCCCGCCATTGAGAGACTAGGGATCTGAGGCCGGGATCGCAAGACAAGGGGAGATGGCGGGAGGCAAGTCGAAACAAGGGCGGCGCGCGTTCGCGCCCGCCTCCTGGTGGGGCGCCGCTCGGCGCAGCCCGGCGACGGCCGCGCTGCTGGTGGCATTGCTGATGGCCCGGGCCGATGGCGTCCTGCAGCCTTTGGAGCTCGGAGCCTATGACGCGCTTATCGCCGCCCGAGCGGAGGGGCGCCTCCCGGACCCGCGGTTGCTCCAGGTCAGCATCACGGAGGCCGAGATCGACCGGTTCGGCTGGCCGGTTCCCGACGGGGTGCTGGCTGCCGCGATCGACAAGCTGCACGCGGCCCACGCCAGCGCCATCGGTGTCGACATCTTCCGGCCCTCGCCGATCCAGCCCGGAGCCGACCTGCTGGAGCGGACCATGGCGGCGGCACCGGAGCTCGTCTGGGTCAACCGGTTCAGGCAGGGCCCGCTTGCGGGCATTCAGGCACCCGAGACGATGCAGCGGTCTGACCGGACCGGGTTCGCCGACCTGGTGCTCGATCCGGGAGGGGTGGCCCGCCGGGGCCTGCTCTACCTCGACGATGGCGCCGCGCCCGCGGAATCGCTGCCCCTCCGGCTGGCCATGGTGTTTCTCGCGCGCGAAGGCATCGTTCCAGCCGATGACGGCAGGGGTTTCCTGCGGCTCGGGCCGACCTCGCTGCCCGCCTTCGGGGAGAACACAGGCGGCTACGCGTCCGTCGACACCCGAGGCTACCAGATCCTGCGCGAATTCCGCTCCGGCGTAATGCTGCCCACGATCACGCTGGGCACGCTGTTGGACTCCGGCGCCGTGCCCGACGCTGCCGGGAGGGTGGTCCTGATCGGCGTCGTGGCCGACAGCGTCAAGGACAACGTGATCTCACCGATCGGAGGCCGGCCCTCCTCCCAATTGCCGGGAGCAACCCTCCAGGGCCTGTTCACGTCGCAATTGCTCGGCCACGCGCTCGACCACATCCTCCCGACCCGCCCGTTGTCGGGCCAACTGGAGACGGCGCTCATCGCGATCTGCGTCCTCGGTGCCGGGGCCCTCGCGTTGATCCGGCCGAACGGCGCCTACGTCGCCACGCTCTCGCTCGGCGGCGGCAGCGTGATCGTGGGCGTTGTGGTCCTGGCATTCTTTCGGGCCGTGTGGCTGCCGGTGGTGCCGATGGCGGGCGGCTGGGTGGCGGCTGCGGCGCTGTCGGGGTCGGTCGCCGCGTTCGCAGAGAAGCGTCAGCACACCCTGTTGATGCGGCTGTTCTCGGCGGCGGTGTCGGCGCCGGTGGCGCGCGAACTCTGGCGGCGGCGGGACGAATTCAGCGCCGGCGGCCGACCGGTGCCGGTCCGGCTGCCGGTGACGATGCTGTTCGCCGACATCAACGATTTCACCTCGGTCTCGGAGCAACTGGAACCGGACACCCTGGTGCGGTGGCTCGACCTCTGCATGAAGGAGATGGCGCGTGTCGTCGCCGAGCATCAGGGCATCGTGTCGAGCTTCGTCGGCGACGGACTCATGGCCGTGTTCGGCGCACCGATCGCGCGCCACTCCGCGGCCGAGATCGCGGCCGACGCGCGGGCGGCGACAAACTGTGGGCTCGCGATCGGAGCCGTCCTGCAATCGCTCAACGAGAGCTATGCCAGGGACGGCCTGCCGACGATGAAAGCCGCCGTCGGCATCCACTCCGGCATCGTGGTCGCGTGCAGCCTGGGGATGGCCGAGCGCCAGCAATACACCGTCATCGGCGACCCGGCGAATACCGCGTCCCGCCTGGTCCAGGTCGCCAAGGACCGCATGCGCAACACCCGCGATTCCTGCCTCACGGTGATCGGCGAGCCGACGCGTGATCTCGTGCATCGCGACTTCATCTTGGACCCGTTGGGGCGCCAAGAGGTGAAGGGAAAAAGTCAGCCGCTGCTATGTTACCTGGTTAACTCGATGAGCTATGTACCTCGTGCTACGCTCGACGCGTGAATACGCCGCATATCGAGCCCCAGGAGGGATGAACGCATGGTGACGTCCGTCCGGTTCGCCGAAAGCATGGCGGACCGGGAAGCCATCTTCCGCCTGCGGTTCGCGATCTATGGCGAGGAGCTCGGCCGCGGCCACGCCGGGGATGGCGACCGCCGGATGCGCGACGACCTCGACGACACCGCCCGGCTGCTGCTCGCGGAGCACGAGGGCCAGGCGGTGGGAACGATGCGCCTGAACTGGGGCGGCGATGGCCCCTTCGGCGCAGCCGACCGCGCCATCTACGGCCTCGACGAATTGGAAGCGATCGTCCCAGCCCAGCAGATCGTCATCTTCTCCCGGTTCGCGACCAACCCAAATTTTCGAGGCGGCGACCTTCCCGGCCAGCTGATCGACGCGATGGTCCGTTTTGCCATCGCCAAGGGCGTGTCCGTCATCCTGTGCGACTGCCGGCCGGAGCTGATCAATGTCTATCTCCGCCTCGGCATGCGCGTCCGTGGCCCCGTCGTCACCACGCCGGGGGTCGGCATCCTGGTGCCCCTGGTGCTGTTCCTCGACGACATCGCCCATATCCGGAGCACCCACTCGCGCATCGCGCCCTTGCTGTGCGATGCGACGCCGGACCTGGTGCGCCGCGATGCGGTGCTGCGTCTTTTGCCGGGCGACCCGGTGGTGCAAACGCTGGAGCAGCCGGACCAAGCGCCGGACTGGACGCAGATCATCGGCGTCCTGACGGCGATCTCGCCGGTCAGCTTCCCCATCTTCTCCGGCCTGGCCTCCGCCGACATCGCGCGCCTGATGACCCGGGCCAACGTGATCGCCTGCAGTCCTGGCGACCTGATCCTCCGCCAAGGCTCTCGCGGCGAGATGGTGTTCGTCGTCCTGGACGGTACCGTGGCGGTCAAGCGCGGCGATCAGGTGATCTCGGAGCTACACCCCGGGAGCGTGTTCGGCGAAGTCGCCTTTCTCGCGCGCATCCCCCGCACGGCCGACGTCGTCTCGGCCGGTCACAGCCGCCTGGTCTGCCTGCGCGCGAGCATGCTCTCCACGCTCATCGCCAAGGAGCCAGACGTGGCCGCGCCGTTCCTGTACAATCTATCGCGCATCCTCGCTCTCCGCATTGCCGGGAGCTCAGTAACCATGGCCGCCGCGGAACCCGTCAGCTGATGCCGGCGGCTCCGCGCCGCGAGGCCGGTCATCGCGGTGCCGCTTTCAACTGGGGCAACGTCGCCGGCGGTCTCAGCGGCGCCATCACCTCCGTCCCGGGCAACATTGCGGTCGGCTTCGTCGCACTGTCACCGCTGGGAGCCGACGCACAGGGTGGCGGCATCGGGATGGCATTGCTGGCGGCCGCGGTGGGTGGTGGCCTGTTCACGTCGATCTGCCGCACGCGCGGGCTGATCGCGGGAGGGTCGATGTCGTTTGCGCTCGTGGTCGCGGGCGTGCTGACGACGCTGATCCAGCGTGGCGTGCTGCAGCCCGGGCTGGCCGGCTATCCCGGCGCATTGGCCGTCGTCGCGCTGCTGACGCTGTGCACGGGCGTGTGCGAGGCCGGGTTGGCCGCGAGCGGCCTCGGCCAGGTCGTCACCATGCTGCCCTATCCGGTGGTGTCCGGGATCCGCAACGGCGTGGCGCTGCTGATGATCTCGCTTCAGCTAAGGGCGATGCTCGGAATCACGCCGACGGCGGGAACTATCCACTGGGCGCATCCGGCCGCCCTTGCGGTTTCCGCCACGACGATCTTGCTGATGCTGCGGCCATTGCGAGGGCTGCGACCGGTTCCGCCGGCCCTGGTGGCGCTATTGGCGGGCTCTGCGATGCACTACGCGCTCGCCTGGGCTCTGTCGTCACGCGGAGAGGCGGCGCTGCTCGGCCCATTGCTCGACGTGCCGGCAGGGATGCAGCACCTGCAAGCGCTCCGAGCCGGGTTGTCGGCGGTGCCGGGTCTGCCGCCGTGGCCGCTGGTGACGACGCTCGTTCCGGCCGCGCTGACCATCGCCCTGGTGTCGACGCTGGAGACCTTGGTTGGCGCGTCCGTGATGCAGGACATCAGCGGCGAGCATGGCTCCTCCCGCCGCGACCTGTTCGCCTTGGCGATCGCCAATGCCGGATGCGGCCTGTGCGGGACTTTACCTGTCACGGGCGGTTCCCCGGGCAGCATGGCGGTCTGGACCGCCGGGGGGCGTGACAAGACCGCTGGTTGGGTCAGAGCCGCGCTGTTGTTGGCGACGGTGCTGTTCGTCGGCCCGGTCATCGCCTTGCTGCCGACCGCGGCGCTCGCTGGCCTGGTGGTCAGCAACGGGGTGCAGGCCTTCGACCGCGAGCTGCTGCGCCTGGGCCGTACGGCGCTCTCGAACGGCGCCTACGGCCGGGCCGAGATGGCCGGCAATTTGCTGGTCCATTTGGTCGTTATAGGCATGGCGATTGCCTTTGGCTTGGTTGCGGCGGTGCTGACCGGGTTTGTGCTATCCGCTCTCCTGTTCGTCATCTCGATGTCCGGCCGTGTCGTCCGGCGACGCTACCGCAACCCCGGCGGCCGGTCGCGCATCGTCCGCACGGAACGGGAAACCGAGACGCTGCTTCGCCACGGTTCGGAGATCGAGGTCATCGAATTACAAGGTGCGTTGTTCTTCGGCAGCGCGGACCAGCTCGTTCGGGAGATGGAAGCCACATGGGCGGGCGGCGCGCGATGCGTGATCCTCGACTTCAAGCGCGTGAGCCAAGTCGACCTGTCTGGTGCGCGTCGCATTCTGCAGGCCGCGACACGAAGCTGGCAGAAGGGGGCGTTTCTCGGGTTCGCCGAGGTGCGGCCGGGTTCGCCGGTTTGGGCTCTTCAGGAGACCATCGGGCTGCGGGCGCAATTCCGCCCCGATCGCGTGTTCCCGACCGTGACGGAGGCACTAGCCGGGGCGGAGCGCGAGGTGCTTACGGTGCACAATCCTGAGTACGCCGTTACTTCGATGCAGCCGACAGATGTGCTCAAGCGGCTCGGCTTCCCGGAACGTGAGACCGCCGCCTTTTTGATGCACGCTCCCCAACTCTTCTTCCAAGCCGGAAGCACCATCGTGAGGCAAGGAGAGCGAGCCGATATGCTCTTCATCCTCCTTGAAGGCGAGGTGGCAGTCGCATCGCCCGTCGGGGAGGATGGGATCCGAGCCAGGCTAGCGACCTTGACGGCCGGAACGCTGTTCGGCGAGATGGCGTTGCTTTCCGGTGCGCCGCGTTCGGCGGACGTGGTTGCGATCACGAACGTGAGATGTCTTGGCGTTGAGGCTGCGAGCATGGTGCAGTTCCGGCGGAACCATCCTGAATTGGCCTATTACTTGATGGCGGCGATCGCCGGGCAACTGGCGAGCAACCTGCTCACCGCGAATGTCGCCCTCAAGTCGGACGAGGAGTGAGATCGGGAAGAAACACACCGGCAGCTTCACTGCTCTAACCCGACCGTCTCGTCAGGTTTGGCTGGCGTTGAGCCCCGTTTGACCCCAAGACGCTTTTATCGAGTGTTCACGGAGAACAGTTCATACGCCAGTCCACGACCGCAGCTGCCGTCACCGATCGGGTACGGTCTGGTCCTGGTAGGAGCAGGCCGGCATGGTACTGGCCCTGCTCGCGAGCATCGTCGGCGGCACCGTCATGGCGACGTTGGGCCGCTCAGGGCCGCTGATGGTGGGCGGAAGCTTGCCCGTGACGCTGCTGTTGACCGGAACGTTGGGTCGCTGTCTTCGGACCCAGGCCTCGCGCTGGCAGGCGCGCGCCGCGGCCAACTCGTGCCGCAGGGCGGCGATCTCTTCCTCGGGGGTGCGGTATGCCAGGTCCACATGACGATTTTACCCGAGAGCGGCCCCGTGTACAAACACGATCACACGCGCCAGCGCAGTATCCCGGTCACGCCGCGACCTCGGGCCGCGCTGTCCAGGCGGGCATGCGCCAGTCAATTCCTTCCAGCAGCATCGAAACCTGCGCCGCCGTCATGGTGACAGTGCCGCTGTCCGTCTGCGGCCAGACGAACCGGGCCCGCGGCAACTCGAGCCGCTTGGCATAGAGACAAAGGCCCTGGCCGTCCCAGTGCAGCGCCTTGAGCAGATCGCCCCGGCGTCCCCGAAAACGAACAACGCCCCGCCATACGGATCGAGCGACAGCACCGTCTGCACCTGGGCGGCCAGTCCGTCGAAGCCGCGGCGCATGTCGGTGAACCCGCACGCCAGATACACCCGCGTGGCCGGCGGCAACATCATGGGGCCGCCAGCGCTGTCAGAATGCGCTGCAGCGCCGGGCCGTCCACGTCGGACCCGAAACGCAGTCGCACCCCGGACGGCAGCTCGACCTCGATCCCGCCGGGCATGGCGCTCGATGAGGCGACCGATGGCGGTGGCGACGATGGTTCTGGCGGCGGCGCGGCGGCGGCGGGCTCGACCGAACCCGGCAGAGCCATCTGCACATCTGGTTTGATCTCCACGGCGGCAAAGCTTGCCATTGCCGCCCGCAGCATCTGCTTGCGCCATGTATAGATGAGGCTGGTGCCGATCTCATGGCGATCCGCCACGGCCTGCGCCGTCGAGCCCGCCGTCAAGGTCTCGCGGATGATGGCCAGCTTGGCCGCCGAGCTCCACCGTCGCCGACGCTCCAACCGGGCACGGACCTCGACCCGCTCTGGCAGCCCATTCTTACGACCGTCGTAAGACTGGTCATAAGAGCACTCGTTCACCACCATCACGCACCGCCTCACCCAACACGGCACGCAGTCTGCTCAAACCAATACCGAACCGGAATGTGGGGGTGGGCTCTCGCTTACTGTGTTGCACGCCTCGGCCAGCAGCACCGCGCATAGACTGGTGGCGACGCCGCTGGCTCGTGCGCTGCCCTC
>CAZZVQ010000165.1:0-9276 GCA_964657565.1 uncultured Acetobacteraceae bacterium
CGGCCGGCGGCGCGGCGCCGAAGCTCAAGGAGATCGGGACCGCTTTCCAGGACCCGGCCGACCGAGCCAAGCTCAAGACCCTGCTGGAAGCCGGCGGCATGAGTGGCGACACCGGCCAGGACACGCCCAACGGCACCAGCCGGCAGCACGAGCACGGCGACACCTTGGCCAAGATCTTCACCGACGGGCTCGGCAACCGCGCCAACAAGCTCAAGGATTTCGCCACCGCGTTCGGCGATTCCGGAGCCCATGCCGAAGAGTGTCGGCAGATGGTGGAGGCCTGGAACGAGTTCCCGGACGACAAGAAGGGCGACCGACAGCCCGGTGACAAGGTCAAGCGGCTGCTCGCCGCCAACCACTTCAACGGCAACGTCGCGAAGCTCCAGCAGAACTTCACCACCACGATGAAGGGGTTCGGCGAGAACACCGGGAAGCGCAAGCTCGCCACCAGGTTCGCACCGCATTTCGATCAGAGGCCCGTGCCGAACGTGCAGCCGGATCTGGACGGGACTGAGGCGACAGAGGCGGTCATGGGCTACCTCGCCGGCCGGCACGCGCCCCGACATGCCAAGAATGGCGTCCGCGGCAACGGCGACGATTGGCTGGCGGCGACCAACAGCTATTTCCCGGTCGACACCACCGCTGCCGACATCGCCGCTATGATCGAGGAGGCGATGAACGACGCCTACGCGCCACGTCGCGCCGGCAGCGAGAACATCACCCTGGCGAACGGCATCACGGTCGAGATCGGCGTCAAAGCCTCTGGTGCGATCGTGCACTGCGTCCCGCTCGCCGGCAAACCGTCGCCCGACCCCGAGGAGATCGCCGTGTTCAGCAAGGCCGAGTCCGAGCGCATCTTCCGAGCCGTCCGGGCATGACATCGTCTTGCACAGGAGTTGAACCAGGATGCAGGTAGGGTTCGCAGTCGGGACCGCCGCCGACGAGGCCGCCACGTGGGCCGCGCTCGATGGGCCATTGGTCGCCGACGAATACAACGTCATGAACGGTCGCCTCACCCTATCGGACGGCGGCGGCACCGAGATCGTCATCGAGGACGACTTGGAATTCCTCGTCCTCAATCTCTGTCTGCGCATGCCGCCCCGGCTCGCCGCCCAGGGCCAAGCCACCGTGCGCATGGCCAGCATGGCCCGCAGCGTCACTCTGGCGCGGGAAGGCGAGACCGTCCTGCTGACCGACGACAGCGCTGCGGAATTGGGCCGGTACCCCTACCAGCCCCTGATGAACGGCCTTCACGACTGCGCCGAACGGTTCACCCGATACATCGAGGCCTTGGCGTCGAAAGACCCGGAATGGACCGCCCTGCACGCCGTGCTCCGTTCCACGCTGGAGAACAGCGAGACGGTCTAGCCGAGGAACCGCTGCAACCGCGCCACCTCCGCGTCGAACGCCCGCACGAAGGCGCGGTCCCGCGGCTGCCGGCCGGCGAACCCGGGAGTCGCATGCACCGTGCCACCGATCGTGGAGACCGTGGCCCAACCGATCACCGCGTCCCCCCACAGCAACGGCAGCGCGTAGTAGCCCAGCTTGCGCCGGGCCGCCGGCGTATAGGCCTCGAACCGATACTGCCACCCCCAGAGATGCTCGAACCGGCGCCGGTCCCATACCAGCGGATCGAATGGCGCCAGCAGCCGCACGTCGCGCCGGGCCTCGAAATGGCCCGCCTCGCGCAACGGCGCCGGCCACAGATACGTCTCGCCATCGACCTCCTCATGCACGAGCTCGCCGCGCCGCACCAACGCGCGCATCGCCGGCGCGAGCGGGCCGAGATCCGGGTTCTTCCGTCCCATCAGCGCCAGCGCGCCCCGCAGGCTGACCGCCGAGACCGGCGCCAAGATGCGCGCGACGAGCATGATCGCCAGCCGTGCCCGCTCGTCCGGGTCGAGCGGCGGCCGCGGCGGCGGCGCGGGGGCGTAGACCCGGATCCCCTTCTCCCGCCTGGCGATCCGCAGCAGCCCGTGATGGCGCAGGCTCTCCAGCGCCCGCGTGGTCGCTTTGGAGTTCCCGCCCCACGCATTGACCGCGAGATCGCGGCCGAACTCCTCTTCCAGATCGCTCGGATGGGTCTTGCCGCGGCGGCGCACGAAGTCCAGAACCTCGGCTTCCAGCCCGGTTGGCACGTAGGTTCGGCCTGCGCGCGCCGGGTCGGTGCGGGGGTGCAGCAGATGCCAGGTCTCGCGCGGCATGAACCCGTAGGCATGCAGGAAATCCTCTTCCACCGGGAGGCGCGGGAACCGGCGTTCCAGGTCCCCAGCCCGGTAGCCGGTGACCCGGTGGCGCAGGATCAGATCCTGCGCCCGCGCCGGTGCCCGGATCGGATCCGCCTGCACGAAGCCGAGCCGGTCGATCGCGTCGGCCAGCGTGGTGGGCGTGAATAGGGTGGCCCGCCGGGCCTGTGCGCGTAAGTGGTCGAGCGTGGTCATGCCCACCCCTCTTTGCGCCATGATTTGGGCGACTAGCGGTCCACCACCAAGTCGGTCAGCGGTTTCGAGCAGCAGGGCAAAAACATCCCCGCGTCGATCTCGCGCTGCCGGATGCCGCCTTTGTGCTTCATGTCGACCGTCCCGGACACGAGCTTCGACTTGCAGGTGCCGCACAGCCCGCTGGTGCACGACGCCGGCAGCGCGATGCCGGCCTCCCGAGCCGCCTTCAGCACGAACTTGTCCGCCGGAACCGGAAGGGTCCGCTTCGCCTTCACGAACTCCACGTTGTAGGTCGGCACCGCCGCGATGGGCTGCTGCTCGGCCCTCTCGACCGCCGCCGCGACCGCCGGCGCCTCGGCCTCGAGCGTGGCGAAGTTGAAGCTCTCATGATGATAGTTCGACGCCGGCACGCCCAGCCCGGTGCACGCCGCCTGCACCGCCTTCATGAACGGGTCCGGCCCGCAACACAGCACGGTGCGGTCCGCCACGTCCGGCACCAGCCCCTTGAGCAAGTCGGCCGAGATGCGGCCGGTCGCGCCGCACCAGCCGGGCTCGCCGGTGCGCGCCTCCGGGAGCAACACGGTGCGAAAGCCGGGAAGCCGGCGCGCGATCAGCGCCAACTCGTCGCGGAAGATGATGTCGATCGGCGTGCGCGCGGCGTGCAGGAACACGATGTCGACGGGGGTGGCGCGGTCCGCGAACGAGCGGCTCATGGACATCAGCGGCGTGATGCCGGACCCACCGGACACGAACAGGTATTGCGCCGCGGCCAAGCGGACCGAGGTGAACTCGCCCATCGGCCGGGTGGCATGCACGCTCATGCCGGGCCGCAGCGTGTCGTGCAGCCAGTTCGACACCGGGCCGCCGGTGACCCGCTTGACGGTGATCGAGGCGTTCTGCGGCCGCGATGGCGACGACGAGAGGCTGTAGCAGCGGTAGACGGTCTGGCCACCGATCTCGAAGGTGAAGGTGAGGAACTGCCCGGGTTCGTAGGCGATGCTGCGCCGCTCCGGCGCCTCGAACACGAACGTCTTGACGTCGTGCGTCTCGTCGATCACTGCCACGCAGGCGAGGCGGTCATCGAGTTCGGGATCCCAGACAGTATTCATCGAGTCCCTCGGGCACGTCGCGTCCCGGAACCTCATGGTAAACAAGCTTGCGTTCAAGGGAGAAAGTATCGCGGCCCGCAAGGGCTGAGCACCGTATGTCGCGCCAAGGAGAACCAACCATGCGCATCGTCGACGTCCGCGAGATCACGCAGCCGATCTCATCACCCATCCGCAACGCCTATATCGACTTCACCAAGATGACGACGAGCCTCGTGGCCGTGGTCACGGACGTGGTGCGGGACGGCAAGCCCGTCGTCGGCTACGGCTTCAACTCGAACGGCCGCTATGGCCAGGGCGGCCTGATCCGCGAGCGGTTCCGCACGCGGGTCCTTGAGGCCGATCCCAAGCGCTTGATGGACGATGCGCGTGACAACATCGACCCGGCCAAGGTCTGGGCGGCCATGATGCAGAACGAGAAGCCCGGGGGCCATGGCGAGCGCTCGGTCGCCGTGGGCACCCTCGATATGGCGATCTGGGACGCGGTGGCGAAGATTGAGGGCAAGCCGCTGTTCCGGATGCTGGCCGAGCGCCATGGCCGCGAGGCCGATCCCAGCGTGTTCGTCTATGCGGCAGGCGGGTATTACTATCCGGGCAAGGACAACTCGGCGCTGCAGGCGGAGATGCGCGGCTACCTCGACCGCGGCTACACCGTCGTCAAGATGAAGATCGGGGGCGCCTCGCTCGAGGAGGATCGCAACCGGATCGAGGCGGTCCTGCGGGAGATCGGCTCGCAGGCGCAGCTCGCCGTCGATGCCAACGGCCGCTTCGATCTCGAGACCGGCATCGCCTATGCCAAGATGCTGCGCGACTATCCGCTGTTCTGGTACGAAGAGATCGGCGACCCGCTCGACTACGCGCTGCAGGCGGCGATGTCGGAGTTTTATCCGGGCCCGATGGCGACGGGCGAGAACCTGTTCTCGCACCAGGACGCGCGCAATTTGCTACGCTACGGCGGGATGCGGCCCGACCGCGACTGGCTGCAATTCGACTGCGCGCTGTCCTACGGGCTGGTCGAGTACCTGCGCACGCTGGAGGTGCTGAAGCAGTTCGGCTGGTCGCCGTCACGCTGCATCCCGCATGGCGGACACCAGATGTCGCTGATGATCGCGGCCGGGCTTGGGCTGGGAGGCAATGAGAGCTACCCGGACCTGTTCCAACCCTACGGTGGGTTCCCCGACGGCGTGCGGGTGGAGAATGGCCGGGTGACTATGCCGGAGATCCCGGGGATCGGCTTCGAAGGCAAATCCGATCTGATCAAGGTGATGCACGAACTCGCGGCGTAATGTACTGATGTCAGCCGTCACCGAGGGCGACCCGGTTCGGCCGCTCGCCCAGCGTGGCCAGCATCGCGGAGATCATCTCGCGCATCCGCTCGACGTCCTCGCGGGGGAAGCCGTCCAACAAGCTGCGCTCGAACTCGCCGACGATCTTCTCCGCGGCGGCCACCACTTCCGCGCCCGCCGGGGTGAGCAGCAGGAGCAGGATCTTGCGGTCCGCCGGGTCGTCGCGGCGTTCGATGAAGCCCCTCCGCTCCAGCGTCGCGATCGTCTCGCCCATCGCCTGCGGCGTCACATGGAACCGCCGCGACAGGCGGGAGGAGGACAACCCCTCGTTACGCGCGATCACGCTGAGCAGGGTGGACTGGAACGACGACAGCCCGAGGCCGGCGAGCCGGGCATCGAGCCGGATCCGCGTGGCATGGGTCAGCACGTGGACCAGATACAGCGTGCCGCTCCGGCGGCCAGGATCCGGCAGGCTGGCGCCCGGCTCGACGGTGTTGGTAAGAGCGGGCTTTTGCATGGCGGGTCCTGGCGCTTGACGGCTGGCCCGTTTTGTAAAGTCTCCTTCAATAAATCAACCTTACAAGAAGGCCGCGATGAGCGAAAACAAGCCCATTCCCGGCGGGGAGACCGTCAAGGTCGTGTTCGAGGGCCTGGCTACGGTATCTGTCCGTCCATGCTGATCCGGAACGTCCAGGCAGCCGACGCGCCAGGGGTCGCCGCCATCATCCTGCCCACCATCCGGGAGGGCACGACCTATACGCTCGATCCCGCCCTGAGCGAGGCCGCTGCGCTGGGCTATTGGCTGAGGCCGGACAAGGAAACCTTCGTCGCCGACGATCAGGGGCAGATCGTCGGGACCTACTACATGCGGCCGAACCAAGCGGGCGGTGGTCGCCACGTGTGCAACTGCGGCTACATGACCAGCGCGGCGACGCTGGGCCGCGGCGTCGCCGCGCGCATGTGCGAACACTCGCTCGCCCATGCGCGCTCGCGCGGCTACCGGGCCATGCAGTTCAATTTCGTCGTCAGCACGAACGAGCGGGCGGTCCGCCTGTGGCAGCGCCTGGGCTTCGACATCGTCGGCCGGCTGCCGGGCGCCTTCCACCATCCGTCGATGGGGTATGTGGACGCCCTGGTGATGTTCCAGACCCTATGATCCCTGTCACCAAAGCTTCGCTGAACGCAATGACGCCGATCCGGTAGCAGGGTTCGCGCAACACGGAGTGGCCGCCATGCCGACCTCGCGACAGATCATGCTCGGTCTTCCCCTCGCGCTGACCCTCGCCGGGCCGGCCATGGCCGCTGACCAGACTGGCCTCGGCGCCTGGAACGCGGGCGCGGCGACGGTGGCGCAGAGCTCGGCCCTGGCCAAGAGCGCGATGGCGTTCATCCAGGCGGAGGCGGCGAAGATCGCCGATCCGGCGCTGCGTGCGGCCACCGAGGACGCCGTGTTCAATCCCGACACCTGCGTCAAATTCCGCGCCGGGCTGACCGCCGAGCGCAAGCAGCAGATCGTCGACAAGCTGATCGCCGAGGGCCTGATCGACACCAGCGAGGCCGGCCGCATTCCCGGCGGCCTGGTCGCCGGCGTGTTCCCCGGCCTGCGCGACGATGGCACCGATTGCCCGAAGCTGCCGATGCCATATCTCGCCGCCCCCGGCAGCGTGTTCGGCGGCCACCATTCGGAGCCGGGCGGACTGCCGATCCATGTCGCCGTCAACCTGACCAGCAGCCTCAACCTCGCCGACACCTACCGCAAAGTGTATGGCACGCTCGACGCCCAGCAGATGCCGGTCGTCGGCGCCGGCACGGCCGACAAGGACCTGGCGATCGACCAGGACATCGTCATCGGCGCGCCGATCTGGCACGACTGGGCCAAGGCGATGGTGTTCCAGTGGAACGCGGACGGGTCGGAATACACCGAGATGAATTTCGGCGGCACCGGCAAGAACGACGCCTGGGGCGGCCCGGGGACCACCAAGACGGGTGGGCATCACATCATGAGCGTCGCCGAGAGCATCGCCCGCGGCATGCCGCCGGCGTTCGTGATCGCGCAGGCCTCGGCCCACGGCGCGCCCAATGCCGGCAACGAGTTCAGCGTCGTCAACTGGATCCGCACTGCCGCCATCCTGGCCGGCGCCGACCCGGTCGAGCGTGGTTTCCTGGTCAAGGATGCGGCCGGTCGGCTGCGTCTCGCCCCGGTGCGCAAGCTCGGCTCGATCGACATGCTGGGTAGCCTGCCGAACCAGTCGAACCTGCTGTACGAATACGTGCTGCACAACCTGTCCGATGCCGACTACACCTTCACCGGCCCGGCGGTCGTGCAGAGCGAGCTGTTCCTGCGCACCGTCGCGCCGAAGTTCGGCTACGACCCGGCCGACGCCACGCGCTACAACACCGAGTTCCGCAACCCGGCGCTCAGCCATCTCGGCGCCGAGCGGGTGCAGATCCTGTATGCCAATGGCGGCATCGAGCGGGTCGAGCGGGAGATCGCCAAGCTCAAGACGGCTGGCCTCATCAAGTAACGTGTGCGTCGGCGGCGACCCGGCCGAGTCCGACCCGACCGAGGAAGCGCGGCCGCGCTGCACGTGCTGGAAAAGAACCCGAACGGCTCATGCTCGCCGGTGCTACTCGAAAACCAGCGCGCTCGCGCGCTTGAACTCCACCTCGACGAACGCCATCGGCGCGTCCGATCCGTTCATCACGTCATGCGAGATTCCCGCCGGTCGATGGTAGGCGGTGCCGGCCGAGAGCCGCGTCTCCGTCACCTCCTGGCCGTTATCGACCTTCATCACCGCATCCGTCAGCATCACGACGACATAGGGGAGCCCGTGCGTGTGCTGCCCGGTGACCGCACCCGGCTCGAAATCCCAGCGCGTGATCCGCACCGCGCCATCATCCTGCTGGACCGTGGGCCGGGCCGGGATCGTGCATGTGAAGGCCATCGTCTCTCTTCCGCGCGCGGGTTGCCTGATTGCAGCCGCTTTGCCCAAACTAGACAATCACTGCAGGAGCGTCGAATGGACGCGAAGCCTTTCCACCTCGGTCTCTTCCTGCAAGGCTCCAGCGTGCAAGCCTGGGGCGAACCCTGGACCGGGCGCATCGGCGAGAGCTGGCAGGTGCCGACCCTGTTCGTCGACGTCGCCCGCGCGCTCGAACGCGCCTGCTTCGACTACGTCCTGCTCGAGGACTCCTCCTACATCGGCGAGAGCTACGCCGGGTCGCGCGAGATCTATCTGCACAACGGGATCGCGGTGCCGCGGCAGGATCCCTCGGTGGTCGCCACCCTGATGATCGCGGCGACGTCGCGCATCGGCATCGTGCCGACCTTCGCCACCTTCGCCTATCCACCCTACCTGCTCGCCCGCCTGATGGCGACGCTGGACCAGGTCTCGTCCGGCCGCGCCGGCTGGAACATGGTGACCGGCAGTTCCGACTTCGCGGCGCGCAATTTCGGCCTCGACGGCCTGCCCGAGCACGATCTCCGCTACGACATGGCCGACGAATACATCGACCTGGTCAACAAGCTCTGGGACTCCTGGGAGCCCGGCGCCATTGTCGCCGACACCGAGGGCGGCATGCTCGTCGACCACCGCAAGGTGCACCAGGTCGACGTGCGCGGGCGGTATTACGCCTCGCGCGGCCCGCTCAACTCGGGCCCGGCGCCGCAGGGCCGCCCGGTGATCGCGCAGGCCGGCGGCTCGCCCCGCGGCCGCCGCTTCGCCGCCGGCCACGCCGACACCATCGTCGCCAGCGTCAAGGGCGTCGACCGCATGCGGGACTATCGTGACGACGTGCGCCGCCGCATGGTCGAACAGGGCCGCGATCCGGACCAGTGCAAGGTGCTGTTCCTGGTCGCGCCGATCATCGCCGAAACGGAGGCGGACGCGCAGGAGCTGAAGCGCCGCCGGGCGGTGCGGGCGGCGGCGCAGGTGGACCGCAAGCTGGCGTTCCTCGGCAAGATCACCAACATCGACTTCGCGCAGTTCGACCTCGACGCGCCGGTCGCCGACCTCACCACCAACGGCCACCAGCAGACGCTTGACGATTTCAAGCGCAAGGCCGGCGACCGCACCCTGCGCGACGCCATCGCCGCCTACAGCAGCGACGGCGGCTCGGTCGAGCTGGTCGGCACGCCGGACGCGCTGGCGGCACAGATGGCCGAGGCGATGCAGGGCGCGGGCGGCGACGGCTTCCTGCTGTCGCTACCGGACGTCAGCCGCCGCTCGATCGCCGAGATCGAGGACGGGCTGGTGCCGGCGCTACAGCGCCGCGGATTGGTGCGCAAAGCGTATGCGCACGAGCAGTTCCGGGCCAATTTGCTCGACTTCTAATGCGCCGCCTGACCTTGGTGGGCTGAAGCCCACCCTACGAGGTAACCGTAGGGTGTGTGTGGACGGCTCCTTTGGTGCAAGGGTTGCGTCGGAGACAATCTGATCTGGT
>CAZZVQ010000166.1:0-9176 GCA_964657565.1 uncultured Acetobacteraceae bacterium
CCCCACGCCGGCGAGATGGCCCGAGCGCAAGGCGTCCGCGAGCGCGTCGATGTCGATCGCGGTCCCGCGCGCCGTGCTGACCACGACCGCGTTCGCCGGCAACAGGGCCAACTGCACCGCCCCGATCATCCCCGCGGTTTGCGGC
The DNA here is from genome assembly GCA_964657565.1 of uncultured Acetobacteraceae bacterium. Lineage (GTDB taxonomy): Bacteria > Pseudomonadota > Alphaproteobacteria > Acetobacterales > Acetobacteraceae > JAVVHH01. The sequence continues at coordinate 146 of CAZZVQ010000166.1, forward strand.
GTGTGCGGCGTGTGCAGGCTCAGCACGTCTGCGGTCCGGAGCAGCTCATCCAGCGAGTGCGCGCGGTGGACGCCGATCGCCAACTCGGCGCCGTTGGGCCGGTAGGGGTCGAAGAAAGCCACCCTGAACCCCAGCGCCTTGGCTCGCAGCGCGACGGCCGTGCCGATGCGGCCGAGGCCGATGATTCCAAAAGTCTGCGCCGACAGGCGGCGAAGCAGCGGGCTCATGGTCGCCTCCCACGGCGCCGGCGGATGGGCCCGCTGCGCGTCGTGATGCATCAGCAGCCCGCGGCGCAGCGCCAGCGCCAGCGCGATCGAGTGGTCGGCGACTTCGGTCGTGCCGTAATCCGGCACGTTGCAGACGACGATGCCGCGCTGGGCCGCCGCCGCCCGGTCGATGCGGTCGTAGCCGACCCCCATGCGCACGATCGCCCGCAGCCGCGGAAAGCGCGCGATGTCGGCCGCGCTGACCCACTGGCGGAAGATCATCAAGCCGTCGGCGGCCGCGCAATCCTCGGGCGACAGGTCGGAGAGCAGGACCGTGTCCCGCATGGTGATCGTGGCATCGGGCGGGAAGACGCCGCGCTCGTCGGCATCGTTCGGGTACATGCGCTCGGGATAGAGGATCGTGGTCATGCCGCCTCGTTAGCCGGTTCGGCTTGGCCCTTGAAGCCCTCTCGTCTTCGCGAGAATAGTGCCGCCGGTACAGGTGGGGTCGAGTTGATGAACGGTGCGGAAAGTCTGGTCCATACGTTGCTCGCCTGCGGGGTCGACACCTGCTTCACCAATCCCGGCACCTCCGAGATGCACTTCGTGGCCGCGCTGGACCGGGTGCCTGGTATGCGCTGCGTGCTTGGCTTGCAGGAGAACGTCGTCACCGGCGCGGCAGATGGCTACGCCCGCATGCAGGACCGACCGGCGGCCACGCTGCTGCATTGCGGACCCGGCCTGGCCAACGGTTTGGCCAATCTGCACAACGCCCGCCGCGCCCTGTCGCCGATCGTCAACCTGGTCGGCGACCAGGCGACGCACCACCGCGGTTTCGACGCGCCGCTGACCGCCGACACCGAGGGGTGGGCGCGCCCGGTCTCGGTGTGGACACGCACCGCACGGGCGGCCACCAGCGTCGGCGCCGACGCTGCCGCTTGCGTCCAGGCCGCGTGCGGTGGCGTGGCGACGTTGATCCTGCCATCCGATACGTGTTGGGACGAGGGCGGCGTGGTGGCCGAGCGACTGCCCGACGCCAAGCCCGCCGACGCGTCGCCGGATGCCGTCGACAAGGCGGCCCGCATCCTTCGCGCGGGCGGCAACACGATGCTGATCCTCAGCGGCACCGCCCTGCGGGCCGATGCGCTGGCACTGGCGCAAGGGATCGTCGACGCTACTGGCGCCCGTATGCTCGGGCAGACCAGCAACGCGCGCATCGAGCGTGGGGCCGGCCGGGCCGTGATCGAGAAGGTCCCGTACCCGGTCGACCAGGCGATCGCGGCGCTTGCCGGCGTGCAGAACCTGATCCTGATCGGCGCCAAGGAGCCGGTCGGCTTCTTCGCCTATCCCGGCAAGCCCGGCCGCATGTATCCGGACGATTGTTCCGTCCACATCCTCGCCCGGCCCGAGCAGGACGGCCGCGCCGCGCTGATCCGCCTGGCCGCCGCGCTGGGCGTCGAGCCGTCGCGCCACGGGGCCGAGCGCACCACCGCCGGGCCGTCGCGCGGGGCCGTGGCGCCGGACGCCTTCTCGCAGAGCGTTGCCGCCCTGCTGCCGGAGAACGCGATCGTGGTCGACGAGAGCGTCACCTTCGGCCGCAGCGTCTACTCGACCTGTGGCACGGCCGCGCCGCATGATTGGCTGCAGTTGACCGGCGGTGCGATCGGCGACGGGATCCCGTTGGCGACGGGCGCCGCGATCGGCGCGCCGGGCCGCCGGGTGGTGGGTCTGCAGGCCGACGGATCCGCCATGTATACGCTGCAGGGCCTGTGGACCCAGGCGCGCGAGCGTTTGGACGTGACCACCGTCATCCTATCCAACCGCAGCTATGCGATCCTGCTGGGCGAATACCGCAACGTCGGCGCCAACCCGGGACGGACCGCGATGGATATGCTGGACCTCTCCAATCCGGACCTCGACTGGGTCCGCTTGGCCAACGGCATGGGGGTCGAGGCGGCCCGCGCCGAAACGATGGACTCGTTCGCCGATCTATTCAGCCAGGCGAACGCGCGTCCCGGCCCGTTCGTGATCGAACTCGTGATCTGACGCGGTGGGCTGAAGCCGATGGCTTCAGCCCACCGGCCTTCTAGCCCCAGTGTCCGGGAATGAACCGGCCGAACCGGTCGTAATGGTGCGGAACCCACCTGGCATAGCGCGGCCCGTAATACGGCCGCGGCACGACATACACGGGGGGCGGCGCCACGACGACACGCGGCGCGTAATAGCCCGGGTGCCAGCTTCCCCACCGGTCCCACCAGGCCCGGGCCTCGTGCGACGGCAGCAGGGCAGCGCCCGCGGCGCCGAGAGCAAGGGTAAACAGAAAAGCGCGCACCGACATCCTCCACGACCAAGTTGCGGCATGATACGAGCCGGCAAACGTGGCGCCCATGTGACGAGATTTGTCACATTTCTTGGAGCGGGGGCGGGTGCTTGCTACTTCGGTGCGGCAGGGGCGGCGCCGCCCTCGGTCTTGGGCGCTTGCACCGGGTCGGCCTTGGCCGCGCCGCCCGCGGGCGTGTGGCTGTAGTCGAGATAGGCCAGGCCGAGCGCGCGCAAGGGGTTGCCGGCCAGAACGGTGGCCAGGATGATCGATAGGACGAACGAGCCAATGATGGCCCACAGCGTCTCGCGCGAGCCGGCGGTGCTGGTGGGGGGAGGGGGAGCCATGGCGATGCCTTTATCCGGGAGAGCCGCATTGTATAGCGGTGCCTCGCCGTTGTGCGAAAGGGCTGGACGAACGGCCAAACTCTCGCTATAGGCCCGCGCTCACCTATTGGAACGCGGGAGACGGGCTGCCATTGGCGGTCCCGTCGCTATGACCGTGGTTCCTCGCCTTTGGAGGGGCTGAGGAAGTGGCAAAGAAGATCGTCGGCTACATTAAACTACAAATCCCGGCGGGCAAGGCGAACCCGTCGCCGCCGGTCGGCCCGGCGCTCGGTCAGCGCGGCCTCAACATCATGGCGTTCGTGAAGGAATTCAACGCCGTCACCCAGGGCATGGAGCCCGGCATGCCGGTCCCGGTGGTCATCACCGCGTTCGCCGACCGGACCTTCACCTTCGTGATGAAGACGCCGCCGAACACCTACTTCCTTAAGAAGGCCGCCGGCATCCAGAAGGGCACCACGACGCCCGGCAAGGGCGCAGCCGTCGGCCGCGTGACGACCGGGCAGCTGCGCGAGATCGCCGCGACGAAGATGAAGGACATGAACGCCAACGACGTGGACGCCGCCGTCAGCATGCTGGCCGGTTCCGCCCGCTCGATGGGCATCACCGTGGTGGAGGGCTGATCCATGGCGCACGATAAGCGGCTGAATTCGGCCTACACGAGCTTCGACCGCACCAAGAGCTACGCGCTCGATGAGGCGATCAAGCTGGTCCGCGCCAACGCGAAGGCCAAGTTCGACGAGACCGTCGAGTTCAGCATGAACCTCGGCATCGATCCCCGCCACGCCGACCAGATGGTCCGCGGCCTCATCAGCCTGCCGAACGGCACCGGCAAGACGCTGCGCGTGGGCGTGTTCGCCCGCAACGTGAAGGCCCAGGAAGCGCTGGACGCCGGCGCCGACGTCGTGGGGGCCGAAGACCTCGCCGAGAAGGTGCAGGCTGGCGAGATCGCATTCGACCGCTGCATCGCGACGCCCGACATGATGGCGCTCGTGGGGCGGCTCGGTAAGATCCTTGGCCCGCGCGGCCTGATGCCTAACCCGAAGCTCGGGACCGTGACCATGGACGTCAAGGGCGCCGTCAACGCCGCCAAGTCCGGCCAGGTCGAGTTTCGCGCCGAGAAGGCTGGAATCGTCCATGCCGGCATCGGCAAGGCCAGCTTCGACGACGACAAGCTGCTGGAGAACATCCGCGCGTTCGTCGACGCGATCCAGAGGGCCAAGCCCACCGGCGCCAAGGGCACCTACGTCAAGAAGGCCGCCGTCAGCTCGACGATGGGCCCGGGTATCCGGGTCGACGTGTCGAGCCTGGTCGCCGCCTAAACCGATCTGCCGGGCTTTCGGGCCCGGCGATACGGCCAGTTCCGGTCCGCCGGTTTCTGGCCACCTGTCCAAGACTGCACGTGCTCGCTTGAGCTTAAGGGATTTCGGTCCGCGCGCAGGAGACGGGAAGACAGGGTTTTCGGGTCCGTGGTTGGGCTCGGCGGCGCTGACTGTTCCGACTTAGAGGACAGGCGAACTGCCGCATCCCGTCAGGGATGCGGATGAGCGTAACAGCTCCCCCGCGGTCCAAACGCGGGCGGGGCGATCAGGAGACGGAACGTGGACCGCACGGAGAAGCACGAGTTCGTGGCTTCGCTGGCATCCGTGTTCGCAGAGACGTCCATGGTCGTGGTCACCCAGAACAAGGGGTTGACCGTGGCCGAGGTGTCGGATCTGCGGCGCAAGATGCGAGCCGGAGGCTCGACCTATAAAGTTGCCAAGAACCGGCTGGCCGTTCTCGCCCTTGAAGGCAGCTCATTCGACGGCATCAAGCCCATGCTGAAGGGTCCGACCGCGCTCGCGTGGTCCAAGGACCCGGTGGCCGTGGCCAAGACCGCCGTCGATTTCGCCAAGACTAACGAGAAGCTCGTCATCATCGGTGGCGCCCTCGGCACTCAGACGCTCGATGCGGCTGGAGTCAAGGCGCTCGCCGATCTGCCGTCGCTCGACACCTTGCGCGCCAGGCTGGTGGGGATGCTGCAAACCCCCGCCACTCGGATCGCAAGCGTGCTGCAGGCGCCGGCGGGTCAGCTCGCTCGAGTCTTCGCGGCGTATGCCACTAAGGACGAGACGGAAAGCGACGCCGAAGCGGCGTAAAGCTGGAATGAGCGCAAGTCCCGCCTGTAAGCGGGCACTGGACTTGCATGGACATAACCAAGGACTAGATTAGGAAGATCGAAATGGCTGATTTGGCAAAGATGGTGGAAGAGCTTTCCACCCTGACCGTTCTCGAAGCTGCTGAACTCTCCAAGATGTTGGAAGAGAAGTGGGGCGTTTCCGCGGCCGCGCCGGCCGCCGCCGCCGCCCCGGGTGGCCCGGCCGCTGTGGCCGCCGCCCCCGTCGAGGAGCAGACCGAGTTCACGGTGATCCTCACCAAGGTTGGCGACAAGAAGATCAACGTCATCAAGGAAATCCGGACGATCACCGGCCTCGGGCTGAAGGAAGCCAAGGACCTGGTCGAAGGTGCCCCGAAGACGGTGAAGGAAGGCGTCAGCAAGGACGAGGCTGCCAAGCTGAAGAAGCAGCTCGAGGAGCAGGGCGCCGCTGTCGACGTCAAGTAAGGCTCAGCCCCGCGTGGTCCAGTCCTTTTTGGGCGGGTGCCACGCGGGCAGTATTTGAGACGAGGGAAACGGGTGGAGATCGGCATCGATCTCCGCCCGCAACCCGTTGCAGCCGGGTGAGCCCGGCGCGCGACCGAGGGTTCGACCGCAGAAGCGGTGTTTGATGGGGCCGCTGACGCGGCCGTGACAAGGTTAGGGGCAGGCATGAACGCGATCAACAAGTCGTTCACGGGTCAAAAGCGCATTCGCAAGAGCTTCGGGCGTATCCCCGAGGTGGCTCCGATGCCCAACCTGATCGACGTGCAGCGCTCCAGCTACGAGGCGTTCCTGCAGATGAACGTCGCGCCGGATAGCCGGACGCCGACCGGGCTGCAGGAAGTTTTCAAATCGGTTTTCCCGATCGACGATTTCGCCGGGCGGGGCCGGCTGGAATTCGTCTATTACGAACTCGAGGAGCCGAAATACGACGTCGAGGAGTGCATCCAGCGCGGCATGACGTTCGCGGCGCCGCTGAAGGTGATCCTGCGTCTCATCGTGTGGGACCTCGACGAGGACACCGGGGCGCGCTCCATCCGCGACATCAAGGAACAGCCGGTCTACATGGGCGACATGCCGCTCATGACCGATAACGGCACCTTCATCATCAACGGCACCGAGCGCGTCATCGTCAGCCAGATGCACCGCAGCCCGGGCGTCTTCTTCGACCACGACAAAGGCAAGACGCATTCCAGCGGCAAATACCTCTTCGCCGCCCGCGTGATCCCCTACCGTGGCTCGTGGCTCGATTTCGAGTTCGACAGCAAGGACCTCGTCTACGTCCGCATCGACCGCAAGCGGAAGCTGCCGGTCACCACGCTGCTCTACGCGCTCGAAGGCACCGCCACCGAGGCGCTGCGTGCCGAGCGCGCGCAGAACGGCGAGACGCTGGACATCGCCGAGATCCGCGGCATGGACGCCGAGGAGATCCTCACCTTCTTCTACGGTCAGGTGATGTTCACCCGCACGCCGAAGGGCTGGGCGCGTCCGTTCGAGGCCGAGGGCTATCGCGGCATCACGCTGGCCGAGCCGCTGGTCGACGCCGACACCGGCGAGGTCGTGGCCGAAGCGGGCAGCAAGATGACCCAGCGCGCCGCGCGTAAAGTCGGCGAGAAGACCAAGACCGTCCTGGTCGGCCGCGCCGAGATGCTGGGCCGCTTCATGGCGATCGACCTCGTCAACGAGGAAACCGGCGAGATCTACGCCGAGGCCGGCGAGGAGTTGGCCGACGCCAAGCTCACCATGCTCGAGGACCTCGGCTACGACAGCCTGGCCACCCTCGCCGTGGACAACTCCAACGGCCCGTGGCTCCGCAACACCCTCGCGGTCGACAAGAACAGCAGCCGCGAGGACGCCTTGGTCGACATCTACCGGGTCATGCGCCCGGGCGAGCCGCCGACCCCCGAGACGGCCGAAGCCCTGTTCCGCGGCCTGTTCTTCGATGGCGACCGCTACGACCTCTCGGCCGTCGGCCGCGTCAAGATGAACATGCGCCTCGGCATCGACGTGCCGGACACCGTCCGCGTGCTGCGCAAGGACGACATCCTGCGCACCGTCAAGACGATGTGCGAGCTGAAGGACGGCCGCGGCCAGATCGACGACATCGACAACCTCGGCAACCGCCGGGTCCGCTCGGTCGGCGAGTTGATGGAGAACCAGTATCGCCTCGGGTTGTTGCGTATGGAGCGCGCGATCCGCGAGCGGATGGGCTCCGTCGACATCGACACCGTCATGCCGCACGACCTGATCAACGCCAAGCCGGCCGCCGCCGCGGTCCGCGAGTTCTTCGGCTCGTCGCAGCTTAGCCAGTTCATGGACCAGACCAACCCGCTCTCCGAGGTCACCCATAAGCGTCGTCTCTCCGCGCTTGGCCCGGGCGGTCTGACCCGCGAGCGCGCCGGCTTCGAGGTGCGCGACGTGCACCCGACGCATTACGGCCGTATCTGCCCGATCGAGACGCCGGAAGGCCCGAACATCGGCCTGATCAACTCGCTGGCCACCTACGCCAAGGTCAACAAATACGGCTTCATCGAGACGCCGTATCGCTTGGTCAAGGACGGCCAGGTCCAGGACGGCTGGAAGTATCTGTCCGCGATGGAGGAGGAGAAACTCGTCGTCGCCCAGGCCGACGCGCCGACCGACGCCGAGGGGAACTTCACCAACGAGCTCGTCTCCGTGCGCCGCCAGGGCGATTTCCGCCTGGTCAAGCCCGAGGACGTGACTGCCGTCGACGTGTCCCCCAAGCAGCTCGTCTCCGTGGCCGCGGCGCTGATCCCGTTCCTCGAGAACGACGACGCCAACCGCGCGCTGATGGGCTCGAACATGCAGCGCCAGGCCGTGCCGCTCATCCGCTCGGACGCCCCGCTGGTCGGCACCGGCATGGAAGCCGCCGTCGCCCGTGACAGCGGTGCCACCATCGTGGCCAAGCGCCCCGGCATCGTCGACCAGATCGACGGCGCTCGCATCGTGGTCCGCGCGACCGCGGATGACGGCACCACGCACGGCGTCGACATCTACCGTCTGCGCAAATACATGCGCTCCAACCAGAGCACCTGCATCAACCAGCGCCCGCTGGTGAAGGTCGGTGACCGCGTCAACATCGGCGACATCATCGCCGACGGCCCGAGCACCGATCTCGGCGAGCTGGCGCTCGGCCGGAACGTGCTGTGCGCGTTCATGCCCTGGAACGGCTACAACTTCGAGGACTCCATCCTCATCAGCGAGCGTATCGCGCGCGACGACGTCTTCACGTCGATCCACATCGAGGAATTCGAAGTCATGGCCCGCGACACCAAGCTGGGCCAGGAGGAGATCACCCGCGACATCCCCAACGTGGGCGAAGAAGCGCTGAAGAACCTCGACGAAGCCGGCATCGTCTACATCGGCGCTGAGGTGAACCCGGGCGACATCCTGGTCGGCAAGGTCACTCCGAAGGGCGAAAGCCCGATGACGCCGGAAGAGAAGCTCCTCCGCGCCATCTTCGGCGAGAAGGCATCCGACGTCCGCGACACGTCGCTCAAGCTGCCCCCGGGCGTCACCGGCACCATCGTCGACGTCCGCGTGTTCAGCCGCCGCGGTGTCGACAAGGACGAGCGCGCCATGGCGATCGAGCGTTCGGAGATCGAACGCCTGGCCAAGGACCGCGACGATGAGCGCGCCATCCAGGAGCGTTCGTTCCTCAACCGCCTGCGCGAGAAGCTGCTCGGCCGCAAGGCCGCCGGCGGCTTCAAGGGCATCAAGTCCGGCACCGTGATCGACGAGGCCCTCCTCGCCGAACACCCGCGCGGCGCCTGGCGCAACATCGGCGTCACCGAGGACTCGGTGATGGCCGAGATCGAGACCCTGAAGCGCGAGTTCGACGCTGCCGTTCAGCGCCTCCAGGCTCGCTTCGACGGCAAGGTCGAAAAACTGCAGCGCGGTGACGAACTGCCGCCCGGCGTCATGAAGATGGTCAAGGTCTTCGTCGCCGTGAAGCGCAAGCTGCAGCCCGGCGACAAGATGGCCGGCCGCCACGGCAACAAGG
>CAZZVQ010000167.1:0-9141 GCA_964657565.1 uncultured Acetobacteraceae bacterium
GGAATCGTCGAGCGGGTAGTGGCAACGGGCGGAGCCGCCTGGCACCGGGTCGAGGCTGGGGCGGACGCGGATGCAGAGATCGGTCACGAAGCGGCAACGGGGTGCGAAGACGCAGCCGGTTGGGCGGTCGTCGATGCCGGGCACGACGCCGGGAATGGTCGGAAGGCGACGGCGGCCGAGGGCGCGTTCGGGGAGCGCGTCGAGCAGGGCGGCGGTGTAGGGGTGGCGCGGCGCGCGGAACAGCCCGCCGACCGCCTGCCGCTCGACGACCTGGCCGGCGTACATCACTTGTACCCTATGCGCGGTCTCGGCGACGACGCCCATATCGTGGGTGATGAGAACCAGCGCCATGCCGTTCTCGCGTTGCAGCGAGATCAGCAAATCGAGGATCTGCTTCTGGATCGTCACGTCGAGCGCGGTGGTCGGTTCGTCGGCGATCAGCAGGCGGGGGCGGCAGGCGATGGCCATGGCGATCATGACGCGCTGGTTCATGCCGCCGGAGAGCTGGTGCGGGAAGGCGCGGGCGCGGCGGGCGGCGTCGGGGATGCCGACCTGGGCCAGCAACTCGGTGACCCGGTCCTTGATCGCGTTGCGCGGCACGGCGGCATGGGCCCGCAGCGCCTCGGCGATCTGCCAGCCGACCGGGTAGCATGGGTTCAGCGAGCTCATCGGCTCCTGGAAGATCATCGCGATGTCGCGCCCGATCAGGGTCCGGCGCTGCCGGGTCGTGATGCCGAGCAGGTCCTGTCCGTCGAAGCGCATGGTCTTGGCGAGCACGCGGCCGGGGGCGGCGATGAGGCCCATCAGGCCGAGCATGGAGACGCTCTTGCCCGACCCGGACTCGCCGACCACGCAGAGCACCTCGCCCGCATCGACGGCGAGGTCGACACCCTCGACGGCGCGGAAGCGGCCGCGGGAGGTGGCGAATTCGACCGAGAGGTCGTCGATCTCGAGCAGCATCAGCGGCGCAGTTTCGGGTCGAGGGCGTCGCGCAAGCCGTCGCCGAACAAGTTGAAGGCCAGCACGGTAATCAGGATGGCGAAGCCGGGAAAGGCGAGGACCCACCAGGCGCGTTGGTAATATTGGAACGCGCCGGCCAGCATGGTGCCCCATTCCGGCGTCGGCGGTTGCGCGCCGAGGCCGAGGAAGCCGAGCGCGGCCGCGTCGAGGATCGCGGTCGAGAAGCCGAGCGAAGCCTGCACGATCAGCGGCGCGACGCAGTTCGGCAGCACCGTGTTGAACATCAGCCGCAGCGTGGAGGCGCCGGCGCTGCGGGTGGCGGTGACGTAGTCGCGGGCGAGTTCGGAGAGGGCGGCGGCGCGGGCCAGGCGGGTGTAGCCCGGCAGCGTCACGACCACGACCGCGAGCATGGCGTTGCCCAGGCTGGGGCCGAGAATGGCGACGATGACGATCGCGAGCAGCAGGCTGGGGAACACCAGCACGATGTCCATGGCGCGCATGATGACGATGTCGACGGTGCCGCCGGCGAAGGCCGCCGCCAGGCCGAGCGTCGTGCCGGTCAGCAGCGCTAGGGTGACGACCACGAAGCCGATCAGCAGCGAGAGGCGGGCGCCGTAGAGCAGGCGGGACAACATGTCGCGGCCGACGTCGTCGGTGCCGAGCGGGAAGCTGCCGGTGCCGCCCTGTTGCCACATCGGCGGGGTCAGGAAGTTGTCGCGGAACTGTTCGATCGGCGCGTGCGGCGCGATCAGCGGGGCGAAGACGGCGACCAGGATCAGCAGGATCAGGATGACCACCCCGGCGACCGCGCCGCGGTTCTCGGCGAAGCTGCGCCAGAACAGGCGCAGGCGGTCCGGCGTCGGCGCGGGCAGGTCGGTCGCGACCTGGATGACGTTGTCGGCGCCCGACATCAGCGGCGAATCCTTGGGTTCAGCCAGCCATAGGCGACGTCGACGCCAAGGTTCACCACGATCACGAGCGTGGCCACGATCAGCGTGCCGCCCTGCAGCACCGGGTAGTCGCGGCGCTGGATGCTCTCGATCAGCCAGTGACCGACGCCGGGCCAGGAGAACACGGTCTCGGTCAGGATGGCGCCGCCGAGCAGCGAGCCGACCTGCAGGCCCATGACGGTGACGACCGGGATCAGCGCGTTGCGCAGCGCGTGGACGACGATGACGCGCCAGGTGGACAGGCCCTTGGCGCGCGCGGTGCGGACGAAATCCTCGCCGAGGATCTCGAGCATCGACGATCGCGTCATGCGGGCGATGGTCGCCAGCGGGATGGTGCCGAGGACGATGGTCGGCAAGATGAGGTGGCTGACCGCCGAGCGGAACGCGCCCTTGTCGTCGGAGAACCAGGAGTCGATCAGCATCAGGCCGCTCCAGGGCTCGACGTAGAACTGGTCGCTGATCCGCCCCGACACCGGCGTCCAGCCGAGGGTGACGGAGAAGATGAGGATCATCATCAGCCCCCACCAGAAGATCGGCATCGACGCGCCGGTGACCGCCACGCTCATCAGCCCGTAATCCAGCGGCGAGCCCCGCCGGCTGGCGGCGATGACGCCGAGCGGGATGCCGATGATGGTGGCGAACAGCATGGCGCAGACGGAGAGTTCGAGCGTGGCCGGGAACAGGGTGGTGAACTCGCTCCAGACGGAGTCGCGGGTGAGGATCGAGGTGCCGAGGTCGCCGCTGACGACCTGGCGCTCGTAGTCGACGAACTGCTTCCACAGCGGCTGGTCGAGCCCGTAGGCGTGCCGCATCTCGGCCAGGCGCTCCGGCGCGATGCCGCGCTCGCCGGCGCGGACCTCGATCGGGTCGCCCGGCACGAGGCGGATCAGCAGGAAGCTCAGTAGCGTGACGGCGATGAACGTCGGGATGATGAGCGCGACCCGGCGAAGGAGGAAGCGGAGCATTGGCGGCTACGATGGGGTCATGGTGTTAGACCCCAAATTGTCGTCATTGCCGGGCTTGACCCGGCAACCCAGGTCAAGAGAACCGAACATTCGTGCTCTGGGCCTGGGTACCCGGGTCAAACCCGGGCATGACGAATTTCGGGTTAGGATGACGAATGGAGCGGGTCACTTCAGGTCGACGTTGTCGAACGCGTGCCGGCCCAGCGGGCTCATGGTGTAGCCGGTGACGTTCTTGCGCATCGGCATGAACACCACGGAGTGCGCGATCAGGAAATACGGCGCCTGGTCATGCATCACCACCTGCGCTTGCTCGTACAGCTTGGTGCGCTCGGCCTGGTCGGACAGCTCGGCGGCCTTGCTGATCAGGCCGTTGAACTCCTCGTTGCACCATTTGGTCGAGCTGCCACCGCCGGGTCGCGCGGCGGCGCAGCTGGCTAGGGTGTAGAAGAAGTTGTCAGGGTCGCCGTTGTCGCCGGTCCAGCCGAGCTGGGCCATCATGTGCTCGCCGTTCTGCACCCGCTTGCGGTACTCGCCCCACTCGTAGCTGACGATGCGCGCCTTGATCCCGACCTTGGCGAGGTCGGACTGCATCAATTCGGCGATCCGCCGCGCGTCCGGGTTGTAGGGCCGCTGCACCGGCATCGCCCAGAGGTCGGTCTCGAAGCCTTCCGGCAGCCCGGCCTCGGCCAGCAGCTTCTTGGCGTGCTCCGGGTCGTATTTGAAGTCCTGCACGCTGTCGTTGTACGACCACATGGTCGGCGGGATCAGGTTCTTGGCCGGCACGCCGGAGCCTTGATACACCGCGTCGAGGATCGCCTTCTTGTCGATCGCCTCGTTGATGGCGACCCGCACCCGTGGGTCGTCGAGCGGCTTCTTGGTCACGTTGAAGGCGAGATAGCCGACGTTGAGGCCCGGCGCCTGCATCACCTGCAGGTCCGCATTGGCCGCGATCGCCTTCAGGTCGGCCGGGTTCGGGTACGCCATGATCTGGCACTCGTTGGCCTGCAGCTTGGCCAGGCGGACGGCGGCTTCCTTGGTGATCGAGAACACCAGCGTGTCCATCGCCGGCTTGGTGCCCCAATAGCCGTCGAAGGCGCGATACCGGATTGTCGCGTCCTTCTGATACTGCAGCAGCGAATAGGGACCCGAGCCGATCGGGTCCTGGTCGATCGCCTCCGGCTTGCCGGCCTTCATCATGGTGTCGGCGTATTCGGCCGACATGATCGTGGCGAAATCCATCGCCAGGTCGGCCAGGAACGGCGCGTTCGGCTTGGTCAGGGTGAACTTGACCGTGTGGTCGTCGACCTTGTCGATGGCGGCCAGCAGGACCGGGAACGACATGTCGCCGAAATAGCTGTAGGCGCCGCCGCCGATCTTGTGGAACGGGTGGTCGTCCTTCCACTGGCGATTGAAGCTGAACAGCACATCGTCGGCCGTCACGCCGCGCGACGGCTTGAAGGCCTTGTTCGACTGCCATTTGGCGTTCTGGCGCAGATGGAAGGTGTAGGTCTTGCCGTCGGGCGAGATGTCCCATTTCTCGGCCAGCCCGGGCTCGACCTCGGTTGTCCCAGGCTTGAAGCGCACGAGCGTGTCGTAGATCGGCGCGTTGGCGTCGAACGTGGTGCCGGTGGTGTTCAGCATCGGGCTGAAGTTCTCCGGCGAGCCTTCCGAGCAGTACACCAACGTCTTGGCCTCGGCAGCCCCGGCCAGGGCGGCGAGCATCGTAGTGCTCAGCATCGCGGCGCGGGCCGCCGTCCTGAATGTCATGGCAGGTATTCTCCTAGAGACGGTGTCGCACTCAACCCCATTTCGGGCTGGGCTGCAAAAGCCGTCTGGGTTGCCTGACGCGCCGGGAGGGATCAGTCTCTAAAAATGTCCGACACGCTGCTCGAAACCCTCCGCGCCGACCACCCCGCCCTGACCGCGATCCGGCGCGACATCCACGCCCATCCCGAGCTGGGCTTGGAGGAGGTGCGGACGGCGGCGCTCGTCGCGGCCAAGCTGCGCGAGTGGGGCGTTGAGGTCACGGAGGGGGTCGGCGGCACGGGCGTGGTCGGCACCATCCGCGGCAAGTTGCCGGGGCAGCGGGCGATCGGGCTGCGGGCCGACATGGACGCGCTGGCGATCCTGGAGGCGACCGGCGCGCCGCACGCCTCCACCAGTCCGGGCACGATGCATGCCTGCGGCCATGACGGCCATACGACGATGCTGCTCGGCGCCGCGCAACATCTGGCGCGGACCCGGGATTTCGGCGGGACGGTGCAGCTCATCTTCCAGCCGGCCGAGGAGGGCCGCGGCGGCGCGCTCAAGATGCTCAAGGACGGCCTGTTCGAGCGGTTTCCGGTCGATGCCGTCTATGGGATGCACAATGCGCCCGGCGTGCCGCTGGGCCAGTTCAAGCTCCGCACCGGCCCGTTACTGGCCGGCACGGCGCGTTGGTGGGTCCAGTTCGGCGGTAATGGCGGGCATGGCGGCGCCCGGCCACATCTGGCGGCCGACCTCACGGTGGTGATGTCGCACTTCATCTTGGGGCTGCAGACCATCGTCGGACGCAACGTGCCGCCGCTGGAGACGGCGGTGATCTCGGTCGGCCACGTGTCGGCGGGCTCGATGGAGGCGGTCAACGTCATGCCGTCCGCGCTCAGCGTCGCCGGCACCGCCCGCTGCTTCACGCCGGAGGCGCGCGAGATCATCGAGCGCCGGATCGGCGAGTTGGCCAACGGGCTGGCCGCGCTGCATGGCGCGACCGCGGAGGTGCAGGTCGAGTGGGGCACGTCGCCGCTGGTCAACCATCCGGAGCAAACCGACATCGCGGCCGCCGCGGCGCGGACGCTGGTGGGCGATGCAGCGGTCGACACGCAGGCCAAGCCCGGCACCGGCGGCGAGGATTTCGCCTTCATGCTGGAGGCCAAGCCCGGCGCGTTCATCTTCATCGGCAACGGAACCGCCCCGGACGGGACCGTGCACGACGTTCATACGCCGTTGTACGACTTCAACGACGAGGCGATCCCGCTCGGTGTGGCGTGGTGGGTCCGGGTCGTCGAGCAGGAGCTTTGTCTGCGGGACTAGGGCGCCGCTCTCTCGGCCGGAGCGGCACCCGGGCGAAACCGATCGAGCGCCGTCTCGACCCGGCGCCGCCACTGGCCGATCCGGCCAATGCCGGCCAGGCGGCGATCGAGGAAAGCCAGCGTCGCCTCGTCCTCGAAACTGTCGTCGCGGAGCCAATACAGCAGCGTCGCGCCATAGATCGGGGTCAGGATGGCGCGCTTGGTATACCAGCTGAAATCCGCCGAACGGTCGCCGGCGGCATGCCACACGGCATCCACCGTGCGCGCCGCGGTCCGGGCCGCGACCACGGCGTTCTGCGGCAGCGCGAGCACACCCAAGGCGCGGCTGATCGCCTCCTTGTGCGGCCGGCTCTGCTCCAGACGCAGCGCGATCACGCTGCGGACGCGGACTGGAACGCGCAGCGCAGACATGTCCCGCGTCGCCGCCACGGCCTCCATCTGGCGGTCGGCCCAATCCACGTAGGTCTCGACCATGTCGACGGGACCGCCGGGGAAGAGCAGGTCGGCATCCGGACCGGCCGCCTCGACCAGCGTCTGCATCGACCAGCCGGTGATCGGCACGGAGGGCAACATCGCCTCGATGGCGGCGTCGCGCTCGGGGCTGCGCTCGGGCGTGGACATCATGGCGCGACCCTCATTTGGCTGGAGCCGCGGCGCGCGCCAACTCTTCGTTGAAGCCGAACAGGCTGAAATCGGTCATTCGCATTGGATACAGGATCCCGTCGAGATGGTCGTATTCGTGTTGCACCACGCCGGCATGGAAGCCGCTGGCGAAGCCGCCGACCGGGTTGCCGTCGGTGTCGACGCCCGTGTACCGCAGGCGGACCCGGCGCGGCACGGCGGCGCGCAGGCCCGGGATCGACAGGCAGCCCTCCCAGCGGAGCGTGGATTCGTCGTCGAACAGGTCGAGTTCCGGGTTGATGACCACGGTGTTGCCCTGTTCCCCGTCGCCCTCCGCCGGCTGGGTGCGGCCCGGCGGAACGCGGAACACGAACAGGCGCAGCGGAACGTGCACCTGCGGCGCCGCGAGCCCGGCGCCGTTGGCGTCCTCCATGGTCTCGATCATGTCGGCCACCAGGCGCCGGATCTCCGGCGAGCCCGGGTCGGCGACCGGCTCGGCGCGCTGCAGCAGTACCGGATGTCCCATGCGGGCGATCTTCAGAATGGCCATGAGCGCAATATGGGCGAAATTGGAGCGCCGGAAAGGCTATCGCAGGCGGCCCGCCCTGTGGTATGCGCTCCGCTTCCGCAGCCCCATGCTGCATGGATTCCCTTTGACACGCCCGCTGATCCCGCAAGGTGGGCGGGCCAGCGACCAGGAGATGGCGACCAAGTGCAGGTTCTCGTACGTGACAACAATGTCGACCAAGCGCTCAAGGCGCTCAAGAAGAAGATGCAGCGCGAGGGCGTGTTCCGCGAGATGAAGCTGCGCCGCCACTACGAGAAGCCGTCCGAGCGCCGCGCCCGCGAGGCGGCCGAGGCCGTTCGCCGCGCCCGCAAGATGGAGCGCAAGCGGCTCGAGCGCGAGGGTTTCTAACCCAGGCGAGCTCACGGAGTTGACGGGGGGCGGCTGCTGATCCGAGCCGCCCGGCAAGGCCTCCGGCAACAAATTTCACCCCCGCCGGAAAAATATTGCAGCGCGTCAAATTTATGCCCCGATTCACATTTAGAGCTTCTCTCCTGTCCTAAGGAGAGACTTTCCGGATGCGTATCGCGCAGATTGCCCCGCTTCACGAGGCGGTTCCCCCCAAGCTCTACGGCGGGACGGAGCGGGTCGTTTCGTTTCTGACTGAAGAGCTCGTCGCCCTCGGGCATGACGTCACGCTGTTCGCGTCAGGCGACTCGGTTACTTCCGCCACGCTCGAGCCGATCTGGCCGCGCGCGCTGCGCCTGGACCCGGCGATCCGGGACCCGATCGCGCCGCACATGCTGCTGATGGAAGCCGCGCGCCGCCGGGCGGACGATTTCGACGTGCTGCATTTTCATATGGACTACTGGTCGTTCAGCCTGTTCGGCCGCCAGCGCACCCCGTTCGTGACCACCATGCACGGCCGGCTGGACCTGCCGGAGCTGCAGCCGGTGTTCAACACGTTCCCGCACGTGCCGATTGTCTCGATCTCGGACTCGCAGCGCCGGCCGTTGCCGCAGGCGAATTACGTGCGGACGGTGCACCATGGTCTGCCGGCAAACCTGCTGACGCCACAGCCGGGCAAGCAGGAGTATCTGGCATTCCTCGGGCGCATCGCGCCGGAGAAGGGGCCGGACAAGGCGATCCGCATCGCGCGGGCGGCGGGGATCCCGCTGAAGATCGCGGCGAAGGTGGACCGGGTCGACCAGGTGTATTTCGACAGCGTGATCCGGCCGATGCTGGCCGAGGGCGGCGTCGAGATGATCGGCGAGATCAGCGACGCCCAGAAGCCTGAGTTCCTGTCGGGCGCCGTCGGCCTGCTGATGCCGATCGACTGGCCGGAGCCGTTCGGCCTGGTGATGATCGAGGCGATGGCCTGCGGCACGCCGGTGATCGCGTTCAACCGTGGGTCGGTGCCGGAGATCGTGGAGCCCGGCCTGACCGGCTTCATCGTCGAGGACGAGGTCGGTGCGATCGACGCCGTCAGCAAGCTCGGTCGGTTGTCGCGCGCCAAGGTGCGCCAGCGCTTCGAGCAGCGCTTCACGGCCAAGCGGATGGCGGAGGATTATCTGTCGATCTACCGCAGCTTGGCAGGCGAAGCACGGTCGGTGCTGCGGGCGGTTTCCGCGTAGACACCACGAGGAGGGAGGATCGCTTGCCCGACGGTCGGACGGAGATCATTCCTTACCTCTTCTATAAGGATGTCCCGGCCGCGCTCGATTGGCTCGGCCGGGCGTTCGGCTTCGTCGAAGAGATGCGGATCGGTACGCCTGCCGGCGGCATGCATGCCCAGACGCGGCTCGATGGCCAGCGCATCATGCTCGGGCAGTCCAGTGGTCCCGCCCATAGCCCGCATGGCAGCCCGGGCGTCGGCGGTGCCGCAACGATGGGCGTCTTCGTCTATCTCGACGACGTCGATGCCCACCATGCCCGCGCCGTCGCGGCGGGCGCCATCGTCGAGCTACCGCCGCACGATGTGGATTACGGCCGCACTTACGCTGCGCGCGACCTCGAGGGACACCCCTGGTACTTCACGCGCCGCAGCTCCTGACCCGCGCCATTGCCGGGTC
>CAZZVQ010000168.1:0-8947 GCA_964657565.1 uncultured Acetobacteraceae bacterium
GATCCCGGCGACGGCGATCCCGGCGACCAGGGCGATCCAGGCGGTATAGGGCAGCATCAGCAGGGCGCCCGCGGGCTGGAGGGTGCGGAAGGAGAACGCGGTCCAGGCCGCGGCGGCGAGGCCGAGCAGCAGGAAGACGAGCGCGAGCGCCGGGCTGTGCGCACCGTAGAGGGAGGCGGGCCACAGGGCGCCGAGCATCAGCACCCAGCCCCAGCGCCGCAGGGCGGCGCGCTTGCGCTCGAGCCCGACGTCGATCCGGCGCCAGACCAGCCAGGCGGCGATTCCGGTGAGCGGGCAGACCACCGTCTCGGCAGCGAGCACCGGCGAGAGGAACGCGATTGTTCCGTCGGCGAGCGCCGCGCGGGCGATCGGCACCAGGGTAGCGAGGCCGACGAAGCCGAGCAGGGCGAGCAAGTTGGCGCGGGCGGCGCGGCGGCGGGGCGGTTCAGCGGGCTGGAAAGCACGAGACTCCGGGTCGAGGGTGGATTGCTTTTCTAGCGGTGCGTTCGGTCATCCGGATCCTTCGCGGCGCCAGGCGATGATGACAAGACCCAGCAGCAGCGGCAAGGCGGCCCAGGGCGGCAGCAGCGGGATGGCGCGCAGGCCGGTGACGATGTGGTCGTTGCGGCGGGGCAGGCCGATCCATCCGGAGCCGGCGGCCTCCCGGCCCGGTTCGGTGCGGCGCAGATCGGGCAAATGCAGCTCGGCGGGGCTGGCGCCGATCATGCGGACGCTGCCGCCCGAGGCGCGGGCGATGGGCGCGAGGATGGTCGCGGTGGCGCGGAGATCGGTGATCTCGCGGGGATTGGGGTTGGCCGCGGCGACGTAGATGGTGTGCTCGCCGTCGGCGACTTGCCAGACGCCGGGCTCGGTGGCGTCGACATCGGTCTGCCAGAGACCGGGTTGCGCCGGCACCAGGTCGACGCGGGAGGTCTGGCCGGACGGCGAGGTGACGGCAGCGGTGACGTGGCCGAGGTCCTCGAGGCTGCGGCGTTCGATATGCATGCGGTCATGGTCGATGCGGCCGCGCAGGGTCTCCTCTTCGAGAGCGGGCTCCTTCATGGCCCAGTGGGCGATGCGGCGCAGTAGCTCTGCCTGGGGGCCGCCGCCCTCGTGGCCGCGGGACCATAGCCAGATCTGGTCGGACAACAGCAGTGCGACCCGGCCCTCGCCGACCCGGTTGAGCAGCAGCAGCGGCGCGCCATCGCCGGCGCTCATCAGCTCCTGGCCGCCGGTCGCGGCCGCGCCGATGTAGCGATACCAATCACCCCATGGTGGGGCGCCGGTGCCGGGTGCGCCCGACAGGCCCTCCGTGACGGGATGACGCGCGCCGAGCGGCGTGACCAGCGGGCGGAAGCGGCCGTCGACCACCGACGCGTAGCCCGCGCCGCCCCCCGGCGCGCCGCGGACGGGGAGGACGCTGCCGAGATTGGTCGCGGCGAGCGAGTTCTGGCCGGCGAATTCGGGTCCGGCGCTGAGCAGCAGGGCGCCGCCGCCGCGCACGTAGTCGGCGATGTTGCGCAGGTAGAGCGGCGGCAGGATGTTGTTCCGGTTCGAGAACCGATCCAGGATGATCAGGTCGAAATCGCGGATCTTGACCTGGAACAGCTCGCGGACCGGGAAGGCGATCAGCGAGAGCTCGTTGGTCGGCGTCATGTCGTCGCGGTCCGGCGGACGCAGGATGGTGAAGTGGACGAGGTCGACCGCCGGGTCGGCCTTGAGCAGGCGGCGCCAGGTGCGTTCGCCGAGATGCGGCTCGCCGGAGACGAGCAGGACCCGGAGCCGGTCGCGCACGCCGTTGATCGAGACGACGGCGCGGTTGTTCAGCGGGGAGACTTCGCCGGGGAGCTGGTCGGCTTGCAATTCGATGACGGTGGGCCCGGCGCGGGTGATGGGGATGTCGATGCCGGTTTCCTGGTTGATCGGGACCGGCTGCGTCTGCGGCGGCTCGCCGTCGCGGCGGATGGTCAGGCGGGCCAGCGTGTTGCTGGGGGGCATGCCGAGGTCGTCGACGGCCAGGCGGATGGTGACGGTGCGGCCGACGAGGCCGAAGCTCGGGGCCTCGATGATGCGGATGCGGCGGTCGGTCTCCTCGCCCTTGGCCGGGATGAGGACCTGCAGCGGGGCGGGGAGCGGGGTGGCGGGGGTGTCGTGGACCTGGCCGTCGGTCAGCGCGACGATGCCGGCGAGGCGGGCGCGGGGGATGTCGGCCAGCGCACGGTCGATGGCGGCGAACAGGGCGGTGCCGTCGCGGCCGGCTTCAGGGATCACGACGGTGCGCATCTCGAGGTCGGGCAGGCGGGCGGCCTGCTGCGAGAGCTGGGCCAGCGCGGCATCGCGGGTGGCGGCGCGGGCGCCGACGCGCATCGAGTCGGATTTGTCGACCACGATGAGGCCGATGTCGGGCAGCGTGTCGCGAGTCTCCTCGACGAGCCGCGGGCCGGCGAGCCAGACGAGAAGCACGGCGAAGGCGAGGGTG
Source organism: uncultured Acetobacteraceae bacterium (assembly GCA_964657565.1). Taxonomy (GTDB): domain Bacteria; phylum Pseudomonadota; class Alphaproteobacteria; order Acetobacterales; family Acetobacteraceae; genus JAVVHH01. The sequence continues at coordinate 2,480 of CAZZVQ010000168.1, forward strand.
CGCCAGAATGCGCCGCGGGCGCGTCGCAGCAGGGCCGGGGCGAGGGCCACGAGGCAGATGGCGGTGAGCAGGCCGAGCAGCCACAGCGGGACGGCTGGGTCGAAGCGGAGGGCGGCGTAGGCTTGGGCCAGCTTCATGGGGAGCTATCGCTGGCGGGAGCTGCGCCACTCACACCTCGGCCTCCGACCCTTGTGCGCGTCACCCCCGGGCTTGACCCGGGGGCCCACGGTGCCGAAAGGGCGGTGCTTGACGTCCTGGGTTGCCGGGTCGAGCCCGGCAATGACGGGTTCGAGGTCTCTTCCGCTGCGGCGCGAGCGGTCATCGTTGACGAAGGGTGACGTTTCATTGGCCCAACCTCTCCAGGATGGCCGGGACGTGGACCTGGTCGCCTTTGTAGTTCCCGGTCAGGGCATACATCACGAGATTGACGCCGAAGCGGTAGGCCAGGGTGCGCTGCCGGGCGCCGCCGGGGATGGTGGCGTAGGGATTGCGGCCGGCGGCGTCGACCGCCCAGGCGGCGGCCCAATCATGGCCGCCGATGATGACGGGGCTGACGCTGTCATTGGCGCGGTCCTGGGCGCGCTGCACCCAGACGGTGTCGCCGTCGAAGCGGCCGGGGAAATCCTGCAGCAAATAGAACGAGCGGGCGATGACGTGGTCGCTGGTCAGCGGCGTCAGCGGCGGGACGGCCAGGCCGCTGGTCAGGCGCTTGAGCGCGGATTCGGTGCCGGGGGCGAAGCCGTCGCCGCTGCCGCCATCGCGGGTGTCGATGAGGATGATGCCGCCCTTGCTGGTGAAGTCGTTGAGGGCCTCGATGGCGGCGGGCGTCATCGTGGCGTCGGCGGTGATGGGCCAATACAGCAACGGGTAGAAGCTGAGGTCGTCGGTGCCGGGGGTGATCGCGGCCGGGTCGGCGAGGGTCACCGCGGTGCGGCGGTTGACATAGGTGGACAGGCCCATCAGCCCTGCGCGGGAGGTGGCGTCGACGGTGCTGTCGCCGGTCTGGACGTAGGCGAGTTGGGCTTGCAGCGAGGGGAACTCGTCGCCGTCCGCCGCATGCGCCGGGGCGAGCGGGGCGGCGAGCAGCAGGGCGATGGTGGCGGCGCGGAGCCGCAGCTTGCCGCGCAGCGCCAGGGAGATCAGCAGGTCGGCCGCGAGCAGCAGGATGGCGAGCGACAGGAGCACGGGGCCGAGGGCGCGTTCGGTGCCGGGCGCGGTGAGGGCTTGTTGCACGGCGCCGGGGATGGCGGTCTCGGACCGGAGTTCGGGGAGGGCGGCGCCGAGGTTGAGCGTGCGGCGGAAGCTGGCGGGGCCGTAGATCCCGGGCGGGTGGCGCGGGGAGACGAGCGCAGCGATCGAGGATTGCTCGAGCTCGCGGGTCGTGAGCGGGGCCGCGGCCGGGGGCGGGGCGGCGAGGGCGCCGAAGCCGTCGAGGGTCTCGTACGGGGGCAGCAGGGTGGCCTCGCCGGTGCCGTCGACCGGGGCGGCGACGCCGGCGGAGAGGTCGACCAGGCGGCGGAGCATGTCGACGAACAGGCCGGAGAGCGGGAGGTTGGACCAGTCGGCGTTGCCGGTGGTGCCGATCAGCACGATCCGGCCGGCGCCGCGGTCGGCGGCGGTGACGAGCGGCGTGCCGTCGGCCAGCGAGGCCCAGGTGTGGGCGGCGAGATCGGCCGAGGGTTCGGCGAGGACTTGCCGGCTGACCTTCACTTCGTCCGGCACGGCGAGGCCGGAGAAGGGCGAGGTGCTGGGAAACGGCGCGAGCGAGGCGGGCTCGCTCCAGGACAGGGCGCCGCCGAGCTGCCGGTCGCCGGCGAGGAGGCGGACGGGGAGCAGCGGGTCGTCGTGCGTGCCTTCCGTGCTGGCGTCGGCCATGCGGGGGCCGGCGAAGCGGATCAGCAGACCGCCCTTCTCGACCCAGGCGACCAGTGCGGTGGCGTCGGCGGCCTCGAGCGGGACGTCGGCGAGGACGAGGACCGAGAGCGGGCGGGCGAGCAGCTCGCTGACGGTGCCTTCGCGCAGCTCGCTGAACGGCGCCAGCGCCCGGCGCGGATAGAACAGCGGCCCGATCAGGGGAGTGTCGGCGCCCTCCTGCTCGGCCAGCAGGCCGACCGGGCGGCGGCGCCAGCGTTCGTCGAGCAGCATGATGCTGCCGGCGGACGTCGTGCCGGCGATCACGAGGCGGGCGATCTCGTTGCGGATTTCGGGCGGCAGCTGGATGTCGGCGTCGGCGGTGGTCTGGCCAGCTGGCAAAGTGGTGGTGCCGCGGGCGAGGGTGCGGCCGTCGCCGGTCTGGGCGAGGACGGCGACGGCGCGGTCGGCCGGCTGGGCGAGGCCTTCGACGCGGGCAATCAGGCGGCCGGCTTCGAGGCGGGGCGGGCGGGCGACGAGGTCGTCGACCGGGTCGGAACGGCGCTCGTCCACGGGCCCCGCGGCGGCCAGGGCCCGGGCGAAGGCGGGGTCGTCGGCGGTGGCGATGCCGTCGGCGAGGTAGATGACGTCGCCGGCATGCAGGGTGGCGAGGGCGGCGGCGGCGGCGGCGCGGTCGGTGGGCCAGGGTTTCGGGCGGATCGCGGCCAGGCGGGTGCGGAGTTCGGGAGCCGGCATGGCGGGGGTCGCGGCCGGGGCGGCGTCGGTCTCGCTGCGGGCGGTGGTGAGCAACATGGCGGGGCGGCCGGCGCGCTCGGCGCGGTCGAGCGCGCGTTCAGCGACCGTCATGCGGGTCGACCAATCCGGCGCGGAAGCCCAGCCATCGTCGATCACTAGCAGCACGGGGCCGTTGCCGTGCAGCCCGGCGGCGGCATCGAGCACGGGGCCGGCCAGGCCGACGATGACGAACGCCGCGGTCATGAGGCGCAGGAGCAGCAGCCACCACGGGGTGCGGGAGGCGGTCGGCTGGTCGGTGCGCAGGCCGAGCAGGAGGCCGATGGCGGGGAAGCTCTGGGTCTTGGGCGCGGGCGGCGTGACGCGGAGCAGCCACCACAGGACCGGGAGCGCGGCGAGCGCGAGAAGCAGCAGCGGCGCCGTGAAGATCATGCTTCTGACCTACCCTTCATGAGAGCGCCATGTAGGCGGCCAGCAGCGCGGCTTCGGGCGGGTGGTCGGTGCGATGGGGGGCGAAGCGCCAATCGGCGGCGGCGCAGAGCGCGGCGAGGCTGGCTTGCTGTTCCTGCAGCGCGGTGGCGTAGGCGTCGCGGATGCCTTCGACGCGGGGGACGAGGGCGTCGGCCTCGAGTTCGAGGCCCTTGAAGCGGACGCGGCCGGAGTAGGGGAGGAGGGTCTCGGCCGGGTCGAGCACCTGGAGGAGGTAGCCGGTGACCGGGATCGCGGCCAAGGCGGCGATCACGGGGCTGATCTCGTCGATCGGGTGCAGGAAGTCGCCGATCAGGATGACCCGGGCGTGCCGCGGGATCGGCAGTTGCGGCGGCATGCCGTTGCCGGCGGGCACGCGCGCGACCCCCTCGGCCAGGTCCTCCAGCGCGAAGCGGCCGCCGCGGAGCCGCGGTGGCCCGCCGAGCAGGCGGACGCGCTCGCCGCCGCGCAGCAGCAGGGCGGCGAGGCCGAGGAGGAGGAGTTCGGCGCGCTCCCGCTTGAACGGGACCGCGGTGCCGGAGCGCCAATCCATGCTGCCGGAGCCGTCGCGCCAGAGATAGATGGTCTGGGCGGCTTCCCACTCGGTCTCGCGGATGAAGGAGCGGTCGGATTTGGCCGAGGCGCGCCAGTCGATCCGGCTGATCGAATCGCCCTGGGTGAAGGGGCGGAACTGCCAGAAGCTGTCGCCCTGGCCGACCCGGCGGCGGCCGTGCACCCCTTGCGCGACGGTGTTGGCGACGCGCTGTGCGGCCACCAGCAAGGGCGGCAGCCGGGCGCCGAGGGCCTCGGCGCGGCGGGCGCTCTGGAACGCGGTGGCGATCAAACGGCTTGGCCGATCAGCGTCTCGATGACCTCGGGCAGGCCGACGCCCTCGGCGCGGGCGGAGAAGTTCAGCGCCATGCGGTGGCGCAGCACGGCCGGGGCCAGGGCGGCGATGTCGTCCAGGCTGGGCGCGAGGCGGCCGTCCAGCACGGCGCGGGCGCGCGAGGCGAGCATGAGGGATTGGGCGGCGCGCGGACCGGGTCCCCATGCGACGTGGCGGCGGACGGTGTCCTGGCCGGTGAGTTCCGGTCGGCCCTCGCGCACCAGGTTCAGGATGGCGTCGACGATCTTCTCGCCGACCGGGACGCGGCGGATCAGTGCCTGGGCGGCGATCAGGTCCTCGGCGGTGAGCACCGGGCTGGCGCGATCCTGGCGGGCGCCGGTGGTGGCCAGCAGCATGGTGCGCTCGGCGTCGCGGTCGGGGTAGCCGACGTTGACCTGCAGCAGGAAGCGGTCGAGCTGGGCTTCGGGCAGCGGGTAGGTGCCTTCCTGTTCGAGCGGGTTCTGCGTGGCGAGCACGTGGAAGGGGCTCGGTAGCGCGTGTTCGACGCCGCCGACGGCCACCTTGCGCTCCTGCATGGCCTGCAGCAGGGCGGATTGGGTGCGCGGGCTGGCGCGGTTGATCTCGTCGGCCATCAGCAACTGGCAGAACACCGGGCCGGGGACGAAGCGGAAGCTGCGGCGCCCGGTGCCGTCGTCGTCGAGCACTTCGGAGCCGGTGATGTCGGCGGGCATCAGGTCGGGGGTGAACTGCACGCGCGTGGGATGCAGGCCGAGGACGGTGCCGAGCGTGTCGACCAGCAGGGTCTTGCCGAGGCCGGGCACGCCGACCAGCAGGCAGTGGCCGCCGGACAGGATGGTGACGAGCACCTGCTCGATCACGTCGGCCTGGCCGAAGATGACCCGGGCGATCTCGGCCTTGGCGGACGCGAACCGGCTACCGAGCCGCTCGATATCGCCGACGAGGTTGGTGGCTGCGTCACTCATAAAGCGCATTCCTATCGAGAAGCAGCGTCGACTTGCGGTCTCTGGTCGATCTGTGGTCGCGGGGCTCTTTCATCAACGGGGGTCAGCTTCCTATATCGGGCGAGAGGAAGGAAGCACGGTCGCCTCGGAGACGAAGACGTGAATGAAGCCTTGTACGGCCATATCGCTCCGCCTGGAGCTTCGATGAGGGGTGCCTCGGCACCACCACCTGCAACGTTGGACCGGCGTGAGAAACGCCGGCCGATGGAGTGTGGCAACTTACCGTTCCTGATCAAGCGCGACGGTACATGGTTGTATCGCGGCAGCCCGATCGGGCGGCGGGAGATGGTGTGCCTGTTCAGCTCGGTGCTCAAGCGCGAGGCGGACGGGTCGTATTGGCTCGAGACGCCGGCCGAACGCGGCCAGATCGAGGTCGAGGACGTGCCGTGGACGGCCGTCGAGATGGATTGGAGCGGCGTCGGCACCGGGCAGCTGCTGTCGTTCCGCACGAATGTGGATCAGGTGGTGACTGCCGGGCCGGAACATCCGATCACGGTCAAGCACGGCTGCCTCGACTGCGCACCGGTGCCGTATCTGCGGGTTCGCACCGGCGAAAGCGGCATGCCGCTGGAGGCGCGGATCTCGCGGGCGGTGTATTACGAGCTGGTGGCGCTGGCGGTGCCGGGTGAGGTCTGCGGCAAGCGGGTGCTGGGCGTCTGGAGCCAGCACCGCTTCTTCTCGCTCGGCGATCTGCCCGCCTGCGGCGATCTCTGACGCCGTTCTCGGCGTGACGGGGCGGCGATGGGGGCGATGAACATCGACATGATCCGCGCGCGCTTGGCCGCCGATCCGAGCACGGCGCCGGCGGAAGCGATCGCGCTCCCAGCGTCGGGCGACGATACGGGTAGCCTGCTGACCACCGCGCCGGTGCCGGCCGCGGTGCTGGTGCTGGTCGTGCACGGGGAGGAGCCGGGCATCCTCTTGACCAAGCGCACGTCCACGCTGGCCAAGCATGCGGGGCAGGTGGCGTTCCCGGGCGGGCGGATCGACGCGGGCGATGCGTCCGTGGAAGCCGCGGCGTTGCGCGAGGCCTACGAGGAGGTGGGCTTGCCGCCGGACCAGCCGGAGGTGCTCGGCCGGTTGCCGGATTACCTCACCGGGACCGGCTTCCGCATCTCGCCGGTGCTGGCGCTGCTGCCGCGCCCGGTCGTGCTGCAGGCCAATCCGGACGAAGTGGAAGCCATCTTCACCCTGCCGCTCGAGGTCCTGCTCGACCCGGCGGCGCCGCAGCGGCGGCGGGCCGAGTTCCGCGGGCGCATGCGGGAGTTCTGGGTCTGGCCGCATGACCATCATTATATCTGGGGCGCGACGGCGGCGATCCTGGTGCATGTGGCGACACGGCTGCGGGCTCAGGTGCGCGCGGCGGCATGATTCGGGGCTTCGAATTATCGCTGTTCCTGCTCCCATTCGCGATTTATTTCGCCTGGCGCCGGTACGTTGCGACCGGGCGGACGCCGACCCGTAACGCGCTGCTGGCGTTGTTGGCCGGGCTGCTCGTGCTGGGCGGCGGGCTGGCGTGGAGCGGGC
>CAZZVQ010000169.1:0-8847 GCA_964657565.1 uncultured Acetobacteraceae bacterium
CCCCGGGCTTGACCCGGGGGTCCACGGTGCCGCACGTGCGCCACTCGTCTCCTGGGCCCCCGGGTCAAGCCCGGGGGTGACGTGTGCGCTCGCGGCGGGGTGGCGGTTGTGGCGGGGGCGCCGGGTCCGGGCGCGGCTGAGGGGCCGGGATGATGGTGAACGGGATGACCAGTGTGTCGGCGCCGTAGGGGAGCGAGTTGTCCATCCCGACGGTATCGAATTACCGCCCGCCCGGTGCAAGCGCTGATGCTCGAGGTCGAGGCACTCCGCATCGGATTCGGCGAGACGTCGGTGGTCCACGGGGTGTCGTTCGCGCTGGCGGCGGGCGAGACGCTGGCGCTCGTCGGTGAGAGCGGGTCCGGCAAGTCGCTGACGGCGTTGTCGGTGTTGCGGCTGCTGCCGCCGGGGGCCTCGGTGTCCGGGCGGATCGCGCTGGACGGGCAGGACGTCGTCGCGGCCAGCCCCCGCGCCCTGCAGCGCATCCGCGGGGGTGCGGCGGGAATCGTGTTCCAGGAGCCGATGACGAGCCTCAACCCCCTGCAGCGCATCGGGCGCCAGGTCGGCGAGGCCATGACGCTGCATGGCGGGCGCGCGACGCGGAAGGCGGTCGCCGCGCTGCTGGCCCGGGTCGGCTTTGCCGATGCCGTGACCCGGCTCGAGGCGTTTCCGCACCAGCTCTCCGGCGGGCAGCGGCAGCGCGTCATGATCGCGATGGCGCTGGCCAACGATCCCAAGCTGCTGATCGCCGACGAGCCGACGACGGCGCTCGACGTGACGATCCAGGCCGGCATCCTCGATCTGCTGGCGGCGGAGAAGGCGCGGCGCGGGCTGGCGCTGCTGCTGATCAGCCATGACCTGAACGTCGTGCGCCGGGTCGCGGACCGGGTCGCGGTGATGAAGGACGGGCGGATCGTCGAGACCGGGCCGGTGGAGACCGTGTTCCAGGCGCCGCAGCATCCGTATACGCGCATGCTGATCGCGGCCGAACCGTCGGGGGCGCCGTTGCCGATCGCGGCGTCCGCGCCGGTCGTGGCGACCGCGGAGGATCTGCGGGTCGTGTTCCCGGTGCGGCGGGGCGTGTTGCGCCGGGTGGTGGCCGAAGTGCGCGCGGTCGACGGAGTCGATCTGACCGTACGCGAGGGCGAGACGCTCGGGCTGGTCGGCGAGAGCGGGTCGGGCAAGAGCACGATCGGGCTGGCGATGCTGAAGCTGCAGCCCGCCAGCGGGCGCGTGACGTTCGAGGGGCACGACCTGTCGGCGCTGCCGCAGGGGCAGGTCCGGCCGCTACGGCGGCGGATGCAGATCGTGTTCCAGGACCCGTACGGCAGCCTGTCGCCGCGGATGAGCGTGGCCGACATCATCGCCGAAGGGCTGCGCGTGCACGAGGCCGGGCTGGACGGGCGCGCCCGGACGGCGCGGGTGGCGGCGGCGCTGGAGGAGGTCGGCCTGCCGGCGGAAGTGGCGGGGCGCTACCCGCACGAGTTCAGCGGCGGGCAGCGGCAGCGCATCGCGGTGGCGCGGGCGATCGTGCTGAAGCCGCGGCTGCTGGTGCTGGACGAGCCGACCAGCGCGCTGGACCGGTCGGTGCAGGCGCAATTGGTCGACCTGCTGCGCACGCTGCAGCAGACGCATGGTCTCTCGTATCTGTTCATCAGCCATGACCTGGCGGTGGTGAAGGCGCTGGCGCACCGGGTCGCGGTGCTGCAGGCCGGCCGGGTCGTGGAACAGGGACCGGCCGAGGCGCTGTTCGCGCGGCCGCAGACGGAGTACGCGGCGACGCTGATGGCCGCCGCATTCCCCGTTTGTTAGGCGACGCTCAGCCGGACCGGCACGTTGTTGCGCGTCGCGTTGCTGTACGGACAGACCTGGTGCGCCTTGTCGACCAGCGCCTCGGCCTGCTCGTGCGGCACGCCCGGCAGGGTGACCTTCAGCTCGATCTCGAGACCGAAGCCACCCTCGCTGCGCGGCCCGATGCCGACCGTGCTCTGCACCGTCGCGTCGCTCGGCACCTGCGCGCCGTCCTTGTTCTGGCTGGCGACGAACTTCATCGCACCCAGGAAGCAGGCCGCGTATCCGGTGGCGAACAGCTGTTCCGGGTTGTTGCCAACGCCGTCACCGCCCATCTCCTTCGGGACGCCTAGCTTGACGGCAAGGGCCCCGTCATCCGTCCGGCTCTCCCCGTCGCGCCCACCGTGAGCGGTTGCACTGGTCCGATACTTCACGTCGACAGACACGCTGCCCTCCAGGTAATAATGACCGCACCTACATCCTTCAGCGTCGTACATTCCGCAACCCCGACACCCGGCTCGCCGCTGCAACGCCTGCTCGACGGCCCGGTGCGGCCGGGCACGGTGCGGTGGATCGGGCTGCGGCCGGCCCGGCATGCGGCCATGCAGATCGTGGATGAAACGGCGCTGGAGGCGCTCGTGGGCTTTGCCGGCGACCATTACGGCGACCGCGGCGGGGCGCGGCAGGTCAGCCTGATCGGGGAAGAGAACCTGGCCGCGATCGGCGCCTTCATGGGCGGCAGCGGTCCGGCCGATCCGACGCTGCTGCGCCGTAACATCGTCGTGTGCGGGATCAACCTGCTGGCGCTGAAGGGCCGGCACTTCACCCTCGGCGGCGCCGTGCTCGCCTACTCGGGCGACTGCCACCCGTGCTCGCGGATGGAGAAGTTGCTGGGGCCCGGCGGCTACAACGCCGTCCGCGGCCAGGGCGGCATCTTGGCGCGCGTGGTCGCGGGCGGGCTGGTGCGGCGCGGAGACAGGCTCGCCCGGCTGGACGGCGATTCCCCGTAGCCGTACGGTTCGCTGCACCGCGTCAGCTTGCACAACTATGGCTGCTACAACATGTATGGCCAATTAAACGCGAGGTCATCGGCATGGACACGATCATCGGGCGCCCCCCCGCCAAGCCCCAGCCCGGCGGCAGCACGGACGCGGCGATTATCGACAGTACCCAGGCGACGTTCATGCAGGACGTCATCGAGGCATCACGCCACATCCCGGTCATGGTCGATTTCTGGGCCACGTGGTGCGGCCCCTGCAAGCAACTGACGCCCGCGCTGGAGAAGGTCACCAAGGCCGCTGGGGGCCGGGTCAAGCTGGTCAAGATCGACATCGACGCCAACCGGGCGCTGGTGCAGCAGCTGGCATCCATCGGCTTGCCGATGCAATCGGTGCCGACCGTCGCCGCGTTCTGGCAGGGCCAGATCGCCGACGTGTTCCAGGGCGCGCTGCCCGAGAGCGAAATCAAGCGCTTCGTCGAAGACCTGTTGAAGCTCGCTGGCGGCGCGATGCCATCGGCCGACCTGCTGGCCGAAGCCAAGGCCGCCCTCGAGGAGGAGCGGTTCGAAGACGCCGGCACGCTGTTCAGCGAGCTGCTGCAGGACGAGCCGGAGAACCCGGACGCCTGGGGCGGGCTGATCCGTGTGCTGCTGGCCCTTGGTCAGGAGGACCAGGCCACCGAGGCGCTTTCGCAGGTGCCGGCCAAGATCGCCAGCCATGCCGAGATCAACGGCGCGCGCAGTGCCCTGGCCCTGGCGGTCGAGGGACGCAAGGCGGCGGCGGGCCTGAAGGACCTCGAAGCGCGGATCGCGGCCGATGCCGACGATCACCAGGCGCGCTACGATCTCGCCACCGCGCTGAACGCGGTCGGCAAGCGCGACGAGGCGGCGGCGGCACTGCTGGAGATCGTCAAGCGCGACCGGACGTGGCACGAGGATGGCGCCCGCATGCAGTTGCTGAAGTTCTTCGAGGCCTGGGGTTTGAGCGATCCGGCAACGCTTGCGGCCAGGCGCAAACTCTCCGCCCTGTTGTTCCGGTAGACCGCCATGGCCCTCGCCCGCACCGACTCGCTGCCGACCGAATTCTCGGTGTTCCCGCTTCCCGGCGCGCTGCTCCTCCCAGGAGGACGGTTGCCGCTGAATATCTTCGAACAGCGGTATCTGGCCATGATCCAGGACGCGTTGGGGAATGGCCGGGTGATCGGGATGATCCAGCCGGATCCGTCGCGGCCGGCCACCCCGACCGGGCCGGGCCTGTACCGCGTGGGCTGCCTCGGCCGCATCACGTCGTTCAGCGAGACGGAAGACGGCCGCTTCCTGGTGACGCTGACCGGGCTGACGCGGTTCGCGATCTCCGTGGAGTTGGAGATGCAGCGCGGGTATCGGCGGATCCGCGCGGATTTCGGCCGATTTGCGATGGACCTGCATGGCGACACCGGGGGGGTCGACCGCGAGGTGCTGCTGGGCGCGCTGCGGACCTACTTCACCGTGCGCGGGTTCGAGGCGAACTGGGACGCCATCGACGAGATGCCGGACGGCATGCTGGTGTCCACGCTGGCGATGGTGTGCCCGTTCGAGCCTGCCGAGAAACAGGCATTGTTGGAGGCGCCGAACACGGAGGAGCGCAGCAACGCGCTGCTTGCGCTGCTCCGCATCGGGGCGCATGCGTCCGGCGACGACAACACGGGACGGGCCTTGAGCTGATGAGCGAGCCGGACATCGACCGCAGGCTGCTGGAGATTCTGGTTTGCCCGGTGACCAAGGGATTGCTCGAATGGCGGCCGGAGACGCGCGAGCTGATCAGCCGTCAGGCCGGGCTGGCCTTCCCCGTGCGGGACGGGGTCCCGATCATGTTGCCCGACGAAGCGCGCGTCCTGGAGGAGTAGACGCGAGCATGGCGCCGCTCGCCACCGAGATCCGGGTTCGCCGCGCGACGAAATGCCTGGAGGTGAGTTTCGACGACGGACACCTGGCGAAACTGCCGGCAGAGTATTTGCGGGTCGAAAGCCCGAGCGCGGAAGTCCAGGGACATGCGCCGGATCAGAAGGTCCTGGTCGCGGGCAAGCGGGATGTGAACATCGCGCTAGTCGAGCCGATCGGCAATTATGCGGTGCGCATCCGGTTCAGCGATGGCCATGACACCGGCATTTTCACATGGAGCTATCTCCATGAATTATCGACAGAATACGCTGAGCGCTGGGACGCTTACCTGACCGCGCTCGCGCAACGGGGCCTGAGCCGCGCGGCCTGAACTTTTTCTTAAGGTTTGCGCGCTAAGCATGGAGGAGCGCGCCTCCGACCGCTGACCGGCTGCGCGGCAAAACCGCCGGAGAAGCCGAGTGTCTAGCGTTGCTCTACGTCCGGATGTGACAGGGACGGCCGAGCGGGTGATGGCGGGGGAGTTGTTCACCGGCCTATTGCTCGACGATGCCGAACAACGAGCCTTCGCGCTCGAGACGCTGCTCGGCACCGTGGTCGAGGATGACACGCGCGTCGTTTGGGTCGGCAACCCGCTACGCTCGGCGCTGACGATCGAGCGCTTTCTGATCCAGATTGCCGGGCCCGAAATCGACCTGCGCGAGGAGCGGACCCCCAAGGAAATCGCAGGGATCATCGCAAAGCAGGTCGGGAGCGAAACCCGTCTGCTCATCGTGGTGCAGCAGCCGGAGACCATTAGCGCGGAGACGATCCAACTGCTGGTTCAGACGGGATGGTATCTGGGCGGGGAGGCCATTCAGGTCCAGTTCTTGTTTGCCGGGTCATCGGCCTTCGTGGTGCCGCGCATCGCCGCGTCCTCCTCCGGACTTGACGCCGCAAGACCGGCGGATCGGAAGGAGCGACAAGGCGGCATACCGCTCCTGATGCTGCTTCTCGCGGTCGCGGTCGGCGTGATGGTCTCGGCGCCCCCTCACGACGGCATGCCTCACAGCGCACCATCATCCGTGGACGTGGCGCTGCTGCGCCGTGAGTTCGAGGTGTTCCTCGCCCAACGCACCCCTCCGCTGCCTCACATGAGCGGTCGTGACAAGGAAACGCTGTTCACCAGGATGATCACCAACGACAGCCTACACGGCACGCAGCCGGAGTGACGCTTCCACGACCGGCGGCGCGATCGACACAAGGGGGGGCCGCCTCCGGTCGTAGCCCGGCGGCAGCGTGTCTTTGAAGCTGCCACTCCGCTCGACCAGGAAGTCCATCAGGTGATTGCGCACCGCCGTGTAGCCCGGCTGATGGTGAAGGCCGGTCCGAACCCGGCCCACCGGCAGCGGATTGAGCACGATCTCGGCCACCTGGGCCATCGGGCCGTTGGTCATCAGCACGATCTTGTCGGCCAGGTAGATCGCCTCGTCGACGTCATGGGTGATCATGAACGCGGTCTGGCCGCTGGTGACGCAGATCCGCCGCGCCTCATCCTGCAGCGTGCCGCGGGTGAGCGCATCCAAGGCGGAGAACGGCTCGTCCATCAGCAGGATCTTCGGCTCGATCGACAGCGCCCGCGCGATGCCGACCCGCTGCTTCATCCCGCCCGACAACTCGGCCGGCTTCTTCCGCTCCGACCCGGCGAGCCCCACCAGCGCGATCGCCCGGCGGGCCCGCGCCTCGACCTCGTCCCGCGGCGCTTTCGGCCAGCGCGACCGCACCGCATACGCGACATTGCCCAGCGCACTCCGCCACGGCAGCAGCGCGTGCCCCTGGAACACCACGGCCCGGTCCAAGCTCGGCCCCGAAATCTCGGCGCCGTCCACCACGACCACCCCGGCGCTCGGCCGGTCGAGCCCGGCGAGGATGTTCAACACCGTGGTCTTGCCGCAGCCGGAATGCCCAATCACGCACACGAACTCGCCGCGCTCGACCGGCAGCCACAGGTCCTCGAACACCGGCGGTCCCTTGCCGAACGAGCGCGCGATCCCCTCGATCGAGATGATGGGCGCTGCCATCGCCTACTCCGGAAACGTCACGAGTCGCTGCACGCGTCCCAGGACCTGATCGAGCAGCATGCCGACGAGACCGATCACGATGATCGAGACGATCACGTGGGTGATCGAGAGGTTGTTCCACTCGTTCCAGACGAAATAGCCGATCCCGGTGCCGCCCACGAGCATCTCCGCCGCCACGATCACCAGCCAGGCGATACCGATCGAGATCCGCATCCCGGTCAGGATCGTCGGTGCCGCGGCCGGCAGGATGATCGTCAGCGCCAGCCGCAGCTTGCCCACCTCGAGCGTCCTCGCCACGTTGCGCCACTCGGACCGCACGCCCGCGACCCCGAACGCCGTATTGATCAGCATCGGCCACAGCGCGCAGATGAAGATGACGAACACGGACGACAGATTGCTGTCCTTGATCGTGTAGAGCGCCAGCGGCATCCAGGCGAGCGGCGACACCGGCTTGAGCACTTGGATGTAGGGGTCGAGCGCCTGCCGCATCAGCGGCGACATGCCGATCAGGAACCCGGCCGGGATCGCCACCAGCACCGCCAGCCCGTAGCCGACCCCCACCCGGGCGATCGAGTAGAGAAGCTGTATTCCCAAGCCCTTATCGTTCTGGCCGCGGACATAGAACGGGTCGCGCAGGATCTCGACGAAGGCGTGGAACACGTCGATCGGACCCGGCATAGCCGATTTGCCGGTCGTCGCGGTGATGCCCATCAGCTTGGCGTATTCCGGGTCCATCGGCGGCCCGGTCGGGGCGGTTCCGCTGACCGCCACCTGCCACGCCGCTAGGAAGGCGACGAGGATCACCAGTGAGACGAGCGGCGCCTGTAGCCGGGTGATCACCGCTTGATCGGGAACGAGGCGAGGTATTCGGCGGGCTTGGCCGGGTCGAAAATCTTGCCCATCACCACGAATGTCTTCGTGCTCGCGCTCGGCGGCGTCTGGCCCTGCTCGCGCATGAACTTCGCCGCGTCGGTCGCCAGATAGATCTGCTGCGCCACCTGCTGGTAGTCGACCTCGCGCTTGAGCTGCCCCCAGCGCTGCATCTGGGTCATCATCCAGATCGCGAAGCTCTGCCACGGGAACGGGTCGAACCCGGCCCGGTCAGGCACCCGCACGATGTTGCCGAGCCCGTCGGCATAGGTTCCGGTCAGCGCCTGCTCGACGACGATCGGCGGCTGGTTGAGGTAGTTGGCCGGCGCGATCGCCTGGGCGATCTCCTTGCGGTTCTCGGCCTTGTTGGCATAGCCGGTCGCATCGATGATCGCCCGCGACAGCGCCATGAACGTGTTCGGGTTCTCGGTGATGAACGCCTTGGACACGGCGAAGGCGCAGCAGGGATGCCCGTCCCAGATGTCCTTCGAGAGCATGTGGATGAAGCCCACCCCGTCATAGACGGCGCGCTGATTGACCGGGTCCGGCCCTAGGAACCCATCGATATTGTCGGCGCGGAGATTGGCCACCATGTCGGGCGGCGGCAGCACCCGCAGGGACACGTCGTTGTCGGGATCGATGCCCGCCTCGGCCAGGTAGTAGCGCAGCAGGTAGTTGTGCATCGAGAAGTCGAACGGGATGCCGAACCGCATGCCCTTCCACGTCTTCGGATCGCGCCGGTCCTTGAACTTGTTGGCCAGAACAATGGCTTGGCCGTTGATGTTCTCGATTGCCGGCAGCTGCCAATCCTGCTGGTTGGACCCGATCCCGAGCGAGATGGCGATCGGCATCGGCGAGAGCATGTGGCTCGCGTCGTATTCCTTGTTCATTGCCTTGTCGCGCACGATCGCCCAGCCGGCGGTCTTGACGACGTCTACGTTCAGCCCGTGCTTGCTGTAGAATCCCATCGGCTGCGCCATGATGATCGGCGAGGCGCAGGTGATCGGGATGAAGCCGATCTTGAGGGTCGGCTTCTCGATCTTACCGCCGTCCTGCGCCAGCGCCGTCGCCGCGCCGAGCGGGAATACCTGGGCGATCGCGGCCAGCACCGAAGCGGCGCCGACCGCGCGCAGCAGATCCCGCCGCCGCGCCGCTCCCGGGATGGCGGCCCGCAGCACCGACGAGGCCACGGCCTCCTCGATGCTGGCGGGCGCACCGCCACAGCCGCAGTTGCAGCGTCGAGAGAACATTCTT
>CAZZVQ010000170.1:0-8770 GCA_964657565.1 uncultured Acetobacteraceae bacterium
AGGCACTTACGCTACATCCGCCAACGAATCCCTGACCTGCGGTGAATAAGGCGGGTTAAACGACGTACGCGCCCATAACCCGCCGGTAACCGTAATGCCGTCGTCCGCGTCAAGGAGAATGGCCAAAGGACGTATGTCCGCCTTGCCGAGTAGCTATACGTTGTGGGCTAGCAGCGTGTCAGCGATCGCCGTTTTTACAGAAAGGTCAGGTTGGTCCGTAATCTCGAAATGTACGACCATTCCGTGCAGTGACCTGATATCTCGTCAAAATCAAGGTCGTCTATGTGTCTGGATCAGCGGTTGGCCGCCTTGTTAGTCCCGACATTCTCGTGCCACTCGACCGGGAGACCATCCCATTCGGTCAGTTGCTTGCCCGGCCACTTCTTGCGGACATGGACCACGAAGTTATCCGCCGTGGCCTCGACATAGCCCGACTTGCCGTCCGTCAGCCGCAAGTGTTGCGCCAGAGCCTCGGCCTGCTCCTTCATATAGCCGTCGCCCATCGTTGTGCGCTCCTCTCGTGTTGCAATAATGGTGGCATGGCGGTTCCGTTTCGTCGTGACCGCCGAAAGAAGCCTTCGTCCACGCTTCGCCTTCAGCCGAATCCGGCGTTAGGACGACTACCCTGCTCCCGGTTCATGCCGCGAATCGTGCTTCGCTCCCCACTCCATAACGTACTTCCGGCGCGACGCAGCATCCTGCGCCATTCGCACCGAGTCTCCGCATCATCGATCGACGATAGACGGAGGTCCTTTCAATGCCATCCCAGCGCCTACGCCTCGCGGGCACACTGACCAGCCTCGTTCTCATGGCCGGGTGTGCCGGCGACGTCACCACAGAAATCGAAACCACTGGGATGGCGAACCCAGAAGTAGCGCTCCGGCGCTCGATGGATCTGGTGAACAACCAAATGGGCGAGTTGAACGGCCTGCGCTCCGTACGCCCGATCCCTGCCATGGCCACCTCGCCGGCGTCGGTTTCCCCGGTCTTTGCAGCACCGGAGCAGGCCGTTGTCACGGTCCCGCGAATGCCGGTCGCCTCTGCAAGCGCCGTGACAATCGCGCCGGTGACGGCCACGCCGCCGGCGATCGCTCCCGTCGGGTCGCCCGCGATTACGGCCTTTCCGCCACCGACCCGCTCCGGCGCGGTGGTTCCGGAGGAGCTGCAGCGGCCCATCGGCTTCGCCTGGAACGGCTCCCTGGACGAAGGAGTTCTCAGGGTCGCCGCCGAAGTGGGCTACCGGGTGGAGGTGTTCGGCCCGTCGCAGCCCCAACCGGTGGCCGTCGCCGTCCCTAAAATCGTCACCACCCTGATCGGCGCCCTGACCGCGCTCGGCAACCAAGCCGGCAGCGCCGCCACGGTTCGGGTCGACCCCGTTAATCGCCGTATCCAGGTGATCCACCATGTCTAAACTGCAGCGCCTGCTCTGCGCCGCTACAGTGCTGGGCGGCTTTGGGATCGGCAATGCTGGGGCGGCGGAGACCGGCTACCTTGCCAATGGTGCGGTGCCGCCCCTCCCCAGCGTCGAGCAGTTCGACGCGGCGATCCCCGCGCTCGCCAATCCGCTGAACCAGCCAATCACGGGCGCCCGGGAGGCGCCGAGCATCGTGGGCGGTGATGCCCCACCTTCGCTGGAAGCGTTGCAGGCCACCCGGCCCGGTGACGAGCACGGCGACGGGCTCGAAACCGGCCGGGCCGAGATATTGCGGCAGTCGGGCCTGACCTACGGTGCCCAGGGCGGTCTGGCCGGCCGATCGTTCGCGATCAACGAGATGCTCCGGCGTTACGAGGCCGAGCTGACCACCACCTACGACTTCCGCGCTCTGGTGCTGCCGGTGGGTGGTGGCCAGACCATGATGCGTCCGCCAATCGTCAGCGAAGCCCAAATGGCGTTCGCGCTTGGCGAGAACGGCCAGGTCGCACGGGAAACCAGCTGCATCTTCGAGATCACCCGCGAGGCCCAGCTCACCTCGGCACCACCGGACTGGCGCACCTACCTCGTCCGGGCCTGGGGCAAGCCGCGCCACCCCGCCGACGCCGGCCTGCCGCGCTCCCGCAAGGAAGTCGAATACTGGAACCGCAACGTCGCCGAGGGCTGGGCGCAGGGCGAGAAGCAGGCGGTCGAAATCTTCCTTTCCGACCTTGGGCGCCTGCAGCGCGACATCATCGGCATGGCCCGCTACCGGGTTCTGCTCCGCGCCGGCCTGGTGGAGGAGCCGCGCGTGTCCTTTGCCAACGCCGCCACCGAAGGCGGCCGCGGTCGCCTGAGCATCGGCGACCGCACGGTGCGGATCACCGACCAACCTGGCCTGCAGGCGAACCGTCGTCGCTGGCAGCCCGGCGCGGGATGTCGCCGATGAACGCAATCTCGAAGATCAGCCGGGAAACCTGGCCCGACGAGGGGCAGCGCTGGGTCACTGAGCCGCGCCGGCATGCACCGGGTCTCGATGGTCTGCTCGCATGGTCGACCGAGCAGGGTGCCTCGCGCATCAGCTTCCACACCGGCAAGCCAATTTGGCTGCGCATCCATGGCCGAAACTTCGCCGTCACCCAGCATGCGCTGGATGAGGCGGACATGGCTGCCATCGTGAACCATCTCTACGGCGCTGACGGAACGGCACGCCTGCAGGGCGGACAGGACTTCGACGTCGCTTACGAGATCCACGTCACCCGATCGAAACGGCTGCGTTTCCGCCTCAATGCCACCCCGACCCAGACCAGTCGGGGCGGCGGCGCGAATGTGGTGCTGCGTCCGATCCCTGACCTTCCACCTCCGCTGCAGGACCAACTGGTCGAGCCGATGATCCTCGGCAACTGCAGGCCGGCGAGCGGAATGGTGATCGTCAGCGGTTCGACGGGGTCGGGCAAGTCCACGCTGATCGGCGGCATCACGGTTGCCAAGCTGATGGACCCAAATGGCAACTACAACATCCTGGAAGCGGCGGCGCCGGTCGAGTTCCTGCTCGATCGGCTCAAAGGGCCCTCCTCGACCATCGACCAGTGCGAGATCCCGCGTGACCTGCCGAGCTTCGAGGCGTTCATTCGCGGCACGACCCGGCGCGAGCCGACCGACATCATCGTGGGCGAGTGCCGCGACACCGGCACCATGAGTGCCGCCCTCAATGCGGCCATGCTCGGCGCCACGCTGACCACCACCATCCACGCCGACAACGTGCCGCTCACCATCCAGCGCATCGCGGCGCTGTGCGGCAACGAGGAACGTGAGAACCTGCTGAGCTCGGCAGCGCAGTCGCTGAGGCTGATCGTCAATCAGCGCCTCGCCTTCTCCACCGACGGCAGGCGAACCGCACTGCGCGAGATCCTCGTGTTCAACGAGGCTCTTCGGGAAAAGCTGATGCGGTCCGATGCCAGCGATTGGCCGGACATTACGAAGCAAGCCGTGCTCGAGCACGGTCAGTCCTACGAAGTCGCCATCCAGCTTGCGCTGAAGGATGGCCGCATCACGGACGCAGAGGCAACTCGCCAGCGTATCAGGATCACCGGCTGATGTGGCGCTACACCTCCCTTCCCGTGCGCGTGGGCTTCCTCGACGCCCGGGCCTGCTTCCCGCTGTTGGTCTCGGTCCTCTACTGGTCGTGGACCACGCTCTACATCGGCCTCACCGGCATGGTGTTCTTCACCGTCATCAGCTGGTTCGGCCTCACCCTGCCCGCCGTGTTCAGGGTGGTTCGGCGCTGGGTGGTTGGCCGGGTCCGGCCCGCGGTGCCGGCCTGGCAGCGCCGGAGGCTGGCATGAGCGGGCCCGTGGACCTGGCCGTCGTCGGCCTCACCATCGAGGCGCTGATCCGCCAGGACGGCAAGCCGCTTGTCCTGCAGGACGGTGCTACCGGCCAGCACCTGACGCTTTCGCCCGAAGCGGGAGGCCGCCCGGATGGACTGCTTCCCGTGTTCCTGGCCGCCGGTGAGGCCGTATGGCGGGAGGCGACCGGAAAAGGCTTCGCCCTCGACCTCGCGCAGGATCCGCAGGCTCTGCTCGGCTACCGCGTGCGTGGCATTGGCAGCGGCCCGTTC
The DNA here is from genome assembly GCA_964657565.1 of uncultured Acetobacteraceae bacterium. Taxonomy (GTDB): domain Bacteria; phylum Pseudomonadota; class Alphaproteobacteria; order Acetobacterales; family Acetobacteraceae; genus JAVVHH01. Next base: position 4,032 of record CAZZVQ010000170.1, read on the forward strand.
TCGGCGGTGATGCTCTCGGTCATGGAGGCGACCGCCCAGGTCGCCCGGCCGGACATGCTGCTGGTCAACGATCTGGATGCGGTATGGCAGGCGGCGCAGGATCGCCATCGCAACGCGCGTCATACGCGGCCAGCGGTAGGACCCTCGCCATGAGGCTGCTCGCTGGCCTCGTGACCACCCTGCTTTCGGCGGCGCCCGTCCTTGCTGCGGAGCCGGCTGCATCGCCGGCGGAAAGCCGCATGGCCATGGTCACGGATTGCATCAACGCTGCCGCTGCGGCCCACCGGCTTCCACCCGGTGTGCTGATGATCCTGTTGAACGTCGAGGGCGGCAAACTCGGGCGGGTCAGCCAGAATACAAACGACACCGTGGACATCGGTCCGATGCAGATCAACCAGATCTGGATTCCAGCGGTGGCTCGCCACTGGCGGGCAGGTCTCGAGGCTACGCGGGATGCCCTGCTGAACTCCTTCTGCGCCAACGTCGAGGCCGGCGCCTGGATACTGCGGACAGGGATCGACGAGGCGCGCGGCGATTTCTGGGAAGGGGTGGCGTTTTACCACTCCCACTCCCCTGAGCACAAAGCGACCTACCTGCGGTTGGTGCTGCGCCAGGTGCTCCGACTGCAGGATCTCGTCTCGCGCAACGCCACTCCGCGCTCCGTCGCGGCCGTTGGAGGCTGAACATGATGCACCACTCTTCCGGCGGCGGTCGTGCCGCGTGGGCGTCCAACGACGACTACATGGCGATCGGCTGCGCCATCATCCTGATCGGCCTCGGCTTCTTCGCCTACCAGGCCTGGCTCATTTACCACTCCGAGATCAGCCGGGGCGTGTTCCAGCTGCAGCACTGGAAGATGCGGTTCATCGCGCACTTCACCAAACAGTATGCCCAGCAGGATGCCAGTGTGTTGGCGGCACATCCTGAGAAGGCCGATATCTGGCAGCTATTAGGCCTCATGAATTATGTCGGCGGGTTCTTCCGCATCCCGGCTGCCGCCCTCATGCTGTTCCTCGCCATGGTGTGCTACCTGCGTGCGGCGCCGGCGCGCTACTGCCGCCAGTTCGATCTCGCCAGGCTGCGGCAGGAGCAGGCGCGCTTCTTCCGGTCCGCGAGCGCTTCGCTTGGTCGCCGGCTACAGCTGGTCAACATCGGAAAAGGTGAGCCATGCCCGGCTGATCCGGCGCTGCGCGTCGACGAGTGGGTGGAGCGTTACGCCACGCAGCGAGATGGCAGCCTCGATGAGGTTGCGGCCAAGCGGCACCTGATTCGCCAGCTTGGCTCCAAATGGCAGGGTCTGGATAACGCCGCGCCACACGAGCGCTGCATGCTCGCGGTGTTCGCACTGCATCTGGCTGGCCGACGTGAAGAAGTTTTCAACCTGCTGGGCGATCTGGCCGACGCGCTGCCGCGTGAGAAGGGGGAGGGACCGGCAGGGCCAGCCAGGCCCCTCGCGTTTCCGACCGCCCTGATCCGGTCGGCCGACGGCGTGCTGGCCGATGCCGACCTCCGCCGCCCGGCTCTCGAGATCGCGGACCGGCATGCCTACACCACGCCCGCCCTCATGTCGGTGCTGAACGAGGCGCGACGCCGCTCCGGCGTTTTACCGCCGGCGACATTCAACGCGCTGAAGTTGGTGGACCGATCGCTCTGGTATGCCCTGCACTCACTTGGCTTCCCCGGCGATGGTCCGGGTCAGAACATCCACCCGAACCCGCGCGTGGAAGCCCTGGGTGCTCGTGACCACTGGGCGGCGGAACGGACGATGCGGCGCCCCCTGAGCGTTCCTGCAGTTCAGCAGGCGCTCAACTCTGTCCGCATCACCTTCCGGCATCTGTGTCAGGAGGAGGCCAATCAGGGATCGGTCTGAGCCGCCTCTACGCATCTCCACTTCTGGCCGGCCCGGTGCATCGCGACGGGCCGGCTCTGTTAGCCTAGGCCGTTAACGCGCTGAGACTCCTGCGCCCATTCGCACCGTTCGGACCGAGCATCAGCGGGCAAAGCAGACTTAGGAGCTATAATGAGCGCATCCCGGCTAAGCCTGGTCATGGGCGGCAGCACACCGGCACCCGATGGCGACGGTATCACCCTGCCGCTTCCAGAAACCGGAACAGTCCATATTCACCTCCATATCGGTGACGCGGAGCGGCCCGCCGAGAAGGTCGTCAGATATTCCGTCAGCGGCTGGACGAGCTTGATCTTCGGCGTGGCGATCGTGGCTGCCACGGTTGGCGGATATCAGCTTGGTCATCGCCCTGCCTCGAATGACCTCTCTAATCTGCGGCCGATGCCTGCCCTCGGCGGCGTTGCGGTGCCAGAGCTGCCGACACCAAGCCCTGCAGGCGGTCTGCCAGAGATCCAGCGCCAGTTGGCGACACCGCCACAGATCATTCCTCCCGCCCGGGCACCCCAGCAGTCTGGGGCTACGGCAATGACGCCCGGCCCGAACGTTCCCGGGGCGCCCGCACCCGCACCGAGCCGCAACGCCTTTGGGCTTGAGAACTGAAGTGTCGATGATCCGGCGCGAGATCCTTGGGCCGCAGGAGCGCTTCGAGCGGACCGGCGTCGAAGGCCTGCGCGATGTGCGGCCGTTCACGACAAAGCTGGCTGAAGGACTGCGCAGCTCCGCCTCGTCCCTGGTGCTGGCCGGGGCGGCCGGCGCTACCTTCTTCTACCCGGCATGCCTCGACCTCACCCTGCCGGCGTCGCTGCTCTATGCGGGCTGGGTGTTGACCCGGCGCGCTACTGCTCCGATCCGACTGCCCCGCAGTGCCGGGTGCCTCGACTATGGCTACCCGGATCCTGGGACACGCCGCGCCCGGATGGCAGCCGGCGACATCTTCATCGGCTGGGATCAGGAGAACGGTCAGGAAATCTGGATCACCAACGAGGACGCTCGGCAGCACGCCACCATCCCGGGCACGACGGGCGCGGGTAAGACGACGGCGATCCTGAGCTTGCTCAGCAACGCGCTGGCCCAGGGCAGCGGCTTCGTGCTGGTCGACGGCAAGGCGGACAACAAGCTTTACGGCGAGGTTTACGCTCTAGCCCGGGCGTTCGGGCGTGAGGATGACCTGCTCTCGATCAACCTGCTGACCGCGAGCGGCGTGAAGGAGTCCAACACCTTCAACCCGTTTGCGACCGGTAACGCTGACGCGATCCGCGAACTGCTGGCCAGCCAACTCGGTGATCAGCAATCCAACGACAGCAACGGCGTGTTCCGCGCCCGCGCCGTGGCACTGATCGGCACCATGACCCCGGTGCTGGTCTGGATGCGCGACCACAAGGGCGTGCCGATCAACATCGAGACCATCCGCTTCGCGCTGGATCTGCGGGGCATCTGGATGCTCGCGACCCAGCGCATCTTCTGCTCACGTGACCCGGAGACCGGCAAGGTCATCGAGATCGCCGTGCCGGACATGCCGGAGGACATCATTTATCCCGCCAGCGCCTACCTGGGCGAACTGCCAGGCTACGATACGTCGGTGCCCTACAACGAGCAGAAGGGCGACGAGCCGAGCAAGCAGCACGGCTTCGCGCTATTCTATTTTACCGCCACCTTCACTCAGCTGGCCGTCAGCTTGGGACACATCTTCAAGGTGCTGAGCGGCGACGTCGACATGCGCGACGTGGTGCTGAACCGCCGCATCCTGATCGTGAACCTCCCGGCGCTAGAGAACTCGGATGACACCTTGGCCGCCTTGGGCAAGATCGTGGTGGCGAGCTTGCGCGGGATGATGGCGCAGCTGCTCGGGGCGCGGCTGTCCGGAGACTCCAGCGAGATCTTCTCGCTGAAGCCCGGCATGGGCGAGGGTCCGTTCCACGTCGCCTTCGACGAGCTGGCCTACTATGCCACCAACGGCATGGACCGCATGCTCGCCATGGGACGTGGTCTCAACATCATGTTCTGGCTTGGCTTTCAGGAAGTATCCGGCATCTGGGCACGGCTGGGCGAGAAGACCGCTTCGCTGCTCGGCAACGCCAACCTGACGATCGCCATGCGGCAGCAGGACGCGCAGCGCACCCGCGACTGGATCGAGAAGACGGCCGGCCAGACCTACGTGACACAGGCGACCTCCTTCCAGGGCAGCAGCGATGGCGTCTACCGCGAGGCGCAGCAAGCCGAGATGCGCCAGGTCGCCCGGGTCGAGTGGAACGACTTGCAGCGTCTGCTAGAAGGCGAGGCGATCGTGCTGTTCGGTGGGCGCCGCATCTACGCCAGACTGTTCTTTGCCAAAATCAGTAGCGACGGTCCGATCCGCCTCAACGTGCCCTTGATGCTCTCAGCCCCGGCACGTGAGCCTCTGCAAGCCCGGCACGCCAGTAGCTCGGTACTGACTGACCTGATCGAGGCAGGCGATCTCACCCGCGAGGATACCGTCCCCGTATCTCCCGTGCTGCGGGCGATGATCGACGGCTTCAAGGTATGTCGTCCGTCACTGACATCGACGGACGTGTCACCGCAGCCATCGCGGCGGTCAGCACCGTGGCACCCGAGCCCCGCCCCGACAGCACGCATGCCGAGCCGCCCGAAGGCGATTTCCGACAGATGTTGGGCGAGACCGCTGAAGGCCACCAGGCGGAGAACGGAGTGGAGGAAGGGGGCCATCGGGGAGGCGTAGACGGCTGAACAGACACCCTAATATGATATCGGCCCGCACGGACCCTGACCCGTTAATCCGCAAGGCGGCGCATGGCTCTCCGCTTATGCGTCCTACGGGTCACCCGCACGGTGTAGG
>CAZZVQ010000171.1:0-8763 GCA_964657565.1 uncultured Acetobacteraceae bacterium
TGGGGGAGGCGCTGGCGGAGGCGAAGGAGAGGTTCGCGGCGAAGCGGCCGCGGAGCCGGGTCGTGCATGAGCGGGCGCTGGGGAGCTTGCCGGGGGGGAATACGCGGACGGGAGTGTTCAGCGATCCGTTTCCGGTGGCGTGGGCGCGGGGGGAAGGCTGTTACCTGTGGGATGAGGATGGGCACCGGGTGGTCGACTTCCTGGGGGAGGCGACGGCGGGGGTGTATGGGCACAACCATCCGGCGATCAAGCGGGCGATCGAGACGCAGCTGGCGTTGGGGTGGAATTTCGGCGGGCATACGGCGCTGGAGGGGGAGCTGGCCGGGTTGCTGACGGGGCGGTTCGCGTCGTTGGAAAAGGTGCGGTTCTGCAATTCGGGGACCGAGGCGAACATGTTCGCGGTGCAGACGGCGCGGGTGATGACGGGGCGGCCGAGCGTGCTGGGGTTCGCGGGGTGTTATCATGGCGGGTTGCTGACGTTCACGGCGGCGGATAATCCGCTGAACGTGCCGATCCCGACGGTGGTGGCGCCGTACAACGATGTGGAGCGGACGGCGGCGTTGATCGAGGCGCATGCCGACGAACTGGCCTGCGTGATCGTGGAGCCGATGCTGGGGGGCAATGGGTGCATCGCGGCGGATGTGGCGTTCCTGGAGATGTTGCGGGAGCGGACGGCGCGGCATGGGATCGTGCTGATCTTCGACGAGGTGATGACGTCGCGGTTGGGGCCGGGCGGGCTGCAGGGACGGTATGGAATTATCCCGGACCTGACGTCACTGGGAAAATACATCTGCGGCGGGATGACGGCGGGGGCGTTCGGGGGGCGGGCGGACCTGATGGAGCGGTACGATCCTCGCGGGGCGGTGCCGTTGCAGCATTCGGGGACGTACAACAACAACGTGTTCTCGTTGCGGGCGGGGATCGCCGGGTTGGGCGAGGTGTATACGGCGGAGGCGGCGGTGGCGCTGAACGGGCGCGGGGACCGGCTGCGGGAGCGGTTGAACGCGATCTGCGCGCGGGCGGATGCGGCGCTGCAGGTGACGGGGATCGGGTCGATGCTGGCGTTCCATGCGCGGCGGGGGACGATCCGGTCGCCGGGGGATGCGGCGCAGGGGAACGCGAAGGTGCGCGAGCTGCTGTTCTACGATCTGCTGGCGCAGGGGGTCTATACGATGCCACGGCGGGGCTTCATGGCGCTCAGTTTGCCGCTTGGAGAGGCAGAGTTCGATCAATTGGCGGGCGCGGTGGAGGAGTTCGTGAGCGCGCGGGCGTCGCTGTTGGGGTGATCGGCGCGCGGCATGGCGCTTGCGAGGCCCCTCGGAGCGTGCTCTGGTTGAAGAGCTGGTATGCAACTCTAGAGGGCCTGATAGATGATCTCACGTCGCGCCACCCTCAAAACGGCTCTGCTTTCGGCGACGATGGTCGCGAGCGGCGCCGGCTTCGGTTCGGACGCCCAGGCGGCCGATAAGGTTCTCAAGGTCGGGTTGAATCTTTCGTTCACCGGGGCGGACGCGGAGAGCTCGGCCCGCATGGCCAACGGCGCGATCTATGCGTTCGACGAGGCGAACGAAAAGAAGGAGGTGCCGGGCTACACGTTCCAGCTGGTCAAGTTCGACGATGCCACGCCGACCGCCGGACAGTATGACCCGGCGCAGGCGGCGACCAACGCGCGCTCCATGATCTCGGACAAGGCGACGATCGCGGCGTTGGGCCCGGCGATGTCGGGCGCCGGCAAGGCGATGGCGCCGATCCTCAGCCAGGGCGACCTGGCGATCATCACGCCGGCCTCGACCAACCCGGACATCACGGATCCGAAATTCGCTGCGCAGTACCGGCCGGCCGGCAAGGCGATCTACTTCCGCACGGTGGCGACGGATGCGTTCCAGGGGCCGAACATGGCCAACTACATGGCCGACAAGCTGAAGGTGAAGTCGGTGTACGTGTTGGACGACACGGGCGCCTACGGCGTGGGGCTGGCGGACGCGTTCCAGGGGCAGGCGGAGAAGAAGGGGGTGAAGATCCTCGGGCGCGACAAGTTGGACCCGAAGGCGGTCGACTATTCGTCGATCCTGACCAAGATCAAGTCGATGAACCCGGACGCGGTTTATTACGGCGGCGTGGGGCAGGCCGGGGTCAAGCTGGCCAAGCAGGCGTACGACATCATTCCGAAAGTGATCAAGGCGGGCGGCGACGGGATGCAGAGCGCCGACCTGTTGAAGGGCGCCGGGTTCCCGGCGGTCGAGGGGTGGTATGCGACGGTGGCGTCGCCGCATTTCGACGAGACGACGAACTCGCGGGCCAAGGCGTTCGGGGACGCTTACTTCAAGAAGTTCAATCAACACCCGGATGACTACACCGTCACGTGCTACACGGCGGCGGAAGTCGTCATTCAAGCGGTGAAGGACTTGGTGAAGGCGAAGAAGGCGGTCGACCGCAGCAGCGTGCGGGATGCGATCCAGCATGTGGATTTGAAGAGCACGCTCATCGGGTCGGTCGAGTTCGACGCGAATGGCGATTTGAAGAACAAGGTGATCAGCGTGTTCCAGATCACCAAGGACGACAAGGCGCCGCTCGATGATCCGACGGCGCAGTACAAGTATATCGGCACCGCGCCGATGAGCTGAGGAAGGCCCCCACCCCGACCCTCTCCCGGAGGGAGAGGGAGTATTTTCTCTTGAGGGGATGACGGCATGACCTCGGTCGACATCGTCGTTCAGCAGGTCATCAACGGGTTGAGCCTCGGGGCGATGTATGCGCTCCTCGCCTTGGGGTTCACGTTGGTCTACGGCATCGCTGAACTCATCAACTTCGCTCATTTCAATGTCTTCATGGTCGGCAGCATGGTGGCGATGCTGACGCTGCAGGCGTTCGGGCTGTCGGGGCAGCAGACGATCCTGACCGGGCTGCCGCTGGTGGGCGTGCTGTTGACCGGGTTCTTCGTTTCGATGCTGGTGTGTGGGCTGATCGGCATGTCGATCGAGCGGTTCCTGCTGCGGCCGCTGGCGGCGGTGAAGGGGCCGGCGGCGATGATCACGACGATCGGCGTGTCGTATGTGCTGTTCAACGTGGTGCTGCTGACGTTGGGGTCGGATAGCAAGAATTTTCCCAATCCGATTCCGCCGGTGCAGTTCGAGGTTGGGGGGGCGGTGCTGCGGGTCCGCGAGATCGCGATCTGGGCGATCTCGCTGGGGCTGATGGGGGCGCTGACGTATTTCGTGAGTTACACGAAGCTCGGGAAGGCGATGCGGGCGACGGCGCAGGATCCGGATGCGGCGCGGATGATGGGGGTCGAGGTCGATCGGGTGATCGGGACGGCGTTCTTCGTCGGCGGGGCGCTGGCGGGGGCGTGCGGGATGATCTTCGGGCTGTACTATAATCTGGCGAAGGTCGACATCGGATTTGGGGCCGGGCTGCGGGCGTTCACGGCGGCGGTGCTGGGCGGGATCGGCAACGTGCCGGGGGCGATGGTCGGGGGCGTGCTGATCGGGTTGATCGAGGCGTTCGCGGGGCAGACGATCGGGTCGGCCTGGGCGGATGTGGTCATTTTCAGCTTGCTGGTGCTGGTGCTGGTGTTCCAACCGGCGGGATTGCTGGGGCGGCTGGCGCCGAACAAGTCATGAGTGGGGGCGGCATCTTCAGCCCGAGGACCGGGGCACAGGAAACCGGGCTCGCGGCCTCGAAGCCGATCATGGGCATCCCGCGGGACCGGAACCGGCTGTTCGTGATCTACGTGATCGCGGTGTGCCTGCTGCTGTTGCCGTCGGTGTGGGACAACGATGCGGATATCGATGCGCTGGCCAATGCGATGTCGTATGCGGCGCTGGCGCTGGGGCTCAACGTGGTGGTTGGGTTCGCCGGGTTGTTGGATTTGGGGTATGCGGCGTTCTTTGCGATCGGGGCGTATTTCTACGGCATCCTGACGAGCTTCCAGATCATGCCGGAGTGGTCGGGGTTTTGGGACCCGTTCGCGGCGGTGGGGTTGGTCGAGAAGTTGAACCAGGGGGGGCCGGACCTGGTGCATTTCACGCTGTCGTTCTGGCTGGCGCTGCCGCTGGCGGCGATGGTGTCGGCGCTGTGCGGGATCGCGTTCGGGGCGCCGACGCTGCGGCTGCGGGGCGATTACCTGGCGATCGTGACGCTGGGGTTCGGCGAGATCGTGCCGATCGTGGCGCGCAACGTGACGTCGGTGACGAATGGGGCGGCGGGGCTGAACGGGATCCAGCCGCCGCATCTGTTCGGGTATAATTTCGGGATCGATGCGGTTCCTTATTACTACGTGGGGCTTGGGCTGATCGCGCTGCTGATCTTCACGTCGGTGCGGTTGCGGGATAGCCGGATCGGGCGGGCGTGGATGGCGATCCGGGAAGACGAGACGGCGGCGTCGGCGATGGGGGTCAACCCGGTCAAGTACAAGCTGATGGCGTTTGCGATCGGGGCGGCGTTCGCGGGGATGACGGGGGTGTATTTCGTCGCCAAGCTGCAGACGGCGACGCCGGAGATGTTCAACTTCAACGTCAGTTCGATGCTGATCGTGATGGTCGTGCTGGGCGGGATGGGGAGCGTTTGGGGCGTGGTGCTGGGGGCGGTGCTGCTGCAATTGATGCAGAGCTGGTTCCTGCCGAGCCTGAGCCGGATGACGCAGGAGGTGGGGATCTCGACGGGGAGCGTGTGGCTGCAGCATGTGGATTTGGTGCAGTGGTCGCAGTTGCTGTTCGGGGTGATCCTGATCGGGATGATGCTGTATCGGCGGGAGGGGTTGATCCCGGCGGTGCGGCGGACGCCGGGGCTGGACTACGACGCGCAGCACGCGGAGGTGGCGCGGGGCGGGTTCCGTAATCTGGGCAATGTCGCGGAATGGGGGGAAGGGGCGGCGCTCGAGATCAGGGATGTGACGGTGCGGTTCGGCGGGTTGGTGGCGCTGAACAAGGTCAATCTGACGGTGCCGGCGGGCGGGGTGGTGGCGGTGATCGGGCCGAACGGGTCGGGGAAGTCGACGCTGTTCAATGTCATTACCGGGTTGGTGCCGGCGGAGGGGACGATCAGTTTCGGCGGGCGGGAACTGTTGGGGCTGAAGCCGCATCAGGTCCTGGCGCTGGGGGTGGCGCGGACGTTCCAGAACATCCGGCTGTTCCCGACGCTGACGGTGCTGGAGAACGCGCTGATCGGGCGGCATGCGCGGCTGGCGGCGGGGCCGGTGGCGTCGGTGTTGCGGACGCCGGGACAGAAGGCGGAGGAGGAGAGTTCGCGCGAGGCGGTGCTGGACATCATCGCGCTGTTCGGCAACCGGCTGGCGCCGCGGGTGGCGCAGGCGGTGAATGGGTTGTCGTATGCGAACCGGCGCCGGGTCGAGATCGCGCGGGCGTTGGCGTCGCGGCCGCGGCTGTTGTTGCTCGACGAGCCGACGGCGGGGATGAACCCGGCGGAGACGCTGGAGCTGGCGGAGCAGATCAAGTCGCTGCATGCGAGCGGGCTGTCGATCCTGATCATCGAGCACAAGCTGGACGTGGTGACGCGGTTGGCGGACAGCGTGGTGGTGCTGGATCATGGCGACAAGATCGCGGAGGGGAAGCCGGACGAGGTGCGGCGGAACGAGCAGGTGTTGACGGCGTATTTGGGCCGCGGGGCGCGGGCGGCGTTGGAGAAAGAGGTTGTTTAATAGTCCGCCAAGCAAGATCCTCGAGTTCCGTAACGTGAATACGCATTACGGCGACCTGCATGTCTTGAAGGACGTCAATTACGACATCCAGGCGGGCGAGATCATCGCGTTACTTGGTGGGAACGCGTGCGGCAAGTCGACGACGATGAAGACGATCATGGGGGTGGTGCGGCCGACGACGGGGAGCGTGGTGTTCGACGGGGAGCCGATCGAGAAGCTTTCCACGAGTGCGCGGGTGACGCGGGGGATCGCGCCGGTGTTGGAGGCGCGGCGGTTGTTTCCGCGGATGACGGTTTACGAGAATCTCGAGATGGGGGCGTATACGCAGAAGAAGGGGCCGCAGTTCGAGGAGGATCTGGAGCGGGTGTATGGGCTGTTTCCGCGGGTGAAGGAGCGGCGGACGCAGCTGGCGGGGACGCTTTCGGGCGGAGAGCAGCAGATGGTGGCGATCGGGCGGGCGCTGATGGCGCGGCCGCGGCTGATCTGCATGGACGAGCCGTCGATGGGGTTGTCGCCGCTGTATGTGGAACAGGTGTTCGACATCATCCAGGAGATCAACAAGCAGGGGATGACGATCTTCATGGTGGAGCAGAATGCGGCGATGGCGCTGCAGATCGCGCACCGGGCTTATGTGTTGCAGACGGGGGTGGTGGTGCTGTCGGGGAGTGCGGCGGAGCTGCGGGAGCACGAGGATATACGGCAGGCGTATCTGGGGGAGATGGAGGTCAAAGCGGCGTAACGGATTTTGCGTTGCTCTGGTTACCGCAAATATTGATGTAGTTGGCGTCTTGGGAGACGCTTGCGCCGAGATTGCTGGTGGTCAGTCCAGCAATCGTTACTTGGACGGTGCGGCTCATCAAGCGGGAAGTCTCGCGGGACGTCGTGGTGCTCGGAGGCGGAATGCGCTGCGCTGTTCCGCCCTACAAGTGGTTTCGGAGGGTGTTAGCCGAGTTCTTCGTGCCAGGTGCGGCCGTCGCGTTCGATGAGGGCGATGGCGGCGGTGGGGCCCCAGGCGCCGGCGGGGTAGAGGCGGGGGGCCTCGCGCTGGTCGTGCCAGGCCTCGATGATGGGTTCGACCCAGGACCAGGCGGTCTCGACCTCGTCGCGGCGCATGAACAGCGTGGGGTTGCCGCGGACGCAGTCCATCAGGAGGCGCTCGTAGGCGTCGGGGAAGCGGGTGCCGAAGGCTTGCTCGAAGCTGATGTCGAGGTCGGTGGGGAGGAGACGGAGGCCGCCGGGGCCGGGGTCCTTGGTCATCATGGTCAGGCGCATGCCCTCCTTGGGCTGGAGGCGGATGACGAGCTTGTTGGCGCTGAGCTCGCCGGCGTCGCGGCCGAAGATGCTGAAGGGGACGTTGCGGTACTGGACGATGATCTCGCTGACCTTCTGCGGGAGGCGCTTGCCGCTGCGGAGGTAGAACGGGACGCCGGCCCAGCGCCAGTTCTGGATCTCGGCCTTGACGGCGACGAAGGTCTCGGTGCGGCTGGTGCGGCCGGGTCCGAGGTCGGCGAGGTAGCCGGGGACGGACTTGCCGTCGATGGCGCCGCTGGCGTACTGGCCGCGGACGGTGACTTGGCCGACCTCGTGCGGGGCGATGGGCTTGAGGGCGCGGAGGACCTTTAGCTTCTCGTCGCGGACGGCGTCGGCCTCGAGGCTGGCGGGGGGCTCCATGGCGAGGAGGCAGAGGAGCTGCAGCAGGTGGTTCTGCACCATGTCGCGGAGCACGCCGGAGGTGTCGTAGTAGTCGCCGCGGCCCTCGACGCCGACGGTTTCGCCGACGGTGATCTGCACGTGGTCGATGACGTCGGCGTTCCAGAGGCGCTCGAAGACGACGTTGGCGAAGCGGAGCGCCATGAGGTTCTGGACGGTCTCCTTGCCGAGGTAGTGGTCGATGCGGAAGGTGTAGGCCTCGTCGAAGACGCGGCCGACGGTGTCGTTGACGGCGCGGGCGGAGGCGAGGTCGTGGCCGATGGGCTTTTCGAGCACGACGCGGGCGCCGTTGCCGGACAGGCCGGCGGCCTGGAGGTTGAGGCAGGTGGGGCCGTAGATCGCCGGCGAGGTGGCGAGATAGAAGACGCGGATGCGGTCGGGGTGGGGTTCGAGAAGCTTGGAGAGTTCCTCGAGACCGCCGGGGACGGTGGAGTCGCCGCGGGCGTAATGGAGCATGCCGAGGAATTCGGCGACGATGGCAGGCTCGCGCTCGGTCTTGCCGACGAAGCTCTCCAGTGCGTCGGCGGCGCGGCGGCGGAACTCGTCGTCGTCGAGCGGCGAGCGGGCGGTGCCGATGATGCGGCACTCGGCGAGGAACTGCTTGTCGCGGAAACGGTGATAGAGGGCGGGGAGGAGCTTGCGCATCGTCAGGTCGCCGGTGGCGCCGAAGACGACGTAGTCGAAGGTATCCACGGGTTTGATCTGCATGGCGGTAGTTAAGCCGTTAACGGCGTCGGGGGTCTAGGGCCGCTTGCAGTAGATCGATTGCGGCGTTGGCCAGGACGACGAAGATCGAGGCGTAGAGGACGCAGGCCATGACCATGGCGAGATCGAGGTCGCGGAGCGCGCCGTAGGTGAGCTGACCGACGCCGCGCAGGCCGAAGACGATTTCGACGAGCAGCGTGCCGCCGCCGATGAGGGCGCCGAAATCGAGGCCGAACAGGGCGAGGAGGGGAAGGAGGGCGTTGCGCAGGGCGTGTTTGAGCAGGATGCGGGTTTCGCCGAGGCCCTTGGCGCGGGCGGTGCGGATGTAGTCCTGGCGGTAGGCGTCGGCGAGGCTGGTGCGCAGGACGCGGCCGTAGATGCCGGCGTAGAGGATGGCCAGGGTGGTGCAGGGGAGGACGTAGGCGAGGGCGGTGTCGGTCCAGCCGGGGTTTCGAAGACCCAGCGGGGGGACCCAGGTGAACCAGGGGCGGAGGCGGTCTTGGGTGAGGAGGTTGACGATCTCGCCGAGCCAGAAGACGGGGATGGAGACGCCGATCAGGCCGAGGGCGCTGGCGAGCGCGCCGGCGCCGCGCCAGGCGGCACCGGCGAGGCCGATGCAGAGGCCGGCGGTGAGCCAGATGGCGGCGGCGCCGGTGGCGAGCGCGAGGGTGACGGGGGCGGCGCGGAGGATG